>JALHND010000175.1 GCA_022843705.1 Burkholderiales bacterium
GCCTCGGACAGGTTCTGGCCGACGGTGCGTGCGACCACGTCGGTGGCGCTGCCGGCGCCGAAAGGCACGATGATGCGCACCGGGCGGGTTGGCCAGTCGGCGGCCTGAGCGGCGAAGGAGATTGCGCAGGCACCTGCGGCGAGAACGGCGGCGATATTCATGAGGATGTCTTCCTGTCGAGCGGGTTCAGCCCAGCACCTTCACCAGCCAGCGGCCGATGTCGGCGACTTCTTCCATGCACACCGAATGCTGCATCGGGTACTCGTGCCATTCCACGGTGTAGGCGGCTTTTTCCAGCAGCGTGCAGGAATTGCGGCCCATCGTGTAGGGCACCACCGGATCCTGCGTGCCGTGGGCCATGAACACCGAAGTTTTTGCATTGGCCGGCGCCGCCTCCTGCGCAAAACTCTCGGCCAGCGGCAGGTAGGTCGACAGCGCCATCACCCCGGCGAGTTTCTCCGGATGGCGCAGCCCCGTGTGCAGTGCGATCGCGCCGCCCTGCGAGAAACCTGCCAGCACGATTTTTCCGGCGGCGATGCCGCGCGCGGCTTCGCGTTCAATCAATTCGCCGATCTGCGCCTGCGATTCGCGCACGCCTTTTTCGTCGGCCTTGCGCGTGTGGCCTTCGAGGTCGCCGAAGGAAATGTCATACCAGGCACGCATCCGGTGACCGTTGTTGATCGTCACCGCGCGCACCGGCGCATGCGGAAACACGAAACGGATGCCCGGCGCCCCCGCGAGATCGAGTTCATTGACGATGGGCACAAAGTCATTGCCATCGGCACCGAGGCCGTGCATCCAGATCACGGCGGCGGTGGGGTTCTTGGCGGTTTCGAGTTCGATGGTTTCTAGCATTGTGAGGAGTCAGGGGTGAAGAGTGAGGAGTGATGAGTCACGGGTGAGGAGTGGGCCTGGTGCCTGCTTTTACGCCTGACCCCTGACACCTCACGCCTTACTTCTGGCGCACCGCCGACTTCGGCCTGAAAGCCTTGCACACCGCATCATTGGTCTCGATGTACGGTCCGCCGATCAGGTCGATGCAGTAGGGCACCGCGGCGAAGATGCCGTGCACCAGCGGTTTGCCGGCCTCGTCCTTGAGGCCTTCCAGCGTTTCCTTGATCGCCTTCGGCTGGCCGGGCAGGTTGATGATCAGCGTCCCGGTTTTCGGTTCAAGGTTGGAACGGCGAAAGCGGATCACCGCGACCTGCCGCGACAGGATCGCGGTGGGTACGAACTTGAGGCTGACCTGGCGCATCTGCTCGCCGAAACCCGGCATTTCCTTGTCGCCGAAGGCCAGCGTGGCTTCGGGCGTCACGTCGCGCAGCGCCGGGCCGGTGCCGCCGGTGGTCAGAACGAGATGGCAGCCTTCGTCATCCACCAGTTCGCGCAGCGTGGCCTCGATCACCGGGCGTTCGTCGGGAATCAGCCGCGTCACCGCGCGCCAGGGCGGATCGCTGATCGCCTGCCTGAGCCATTCCTCCAGTGCCGGCAGGCCCTCGTCCTTGTAGACGCCCTTCGAGGCGCGGTCGCTGATGGAGACGAGGCCGATGAGCAGTTCTGCGGGATTCGACATGGCGCGGATTATAACTTCAGGCCGCAGGTTCGCCGGGGGGTGACTGCGCGTCGATCACCGAGCGGATCATCTGGAACAGCGCGCGGAAATTTTTCGGCGGTTTGCCGCGGGCGCGTTCCTCGGCGGTGTTGCGGATCAGCGTGCGCAGCTGCTGGCTGTCGGTGCCGGGATGGGCGGCGATGAACTCGGCCACCGCCGCCGGATCCTCGAGCAGCCGTTCGCGCCAGCGTTCGATGCGGTGCAGCCGCGCGGTCTCCGCGGCGGAGGTCGAGCGGAAGCCGTCGAGTTTTTCGCGGATCGGCGCCGGATCGACCTGGCGCATCAGCTTGCCGATGTACTGCAGCTGGCGCCGCCGCGCGCCGTTCGCGCGCAGCTTGCGCGCCTCGGTCACCGCCGCGTGCAGGTTCTCCGGCAGCTCGATGCCGGCCAGCTGCTGGTCGTTGAGTTCGAGCAGTTCGGCGCCTATGTCCTGCAGCGCGTTCATGTCGCGCTTGCGCTGGCTCTTGCTCGGCGGATCGTCAAAATCGGGGGTGTCTTCCACGGGAGGCAGTGTCAAAAATGAAGCTGTTATGATAACGCCCTTTCAGCGCCCGATCGTCACCGGCGCCCCGCAAAAACATGGCATCCCGACCCGATTCAAAGCCTTTCTCCCATGACGAGTCTGCGCTGCGGCAGCTCGTCAGCGATGCGCTGGCCCATGCGCTGAGCCGCGGCGCCACCGCCGCCGACGCCGAGGCCAGCGAGGGTTACGGCCAGACCGTCACCGCGCGCCAGGGCGAAGTCGAAACCATCGAGTACAACCGCGACAAGGGCATCGGCGTCACCGTCTACATCGGCAAACAGCGCGGCCATGCCTCGAGCTCCGATTTTTCGCCGCAGGCGGTGCGCGACACCGTCGACGCCGCGCTGGCGATCGCCAAATACACCGCCTCCGACGATTGCGCCGGCCTCGCCGACCCCGACACGCTGGCCCGCGAGTTCCCGGACCTCGACCTGATCCATCCCTGGGACATGCCGGTGGAACGCGCGATCGAAATGGCGAAGGCCTGCGAGGCGGCGGGTTTCGCGGTCGACAAGCGCATCAGCAATTCCGAGGGCGCGACGGTGTCGACCCAGCAGTCGCATTTCATCTACGGCAATACCCACGGTTTCCTTGCCGGCTACGCGAGCTCGCGCCACAGCATCTGGTGCGCGCTGATCGCCGGCAAGGGCGACGGCATGCAGCGCGACGACTGGTACGAAACCCAGCGCGATCCCGCCGACCTGCCGGCGCCGGAATTCATCGGCCGCAAGGCGGGTGAACGCGCGATCGCGCGGCTGAAGGCGCGCAAGATCGCGACGCGGCAGGTGCCGGTGCTGTTCGAAACCGGTGTTGCCGCCAGCCTGATGGGACATTTCGTGTCGGCGGTCTCCGGCGGCAGCCTCTACCGCAAATCCTCCTTCCTCCCCGACAGCCTCGGCAAGGCGGTGTTCGCGCCGATCGTGCAGATGCGCGACCTGCCGCTGATTCCGAAAGGCATCGCCAGCGGTGCCTTTGACGAAGAGGGCGTGGCGACGCAAACCCGCGACATCGTCAGGGACGGCGTGCTGCAGGGCTATTTCCTCGCCACCTATTCCGGCCGCAAGCTCGGCATGAAATCCACCGGCAATGCCGGCGGCAATCACAACCTGATCATGGCCGACACCGGCGAGGATTTCGCCGCGCTGCTGAAAAAAATGGGCGCCGGCCTGCTGGTCACCGAACTGATGGGGCAGGGCGTCAACGCGGTCACCGGCGACTACTCGCGCGGTGCCGCCGGTTTCTGGGTGGAGAACGGCGTGATCGCCTACCCGGTGCAGGAAATCACCATCGCCGGCAACCTGAAGGACATCTACAAAAACATCGTCGCCATCGGCAACGATGTGTCGCGGCGCAGCTCGCGCCAGTGCGGCTCCATCCTGGTCGAGGGCATGACCCTCGCCGGAACATAAAATATCGTTTATAATCAAGTACTTATATAAAATCATCGCGGAGGATCCATGCAACGGCGTTCATTCCTGAAGAAGGCAGGGCTGGGCCTTGCCGCAGGCACGGTGGCCGCACCGGCGATCGTGCGCGCGCAGCCGACCATCCAGTGGCGGCTCGCCTCGAGTTTTCCGAAAAGCCTCGACACCCTGTACGGCGCCGCAGAAATCCTCTCGCGCCGCGTGGCCGAAGGCAGCGAAGGCAAGTTCCAGATTCGCGTCTTTGCCGCCGGTGAAATCGTGCCCGGCCTGCAGGTGCTCGATGCCGTGCAGAACGGCACCGTGCAGTGCGGCCACACCGCGCCCTATTACTACATCGGCAAGGACCCGGCCTTCGCCTTCGCCACCGCGATGCCCTTCGGCCTCAATGCGCGCCAGCAGAACGCCTGGATGTACTACGGCGGCGGCATGGAAGCGATGGCCGCGCTGTTCAAGGAATACGGCTGCGTGCAGTTCCCCACCGGCAACACCGGCGTGCAGATGGGCGGCTGGTACCGCAAGGAGATCAAGTCGCTGGCTGACCTCAAGGGCCTCAAGATGCGTGTTGCCGGACTCGCCGGCCAGGTGCTGGCGAAACTCGGCGTCGTCGGCCAGCAGCTCGCCGGCGGCGAGATCTACCAGGCCCTCGAGCGCGGCACCATCGACGCCGCCGAGTGGGTCGGCCCCTACGACGACGAGAAGCTCGGCTTCCAGAAAGTCGCCAAGTACTACTACTACCCCGGCTGGTGGGAAGGCGGGCCGCAGCTGTCGACCATCGTCAATCTCAAGCAGTGGGAGGCGCTGCCCAAACACTACAAGTCGATTTTCGAATCGGCCTGCGCCGAGGCCAATGTGCACATGCTGGCCAGTTACGATGCAAAAAATCCGGAAGCGCTGAAACGGCTGGTCGGCGGCGGCGCGCAGCTGCGCCAGTTCCCGAAACCGGTGATGGAAGCCGCGCAGAAGGCCGCTTTCGAAATCTACGACGAAGCCGCGAAAAAAAGCGCGCACTTCCGCCGCATCTACGCGCAGTGGCTCAAATTCCGCAGCGACCAGTTCCTGTGGTTCCGCGTTGCCGAGATGAGTTACGACAACTTCACCTTCAACAGCCCGCTGCGGCCGACGGC
The DNA here is from genome assembly GCA_022843705.1 of Burkholderiales bacterium. Taxonomy (GTDB): domain Bacteria; phylum Pseudomonadota; class Gammaproteobacteria; order Burkholderiales; family SG8-41. Next base: position 4,684 of record JALHND010000175.1, read on the forward strand.
GAAAAAGTAGAAGTTGCGGGACATTGACCGGAGGCGCCGGACGGGATCACCCGTAGCCCGGAAGTGCCCGTAGCCCGGAGGAAGGCCGAAGGCCGGAGTCCGGGGCCGCGGCAGCCTGTGGCGACACTGCCCCGGATTCCGCTTCGCTCCATCCGGGCTACAACATCCGTGATGCGCTTACTTTGACGTTAGAGGAGAAACCACCATGCTCAACGCAGCACTTCACGGCCTCGGCCGCTGGGGCAACCGCCTGACCGACTCGGTCAAGGCCAGCACAAAAATCCGCATCGTCAAAGGTGTCTCGCGCGATCCTTCGCGCCACGCCGAATTCACGCAGAAATACGGCGCGATCGTCGTCGCCGATTACGATGCCGTGCTGCGCGACCCGCAGATCCAGGCCGTGGTGCTCGCCACCCCGCATACCCAGCACCATGCCCAGATCATCGCCGCGGCGCAGGCCGGCAAACATGTTTTTGTCGAAAAACCGCTGACGCTGAAACGCGCCCATGCCGAAGAGGCGGTCGAAGCCTGCCGCAAGGCCGGCGTCACGCTGGGCATCGGTTTCAACCGCCGCCACGCGCCGGCCTTCGTCGAAATGCGCCGGCGTATCGCCGCCGGCGACATCGGCCAGGTGCTGCACGTTGAAGCCAACTTTTCCGGCCCCTCGGGCTGGCAGCTCAAACCCAGCGCCTGGCGCGCCTCGCGCATCGAATCCCCCGCCGGCGGCATGACGCCGCGCGGCGTGCACACGCTCGACGCGATGATCCAGTTGGCCGGTCCGGTCAAGGAAGTCTGCGCCCACAGCATCCGGCGCGCGCTGGCCGCCGACATCGAGGTCGATGACACGACGGCGATGCTGTTCCGTTTCGCCAATGGCGCGACCGGCCAGCTGACCACCATCACCGTCACCGGCGAGTTGTGGCGGGTGCATGTTTTCGGCAGCAAGGGCTGGCTGGAAATGCGCGGCGA
>JALHND010000176.1 GCA_022843705.1 Burkholderiales bacterium
TACATCTGGGTGATGGCGGAAAAATCCCGGATCGGATCGAAGTTGAGCTTGCGCACCGCCGGTGAAATGACATGGGATGCCGACACGCAGAGCAGCGTGTGGCCGTCGGGCGTCGCGTCGGCCACGATCTTGGTGCCGATCGCGCTGCCGGCGCCGGGACGGTTGTCGACAACCACCGTCTGGCCCAGCGCCTCGCCGAGACGGGGCGCGATCAGCCGCGAAAAAATGTCGGGCTGGCCGCCGGGCGTGAAGCCGACGACGATGCGGATCGGCCGGTTGGGAAAATCGGTGGCGGCCTTGCCCTGGGCGGCAACGGTGCCGGTCCCGGCGAGCAGCAGTGCCATTGCAATTGCGGTCTTGTGCATGATGTCCTCCTCCTGTTGTCTTTTGTGCCTACAAACCCAGCTTCGCCTTGAAGCGGAGTACCTGCTCCAGCGTGTTGGCGCCGTTCTGCTGCGGCGGCATCACATCCCACAATTCGGCATCCGGCATCAGTTCCTTGGTCGCCCAGGAAGCGGAATGCGCATGCGAGGCATCGTTGCCGGTCTGGATGAATGCGGGAATGTCCATTTTCATCAGCGCTTCGGGGCCCGCCCCGGAAAACTGCGTATCGTTGAACAGCGCGTCGCGGGTCTGCTCGCAGACCGCGAAGTAACGATCCATGTCCTGTTTGACGTATTCCGCCGCGAAGTCAGGATGATGCACCGTCGGCGGTCCCCAGGGGCCGATCTCCGCATCCTCCCAGAAGCTGCGTTTCTCCGGCGCGCGCTGGACCACCGCCGCAAAACCGTTGGCACGCACAAAGTCCATGTGCCGCCGGAAAAAGGTCCGCCCCTTGAGCAGCCAGCGGTACCCGCCGACCGGCCAGTGCAGGTACAGTCCCAGGCACATGTCCGGATGGCGTTCGGCGAAGGCGGTGGCCAGCGCGGCCCCCATGCAGCTGCCGAGGATCAGCGCCTTTTTTTCGCCGGCGAATTCGAGCATGGCCTTCGCCTCGAGCACATAGTGCTCCCAGCCCAGCGGCTCGATGCGCCCGCCGGAAAACCCGGCCTCGCGGCGGTCGTAGGCGATGGTGCGGAAATGCTTCGACAGCGTCGCCAGCGCGTCCATCTCCTTCCATTCGCGCTTGCCGCCGGCAGCGGTCCAGCGCGCGATGGTCGATCCGAATCCGCCCGGCGCAAACATCAGCAGCGGCGTGCCCTTCCCCGCAATTTCACAGTTGATTTTCAGGCCGTTGATCGTGGTGTATGGCATGTCTTGCGTTTTCCCTTGATGCGTTCAGGCCTTCGCCGGGATCACCGGCAGCAGCAGATACGACGGTTTGTCACCGCCTGAATAGATCGTGTTCTCGGCGCCGAGGTTGTAATCCGCGTGGTAATGCCCGTACATCTGGCTGCCGGCGCCGTCGCGCGACTGGATGTCGAGGCGGATCTTGTGGCCTTTCCTGAACACCATGCAGGTCGGCCATATTTCCACCTGGCATTCAACGATTTCGCCGGGCTTCAGCCACTGCCGCTCGTTGTGCGCATGGAAGGGCCGGTACGGCAGCGAACGCGCCGGGTCGAGCTTGCGGTGCGAAGCCCGCAGCCAGCCCTTGGTCACCGCCGGCACCGACTGGCCCTGCTGGCCGACCTCGCAGACATCCTTGCCATCAGTATCGATGTTGCGCAACGTGACCATGATGTCCATGTCCTCGGTCGAGCTCGACACCCAGAGGTTCAGCATCAGCGGACCGGTGACTTCGGTATCTTCCTGCAGCGGCGGCGTCTCGAAGGACACGCCCATCTTGTTCTGCGCGGCCAGCATCAGCGCCGTGGACGACGAGGCAACGCCGGCCTTGGTCACGCCGCTGGCGGAATAGGACAACTTTGATTCCTTGGCCGGCGCCTGCGCCGACAGCGAACCCTCTGTGCTGTCGATGTCGGTTCCCTGCGCACGCTCGATGTGGAGGTGCATCTTCGTCCACTGCGTGCGTTTGAGCGGCCACTCGTTCTCGAAGCGGAACTTGTAGGGCTGCGTGCTGCCGCCGGTGCGGATTTCGATTTTCACCGGCGGCTCGTCCATGATGCCGGTGTCGATGTCCTTCAGCCAGTAATCGAACCAGCGCAGCTGGTCGATACGCCCCTCTTCCGCATGGAAGGGATGGAAATGCGAGCCGGTGTGCACCCTGAGTTTCTTGTGTTTCGAGGCCGCGTTGACGAAACCCTCGAGGTTGCCGCGCAGGTGCAGCGAAAATCCGCCCCAGTTGCCGGCGCTGAACACCGGCACCTTGATCTTCTCCCACTGCGCGCTGCGCACCCGCCAGTACTCGGAATCGAGGTTATTGCTCATCCAGTTCCACAGCAGGTCGTTGCGGAAGGCGTTGGGGTTGTATTCACGCGGACGGCCGAGCAGGTGGTGCGCGGTCTGGGTGTTGTGCCAGCTCGAGATGAAGCCCATCGCGAAAATGCCGCCGTGGTAGGCCTGGTCGCGGTAGAGGTCGGCGCGCCCCTCCCAGGGCAGGATCGCCTTCAGCGACGGCGGCTGCAGGTTGGCCACCCGCCACTGGATGTTGGCGTGGTAGGACACGCCCAGCGTGCCGATCCTGCCCGAGCACCAGGGCAGCTGCGCAGCCCACTCGATGGCGTCGTAAAAATCCACCGCTTCCTGGTAGGAATTGGGATCCGACAGTCCCGGCGATTTGCCCGAGCCGCGCGAGTCGACGCGGATCAGCGCATAGCCGCGCGGGCACCACCACAGCGGATTGGCGGTCTCCCAGTTCAGGTACGGGTTCGGCGCCTCCTCGAGGTCCGCCGGCGGCCGCCACAGCTTGTCCTTCTGGTACGGCCCCATGTTCATCAACGCCGGCACTTTCTCGTCGCAGTCCGGGCGCAGCACATCGCAATGGATCACCGCACCGTCGCGCAGCCTGATGGGGACGTCTTTTTCGACGATCAGTTTCCAGTCCTGCGGCCGGGACATGTTGGCGGACTTGTCAGGCATGAAGCGCTCCGTGTTGATGGGATGATGAGGGGGTGATGAACTCAGCGTTTGACGATGCCGAGGTCGGCGAGGATTTTTTCCAGCAGCTTGTGCTCGACCTCAAGAAACTTCCGGGTCTCCGCCGCACCCTTGAATTCGCGGCCCCAGGCGTTCTTCTCGAGTTCGGCCTTCCAGTCGGGATCCTCGACAATGCTGGCGAAGGTGCGGTCCCAGAACGCGGTCTGCGCCGGCGTCAGCTTGCCCGGCGCCAGAAAACCGCGCCATGCCGAGTACACCGCATCGATGCCCTGCTCGCGGAAGGACGGCACCGAAGCAAAACCGCCGGCCTGGCGCTGCGGCGCGCTGATGCCGAGCACGCGGGCACGGCCGTCCTGTATCAGCGGCAGGGCGCTGCCCGCCGTGCCGGCCCAGACTTCGACGTGCCCGCCCAGCGCCGCCGTCGTGCCGGCGCCGCCCGAGGAATAAACAACAATCTTCAGCAGCTTGGGATCGATGCCCGCGGCGCGCGCGATCATGCCGAGCACGATGTGGTTCTGGTTGCCGCGGGCCGGCGAGATGCCGAAACTGACCGAACCCGGATCCTGCTTCAGCTTCGCCACCAGGTCCCTGCCGCTCATCAGCGTCGAGCCGCTGCGCACCCACACCGCGACGTACTCGTGCATCAGGATGTTCAGCGGGGTGATGTCCTGGTAACGCAGCGTGCTCAGGCCGACGATCTGGTTGCTCACCAGCGCGGTGTTCAGCGTCGAGATGTAATGAGCGTCGCCGGGATGCTGGTTGACGTAGCTCCAGGCCACGGTGCCGCTGCCGCCGGGCTTGTTGTTGACGATGACATTGGGCATGCCCGGGATGTCCTGCAGGAATTTCTGGATCGTGCGTGCCGAGCGGTCGGCCGCCCCTCCGGCGCCCGAGGACACCACCATCTCGATATTGCGCTCGGGTTTCCATTCCTGCGCCTGTGCCGGAATCGCGACGAAGCCGGCAATCAGACCTGCCCAGACAGCATGCAGCACACCGCGCTTGCGCGGACAAACATGGTTACGGGTCATGGCACTCCTCCATTCGGGACAGGCAGCGTCATTGTTGTTGTGCTGCCCGGCCCCGGATTATAGGAGCCGCACCATGCCGGCACAATGATGACGGGACCGATCGCCCGACATTCTCCACATGCTGGAAAGCGGAACAGGCATCCGCACGGGGCGCGGTAGAATCATTCCTCCATCTTGCAACCACCGGCCACACTTATGCCCGCCGCCAGCACCTTCTCCGTCAAGCACAATGCAGTCCATATTGCAGTCCACGCTTTCGGCGCCGGCCCGCGCATCGTGATGATGCCTTCGCTGGGCCGCGGTGCCGCCGATTTTTTTGACATCGCGCAGCGCCTTGCGGCCGCGGGTTACCGCGCCCTGTGCCCGGAACCCCGCGGCCTCGGCGGCAGCAGCGGGCCGCTGAAGGGCATCACGCTGCACGACTTCGCGGCAGACATCGCGGCAGTGATCCGCCACGACGGCGGCGAACCCACGGTGGTCGCCGGCCATGCCTTCGGCAACTTCGTCGCCCGTACCGTCGCCGCCGACTACCCCGAACTCACCCGCGCCGTGGTGCTGCTCGCCGCGACCCACACCTGGCCGCTGGCACCGGAACTGCGTGACTCGATCAACAAATGCCACCAGATGGATTTGCCGGAGGCGGTGCGGCTGAAACACCTGCAGCACGTGTTTTTCGCGCCCGGCAACGACGCCCGGGTCTGGCTCGGCGGCTGGGACGAGGAGGTGATGCATGCCGAACGCGAGGCCACCGAAGCCACGCCGAAACCGGAATGGTGGACCGCGGGCAAGGCGCCGGTACTGGATGTGCTGTCGCTGAAGGATCCGCTGTCGCCGCCGGACAGCATTTACACCTACCGCGACCAGTGGGGCGCGGAGCGCGTGACGCTGGCCCGCATCGACAACGCCGCGCATGCGCTGCTGCCCGAGCAGCCCGCAGCGGTGGCGGATGCCATCATCGCCTACATGAAAACGCTGAAGGCATGAAACTCTACTGGTCCTCGCGCTCGCCCTTCGTGCGCAAGGTGATGGTCTTCGCCCACGAATGCGGGCTCGCCGGCCGCATCGAATGTGAACGCACGCTGGTGTCGATGACACGGCCCAACGCCGAACTGCTGAAAATCAACCCCACCGGAAAAATCCCGACGCTGCTGCTCGATGACGGCAGCGCGCTCTACGATTCGACGGTGATCTGCGAATACCTCGACAGCCTGCACGGCGGCACGAAGCTGTTTCCGACGGAGGGCGCTGCGCGCTGGACCGCCCTGCGCCGCCACGCGCTGGGCAGCAACCTGCTCGACAACCTGATGCTGTGGCGCAACGAAATGCTGCGCCCGCAGCCGCAGCAGTCGCCGGAAACGCTGGCCGCCTTCGAGCAGAAGGTGCGCAACGCGGTCACCGCGCTCGAGCGCGAGGCGGATGCACTGGCCGCCGCGCCGGTCGGCATCGGCCATGTCGCCATCGCCTGCGCGCTGTCTTACGCCGACTTCCGGTTTGCGGCGCTGGACTGGCGCCAGGGCCACGACCGCATCGCCCGCTGGCACGATGCCTTCGCGCGGCG
>JALHND010000177.1 GCA_022843705.1 Burkholderiales bacterium
CCGATCGGTCCGTCCTTCGGAAAGGCGGAGCGGTTGGCTACATCAAAATTCCAGCGGCCGCCGGCAGGCGCGCCATCGTCGAGCAACACCCGGTGCCGGCGGCGCATTTCGCGGTAGAAGTATTCCATGCGCAGGACTTTGAACCCGCCGGCCCAGGCCGCAAATTCGGCACCGCTGCACAGGAAATGCGTATCCGGACGCACGTCAAGCGGCAGGCCGGTTTCGCGGCAGGTTTCCTCGAGCATCTGAAGTACGCGCAGTTCCCCGGGCTCGCAGACCACCACCCGCTGCGGCCGGTGTTCGGTCGCAGCAGCGCGCAATCCCGAGCCCAGCGAAGCGGCGGGTGCGGGATCATCGATGGCCATATAGCTCACCGGCCATCCGCGGCTGCGCAGAATCTCCGCGAAGTGCCGCATGGCCGACAGGAACAGCACGATGCGCGCCTTGTGGCTCCAGACGTGGGTGGCTTCGGCCGGGGATTCGATCATCAGCACCCGGTCGCGCTGCGGATCGAAGCCGGTCAGTGCCGCGCTTTCGGCATCGAGCTGGTCACCCAGGATCAGGACGAGGTTGCGCATGGTTCAGCGTCCGTTGCGGCAGCGCGCCGAGCAGTATCTGACGGACTCCCAGTTCTTCGCCCAGCGCTTGCGCCAGACCATGGGCCGGCCGCAGGCTGCACAGGCCTTGGCCGGAAGTTCCGACTTGCGCACGAACCTTGACACCTGCGCTCAGCGCATTGCGTGCTCGACGCGCCAGCGCTCCAGTGCATAACGCAGGTCGTCAAAAGAACGCAGCAACAACACGCCGGGCGCTGTCTTGCGCGCGCGGGCGAGCGCCCCGCCGCCACCCCAGACTTCGATGCCTTCTGGCAGGAGCGTGCGCAGTTCGGCGAGTCCGGCCAGTGCCGCCGCCTGGGGAATGGCGCTGCTGAAGGAAAGTGCGACCACGTCCGCGCGGTAGGCCGGCACCGCGTCCTTGATGTCGATGATCGGCGTTTCGGTGCCAAGGGCAACGCAGGCCGCACCTTCGGCACAGAGCACGGCCTCGACCATCAGCAGCCCGATGCGGTGTTTTTCACCGGGCAGCGAGGTCAGCAGCACCCGCGGTCCGGAGCCGCGGCCAGGCTGGGCAATGATCGCGTTGCGCAGGATGTTCTGGATGTGTTCGGAATACAGGTGTTCGTCGAATACCTGTACGCGTCCGGCGAGCCAGGCTTCGCCGATCCAGTGATTGAGGCCGGCCACGGTCTCTGTGACGAAGCGCAGCAACCCCTGCTTCATCAATGCCTGCAGCAGCGCGTTGCGGAAACGGTCGACATCGTGCAGCAGCAGCATTTCGATGATGACGGCGATTTCGGGGGGAGTGGACTGCTCCGGCGCGCGGGCGCTGATCAGCTGCGACAGCTCCGTGGTGCTGCGGTTGATGATTTTTCCGGGCCGGTGGCCCTGGTCGATCAGCAGCCGGAGCAGGCGCAGTTTTTCGAGGTCGGGCAGCGAATAAAGGCGCTCGTCATGATGGTCGCGTCGCGGCTTGGGAAAACCGTAACGTCGTTCCCAGACACGCAGTGTGTCCTTGGACAAACCGGTGTCGCGCTCGACTGCCGCAATGTTGTAGCAGGCTGCCTGGGGATCAGTGCTGTTGTCCAGCATCGCGCTCATTTGTCTTGGACATATCTGGGATTAAGTGCCTAAAATTGGGAATTTTCGGTTCATTTCGGTATCTTTGACCAAGACATTATTGGTCACTGGTTGAACAAAGTCAATCAGCAATTCAATCCGGAATACCGGGAACCCCCGATGCTCCGATCGATTACCCGAAGCCACTGACCCAATTTGCCCAAGACAGGAGTCCATCATGAATGCACCGGAACAATGGCAATTGCCTGACGTGCAGGCGATTGCCGATCGTCGCAACGTTTACATCAACCGCGTTGGCGTCAAGTCACTGGTCTATCCCCTGCGCATCGCATCGGCCGGCGGCCAGCCGGTATCGACTGTGGCCACGATCGACATGGCGGTGGGCCTGCCACCGGAGGTCAAGGGCACCCACATGTCGCGTTTCGTCGAGGTCCTGGAGCAGTGCGGGGGTCCGATTGATGCAGTGTCTTTCGAACGCCTGCTCGGACACATGTTGCAGCGGCTGGATGCGCAGACCGGCATGATCGAGATGCGCTTTCCCTATTTCATTCGCAAGCGTGCGCCGGTTTCCGGCGTGGAGAGCCTCCTCGATTACCGGGTGATGTTCCGCGGGGAACAGACGCCCGCAGGATCCGTATTCACCACGCGGGTGTCGGCGCCAGCGACCAGCCTGTGTCCCTGTTCCAAGGAAATTTCCGAATACGGGGCCCACAACCAGCGTTCCGAAATCTCCATCACCGTGCAATGCGCCGAGCCGCTGGCGATTGAGGAGCTGGCGGGCATTGCCGAGCAGGAAGCCTCCTGCGAGGTTTACGGGTTGCTGAAGCGGCCTGACGAGAAGTATGTCACCGAGCGCGCCTATGACAATCCGAAGTTTGTCGAGGATCTGGTGCGTGACATTGCGTTGCGTCTGGATGCCGACAGCCGGGTGCTCAGCTACACGGTTGAAGCCGAGAACTTTGAATCCATCCACAACCACTCGGCTTACGCCGTGGTCGAGCGGGTGAAGTAGCATGCATCGCGGCGCACCGGGCAGACGCATCGCCGTGGTCGGTTCCGGCATTGCCGGATTGTCAGCGGCCTGGCTGCTGTCGCAGCGGCATGCCGTGACCCTGTTCGAGGCCAACTCTTACCTCGGGGGGCATACCCACACGGTCGATATCACTCTCGACGGCATCACTGCACCGGTCGATACCGGATTCCTGGTGTTCAACGACCGTACCTATCCCAATCTGATCGCATTGTTCGGGCATCTGGGCGTGCGATCCTGCGCCAGCGACATGTCGTTCTCGGTGCGGCTGGAGGATGCGGGCATCGAGTGGGCGGGTGCAAGCCTGGACACGGTATTTGCGCAGCGCCGCAACCTGTTGCGACCCGCGTTCTGGGGCATGCTCGCCGATACCTTGCGCTTCAACCGCGAAGCGACCGTGCTTGCCCGTTCGGCTGCCGGCGCGGCAGGATCGCTGGGTGAATTTCTCGATGCCGGACGTTACGGCCGTGCCTTCCGCGACTGGTACCTGCTGCCGATGGCAGGTGCCATCTGGTCCTGTCCGACGGTGGCCATGCTGCGGTATCCGGCCCAGACCTTTTTCCGTTTCTGCGACAACCACGGCCTGCTGCAGATCAGAGACCGGCCGCAATGGCGTACCGTGGCCGGGGGCGCACGCAGCTATGTCGGAAAAATGGCCGCCGGCATTGCCGACGTTCGCCTGAACACGCCGGTGGCCGCGGTAAGGCGGTTGCCGCAGGGTGCCGTGATCCGGGTGGCGGGTGCTGCCGAGGAGCGGTTTGATGACGTGGTGCTGGCCTGCCACAGCGACCAGGCCTTGCGCCTGCTCGTGGATGCCGATGCCGGGGAGCGTTCTTTGCTCAGTGCCGTGTCGTGGCAGGACAACGATGTGGTGCTGCACACTGACGAGAGTTTCCTTCCCCGCTCGCGTTCGGCCTGGTCGGCCTGGAACTACCACGCAGGCGGCACGGCCGATGGCGGCCGGCCGGTCGGCGTCAGTTACCTGATCAGCAAGCTGCAGCCACTGCCGTTCCGGCAGCCGGTCATTGTCACGCTGAATCCCGCGCGCGCGCCGCGCCCGGAAACGGTCATTGACCGTTATGTCTACGCGCATCCGGTTTTCGATGTCGGCAGTACTGCGGCACAGGTCCGGTTGCCGCAACTGCAGGGACGCCGCAATACCTGGTACTGCGGCGCCTGGACCGGGTATGGTTTTCATGAGGACGGTTTGAAAGCCGGCATGGCCGTCGCCGCCGCGATGGGCGTTGAGGCGCCTTGGCTGTCCCGGGCCGCAACGCTGAAGGCCGCGGCATGATGGTTCCCCAAACACGCGCGCTGCTGTACACGGGCGAAGTCATGCACCGGCGTTACGCTCCGGCGGTGCATGCCTTCCGCCACGGGGTTTTTTTCCTGCGCCTGCGCATCGACGGGGCGCCGCCCGAACTGCCGCTGCTGTGTTCGCGCAACCGCTGGAACCTGTGCAGCTTTTATGATGCCGATCATGGCCCGCGCGACGGCAGCCCCCTGGAGCCGTGGATCCGCGGCCTGCTGCAGCGCCATGGTCTTGCCTGTGCCGACGGCGCGATCTGGCTGCAGGCCTTTCCGCGGGTTCTGGGTTATGTCTTCAATCCCGTGAGTTTCTGGCTCTGCCACGACCGCTGCGGGGCTCTTCGTGCCGTGCTGGCCGAGGTCAGCAACACCTTCGGCGAAAGGCACAATTACCTGGTGGCCCACGAGGATGGCCGGCCGATTTCCCCGGACGACTGGCTCAGCGCGCGCAAGGTATTTCACGTGTCGCCGTTTTTTCCGGTTTCAGGTGGCTACCGTTTCCGTTTTGCCGATGCCCGCACACATTGCACGTTCCGCATTGATTACGACGACGCACAGGGCCATCGCCTGGTGAGCAGTGTCGGTGGTTCGGCGGTGCCGCTGGCGACCCCTGCGCTGGCCCGTGCCCTGGCAAGCCATCCGGCGCTGACACTGGGCGTGATGATGCGCATCCATTACCACGCGTTGCGGCTGTGGCTGAAGCGCGTGCCCTTTTTTGCAAAACCACTGCCTCCTGCGGAGGACACAACACGATGATGAATGACACACTGACCGGCAACGCGCCGCCGGGCAGGGAACCTTCGGCCGCCCGCTGGATGTTCCGGCTGCTGGCGCAACTGCACTGCGGCAGCCTCAGCCTGCACTGTCCGGACGGACGCCGGCTGGAATTTTCCGGCGCGCGGTCGGGCCCCCATGCGCAACTGGTGCTCGCCGACTGGCAGGTCTGCAGGGACATTCTGAAAAAAGGCGACATCGGGCTTGCAGAGGCGTACATTGCCGGCCGCGCACATTCCGAGGATCTGACGCAACTGCTGCTGCTTGGCGCGCTCAACGAGCAGGCCATTGAGCAGGCGGTCCATGGCCGCTGGTGGGCAACTATGGCTTATCGGCTGCGCCACTGGCTGCGCCCCAATACGCGTGCCGGCAGCCGCCGCAACATCCATGCCCACTACGACATCGGCAACGATTTTTACCGGCTGTGGCTGGACGCCACGATGACCTATTCCTCGGCGCTGTTCGAGGGCGACCTGTCACGCAGCCTGGAGGAGGCGCAGTCCGCAAAATATGCGCACCTGCTGCGCGAACTGGGCGCGCGGCCGGGAGAGCATATTCTCGAGATCGGCTGCGGCTGGGGAGGTTTTGCCGAACATGCGGCACGCGCCGGCTGCCGCGTCACCGGCATCACAGTATCTGAGGCGCAACTCGAATATGCGCGTGCGCGCATTGCCGCCGCCGGACTGCAGGACCGGGTCGACCTCAGGCTTTGCGACTACCGCGATCTCGAGGGGCAGTTTGACCATATCGCCTCGATCGAGATGTTCGAGGCTGTCGGCGAGCGTTACTGGCCC
>JALHND010000178.1 GCA_022843705.1 Burkholderiales bacterium
CCGGGCGCATTGTCGAGGAGGGCCCTTCGGCGCGGGTGTTGTCCGATCCGCAGGCGGAATACACCCGGGAACTGCTGGCGGCGATTCCGCGGCCGGCGCATCTCTCCGGCCATGGCGGGGGCACGCTGGCGGTGAACGCATGAACACGCCCCTGACCGTCACCGCGATCCGCGAGGCCGTGATTGCCGGGACACTCGACGCCCCGGCCTTCCTGCGTGAACGCTGGCAGCAGCTGCGGCGGCTCAACGAGGGCGCGCGTGATCCGGCCTGGATCAGCCTCGCCAGCGAAGCCCGGCTCGAAGAACAGCTCGCCGCGCTGGCGCAGCGTGATCCCGCGCAGTGCCCGCTCTACGGCGTGCCCTTCGCGGTCAAGGACAACATTGATGTCGCCGGCTGGACCACCACCGCGGCCTGTCCCGGGTTTGCCCATGTCGCGCAGCACACGGCGCAGGTGGTCGCCGCGTTGCAGGACGCCGGTGCGGTGCTGCTTGGCAAGACCAACCTCGACCAGTTCGCCACCGGCCTCGTCGGCACCCGTTCGCCCTATGGCGCGGTGCCCAACAGCTTCAGCGCGGCGCATATCAGCGGCGGCTCCAGCTCGGGCTCGGCCTCGGTCGTCGCCCGCGGCCTGGTCGCCTTTGCGCTCGGCACCGACACCGCGGGTTCGGGCCGTGTGCCCGCCGGCTTCAACAACCTCATCGGCGTCAAACCGACGCCGGGCATAGTCAGCACCGACGGCGTGCTGCCGGCCTGCCGCACCCTCGACTGCGTGTCGCTGCTGACGCTGACTGCAGCCGACGCGGCGCGGGTATTCGCGGTGATGGCGGGGCCGGGCGCGCCGCAGCCCGCGGAGCCGGTGTTCAGCCGTCCGCAGCAGCTGCGCCACGCGCTGCCGCCGCAGCCGCGCGTCGGTACGCCGCGCGAACGGCCTTTCCTCGGCGGCGACTACCGCCGGCTGTTCAGCGACAGCATCCGCCACCTGCAGGCGCTGCAATGCAGCCACGGCGAATTCGATCTCGCGCCTTTCGCCGAGGTCGCGGCGCTGCTCTACCAGGGGCCGTGGACCGCCGAGCGTTACGCGATTGCCGGCCGCCACACCGACAGCGGCGCGCCGGGCATTGATCCGGTGGTGGCCGAAGTGATCGGCAAGGGGCGCAATTATTCCGCGGTCGATGCCTTCAATGCGCTGTACCGGGTGCGCGAACTGGAGGCGCAGACCCGCGGCATCTGGGACGAGTTTGACGTGTTGATGGTGCCCACCGCGCCTCACCTGCCGACTTTCGCCGAAATCGCCGCGGCGCCGGTCGCGCGCAACAGCGAACTCGGCACCTACACCAATTTCGTCAACCTGCTCGGGCTGTCGGCGATCGCGGTGCCCTTCGGTTTCACCGAAGACGGGCTGCCATTCGGCGTGACCTTCATTGCCCCCGGCGGCAGCGACTGGGCGCTGATCGAATTCGCCGCGCAGTGGCAGCGCTCCCGTGCATTGCCGCTGGGCGCGAAACTGCGCGCGATGCAGGCCGCCGACATCCTGATCAGCGACCTGCCGCCGGGCGCGTTGCCGCTGGCGGTGGTCGGCGCCCATCTCTCGGGCATGCCGCTCAACCACCAGCTGAGCAACATCGGCGCGCGGCTGCGCGCGGCGACGCGCACCGCGCCGGCGTACCGGCTCTATGCGCTGCCGGGCACCACGCCGCCCAAGCCCGGACTCGCACGCGCCGCGAACGGTGCGGCGATCGAGGTCGAGGTCTATGATGTGCCGGCGGCGGCGCTCGGCGGATTCCTCGCCGGCATCCCGCAGCCGCTGGGACTGGGGCGCATCGAACTGCAGGACGGTTCCTGGGTCACCGGTTTCATCTGCGAACCCGCGGCGCTGCAGGAGGCCGAGGACATCACCGCGTACGGCGGCTGGCGCAACTATGTCGCCGCCGGCACCCGCAAGAAGAGCGCATGACCATGGCGAAAGTCGTTGACATCAGCAAGGACGCCGGCAGCCTGGCCGACAAGGCCTATGCCGTGATCAAGAAACGGATTTTCGAGTTCGACCTGATGCCGGGCGACCGGCTGTCGGAATCCGAACTGGCGGAGCAGGCGCGGGTCAGCCGCACGCCGCTGCGGCAGGCGCTGCAGCGGCTGCAGCATGAAGGTTTTGTCGAGGCGATGCCGAAAGTGGGCTGGCTGATCCCGCCGCTCAGTTTCGACAAGTTCGACGAACTCTATGACTTCCGTGTGCTGATTGAATGTTTTGCCGTGCGCGGCCTTTGCAAGTCCGCAGCTGATCGTCCGGAGCTGCAGGCCCTGGCGGAGGTCTGGCAGGTGCCGGTGAAGGCGCGGCTGCAGGACCCGGTGCGGGTCGGCGAACTCGACGAGGAATTCCACCGCCGCATCGTCGATTCAACCGCCAACCGCGAGATGCAGCGCACCTACCGCGAAATCACCGAACGCATGCGCATCATCCGCCGCCTCGACTTCATCAAGCCCGACCGCGTCACTGCGACCTACGACGAACACGCGAAGATCATCAGCGCGATCCAGAAACGCCGCGCCGACGAAGCGCAGCGCCTGCTGCGCGCCCACATCGAGCAGAGCAAGCTCGAAGTGCGCAAGATCACCCTCGACATGTTGTACCAGGCGCGCAACCGCAGCCGCGCCGCGCGCGAGGAGTGATTGTTAAAAAATATCAATAAAAACAAATACTTATATAACATCCCTGTGATTCAAGCCGGTGCCGGCGGCGACACCGCCGACTGACCGGTGCCTGCTGGCGCGGCTTTTGCAATGACTCCGGCGGCAACATGGGACATGCGCCGGATTTGCGCGGCTCCGGGTTGCCGCATGTGCTGCGCGCAGCAGCGCGGCGTGATCCCGTCCAGATGCTGGCCGCCGCCCTGATGCCGCGCGTACGCGTGATAACATCAATCGCCTTCTTCAAGGACACTCCCATGAAAAATCTGCTCGTCACCGGCTGCGCCATTGCCTCGCTCGCGATCAGCGGTATTGTTGCCGCACAGGACAAGGCCGCAGCGGCCTATCCGAACAAACCCATCCGCATGATCGTGCCTTTTGCACCCGGCGGCGGCCTCGACATCACCACGCGGCTGATTGGCCAGAAACTGACCGAGAAGTGGGGGCAGAACGTGGTGGTCGACACCCGTCCCGGCGCGGCGACCATTGTCGGCACCGAAATCGCCTCGAAGGCGGTGGCCGACGGCTACACGCTGCTGATGATCACCACCACCTTCGCGATCAATCCCAGCCTTTATGCCAAGCTGCCCTACGATCCGCTGAAGGATTTCACGCCGGTCAGCCAGCTCAATTACCAGCCCAACATCCTTGTCGTCAGCGCGTCCGCGCCGGCGGCTTCGGTGAAAGACCTGATCGCGCTGGCGAAATCGAAACCGGGTGAACTGACCTTCGCCACGCCGGGTGCCGGCTCCGCACCGCACCTGTCGGCGGAACTGTTCCAGCGCACCGCCGGCATCCAGATGATCCATGTGCCGTACAAGGGCATCCCGCCGGCGATCACCGACGTCATCGGCGGCCGCGTGACGATGCTGTTCACCACCACCATCTCCGCCGCGCCGCACATCAAGACCGGCAAGGTCAAGGGCCTTGCGCTGACCAGCGCCAAACGCCTCGACAGCATGCCCGGCGTGCCGACCATCGGCGAAACGCTGAAGGGTTACCAGGCCGAAGCCTTCCAGGGCATGATCGCGCCCGCCGGTGTGCCGCGCGCCATTGTCGAAAAACTCGGCAGGGAAGTCGCCGCAATCGTCCAGTCGCCGGAAATCGGCAAGACCTTCGAGGCCTCGGGCGCCGTCGCCGTCGGCAGCACCCCCGCGCAATTCGCCGCCTTCCTGAAAAACGAAACTGCGAAGTGGGGCAAGGTCATCAAGGAAGCCGGCATCAAGCTGGAATAGCCTTAACCGCTCACCATTCACCAGTTACCCATCACCATTCACCCATAAAGGAAACCCCATGCCGTTCGCCCAACTCTACGTCGCCGAAGGCCGCACCCCGGAACAGAAAAAAGTCCTGATCGAAAAAGTCACCCAGGCCTTCGTCGAGGCCGTCGGCGTCAAGCCGGAATCGGTGTGGATCACCGTGCAGGACATCCCCAAACATGCCTGGGGTGTCGGCGGCAAGACCCTTGCCGACCGCGGCTAGTCATTCCAGTGCGCAACGAACAATGATGTTTCCCTCTCCCCGCCGCTTGGTGGGGAGAGGGGTAGGGTGAGGGGCATAGCCTCTCTTTTTGTTGCGCGCCTTGTTCCAGTTCAGGAGTCACCACCATGGCTGAAAAAAAACGCGCAGTAAAAATGGCCGTCCCGGCGGCGAGCCTGCGGCCGACGATGGTCGGGCGCAACCACGCCGCGTCTGCCGGCCATTACCTCGCGACACTCGCCGCGATGCGCGTGCTCGACCGCGGCGGCAATGCGGTCGATGCCGGTGTCACCGCCTCGATGGCGCTCTCCGTGCTGCAGCCGGACATGGTCAGCTTCGCCTGTGTCGCGCCGACGCTGATCTACATGAAGGAGCTCGACAAGGTGATCAGCCTTGCCGGGCTCGGCTACTGGCCGAAAAGCACCGATGTCGCGAAGCTGATCGCCGCCGGCAACGGCAAGGCGGTGCCGGAAAACCTGCTGCGCACGGTGATCCCGGCCGCGCCGGCAACCTACATCGCCGCGCTGCGCCGTTACGGCACGATTTCCTTCGAGGAGGCCGCGACGCCCGCGATGGAACTGGCGAAAAACGGCTTTGCCGTCTACCCGCTGCTGGCGAGCAACATTGAATACCTCGAGAACAGTTTCAAACGCTGGCCCGACAACGAACGCATATTCCTGCCGAAAGGCCGCGCGCCGAAAGTCGGCGAACTGTTCCTGCAGGAAGACCTCGCAAAAACCATAGCCCGCCTGATCCAGGCCGAACGCGACTGCAAGGGCGACCGCGACAAAAAACTCGCCGCGGTGCACGACTATTTCTACCGTGGCCCGATCGCGCGCGAGATTTCCGATTACCACGCCGCCCATGGCGGCTTCATGACCTTCGAGGACCTCGCCGGCTTCGAAGTGCCGGTGGAGGACAGCATCAAGGTCGACTACCGCGGCTACACCGTGCACGCCTGCGACGTCTGGTGCCAGGGCATCGTGCTGCTGGAGTCGCTGAAGATCCTCGAGGGTTATGATTTGAAGGCGCTGAAACACAACTCGCCGGATTACGCGCACCTGATCGCCGCGGCGCTGAACCTGTCCTTCGCCGACCGCGAGGCTTATGTCGGTGATCCGAAATTCGTCAAGGTGCCGCGCGATGCGATGATTTCCGAAGCCTATGCCAAACGCCAGCGTGCGCGCATCGACATGCAGAAGGCCTTCGAGCGCCTGCCTGATCCGGGTGACCCCGAAATGACCGGAACAGTGCCGGGCGGCATCACCGCCGGCGCGCTGGCTTCGCCGCACGGCCTGTCGCGCCTGTCGCAGGACACCATCTACAACTGCGTTGTTGACCGCTGGGGCAACGCCTATTCGGC
>JALHND010000179.1 GCA_022843705.1 Burkholderiales bacterium
ATGAGGACTTGGAAGATCTTGCGGCGTTTACGCAACGCGCCCCTGAATCTGAAATAACCCGGAAGGCCTTGCTTGCCAATTTGAAACGGCACGGCAAGTTATAAATCGCCTGCGCGACTATTGCTGTCATCCGGTTGATTTCAAACTCCCCCTGCACCAACGACAGATGAAAACGAAATCAACCCCACGTTTAATTAGCCACTGCCCCGAAGCACTGAACTTTCCCGGAAAACCGCAGTCCATCAGGACATGGCAACAATAATCGGATACTGGCTCACATTGACAGCCCGCTGCATGGCGCGGCTGGTGTCCGTACGTCCCCGCCTTGTGCTGATTCCGGTCCGCAAGGACGAAACAGCCACCCGGAAGCCGCACGCCTTCGTCACTTCCGCCCGGCACCGCAACCGCCGCTGACCCTCCGGTCCGGCGCGAGGTCGCCGGGCTATCCCCAGACGCAGGATCGTTGTCCGCACCGCCCCAGGGCCGTGGCGGATGCCCATGGGTTTTCACCGGAAAAGGTTACGTCATGCAACAGAACATCAGTCTCACCACACAGGACCACCAGCGCCTGAGCCGGCTCGTCGCCGACCTCGGACGTTTCGCACCCGCCGCGCTCAGCGGCGCCGAAGCGCTGGCAGAACTGCTCGACGCCGGCCGCATCGTGCCGCCGCAGGACATCCCGGGCAATGTCGTGACGATGAATTCGCAGGTGCTCTACCAGGACCTCGAAACCGGGGAACTGCACGAAGCGCGCGTGGTGTATCCGGAGGACGCCGATCCCGCCGCCGGACGCATTTCGGTGCTGTCACCGGTCGGTGCGGCACTGCTCGGGCTCTCGGCCGGCAACGAAACCGTGTTGCCGCTGCCGCACGGCCGCAGCGCCTGCATACGCATCGGCAAGGTGATCTGGCAGCCGGAGGCCAACGGGGAATATGCGCTGTAGGCGCGGGGATCACGGGCACGCCCGTACTCCCCGCCCGGCAAGCGGGTTCAGCTCACACTGACCCTGCTTGTTACTCCGTTTATTCCCCAGTTCCTCCTCAGCGCAGCATGCACGGCCGCTTAGGGTCGAAGGTCCAGCCGGGGATCAGGTACTGCATCGCGATGGCGTCATCTCGCGCGCCGAGACCATGCTGCAGGTACAGCGCATGCGCCTTCTCCACCTCGGCCATGTCGAGTTCGATGCCGAGGCCGGCTTTTTCCGGCAGCTGCACGTAACCGCCTTCGATCTTCAGCGGCTCGCGGGTCAGGCGCTGGCCGTCCTGCCAGATCCAGTGCGTGTCGATCGCGGTGACGCGGCCGGGTGCTGCGGCGCCGACGTGGGTGAACATCGCCAGCGACACGTCGAAATGGTTGTTGGAATGCGAGCCCCAGGTGAGGCCCCAGTCGCGGCAGGTCTGCGCCACCCGCACCGAACCGGCCATGGTCCAGAAATGCGGATCGGCGAGCGGGATGTCCACCGCCTGCAGCGACAGCGCATGCGCGAGCTGCCGCCAGTCGGTCGCCACCATGTTGGTCGCCGTCGGCAGCCCGGTGGCGCGGCGGAATTCCGCCATCACCTCGCGCCCTGAAAAACCGTCCTCCGCGCCGCAGGGGTCTTCGGCATAGGCCAGCACGCCGTGCAGATCGCGCAGCAGGCGCACCGCATCCTTCAGCAGCCAGCCGCCGTTGGGGTCCAGTGTCACCCGCGCCTGCGGAAAACGTTCATGCAGCGCGCGGATCGCCTCGACCTCCTCCTCGCCACGCAGCACGCCGCCCTTCAGCTTGAAATCCTGGAAACCATAACGCGCCTGCGCCGCCTCCGCCAGCCGCACCACCGCCTCCGGCGTCATTGCAGCCTCATGGCGCAGCCGGCACCAGTCATCGGCGGCATCGGGCTCGCCGGCATAGGGCAGATCGCTGCGGGTGCGGTCGCCGACAAAAAACAGGTATCCCAGCATCTGCACCGCCTCGCGCTGCACGCCCTCGCCCAGCAGCGCCGCCACCGGCACACCGAGATGCTGGCCCTGCAAATCCAGCAGCGCCGACTCCACCGCAGTCAGCACATGGATGGTGGTGCGCAGATCAAAAGTCTGCAGCCCGCGGCCGCCGGCGTCGCGGTCACCGAAACGCGCACGGATGTCGTTGAGGATCGCCTGCAAAGCGCCGATCGGCCGCCCCTCGACCAGCGCGCGGGTTTCCTCCAGCGTCTGGCGGATTTTTTCGCCGCCGGGCACTTCACCGACACCCGTGCGGCCGGCATTGTCCGTGAGGATCAGCAGGTTGCGCGTGAAAAACGGCGCATGCGCGCCGGACAGATTGAGCAGCATGCCGTCGCGGCCGGCGACGGGGATGACGCGGAGGGTGGAGATGGTGGGGGATGTGATCATGCGGAAGCCAGTAGATTAGGCACGCACGAAGAATGACAGAGGGCTCACGGCCAATTATCCAGAAGTATATCGACTCCGGAAATTGTGGCTGCCGCTAGCCCTTTGCTTGCCATACAACCGCTATGATTGTTAGCACTATTATGAGCAATCCAAAATAGAGCGGGACATTCTTTTCCGTCGAAGTGAACGACTTATATTTTTTAGGACGCAACCCTTTCCCCAATGAGACCCATTCCGCCTCGTAAATTCGAGCGCCGAGATCTCGCTCAAGCCTGAGAATTACATCAAATTTGGCTTTATTTAATTTCCCATAGTTATCTATTAGATTTCTCCACGAATTACATAGCAACAATCCAACCACTGCAAATCCATAAAGCAACCAAATAGTTCCTGAGTTAAGCGCACCAGCCTTCACCAATAAACCAGCAATTGCCAAAAGACTTCCTATCGTTGCAATAAAAAAGGCATTTGTCCTCTGCCGTCTTTGAATTAAACTTTCCGACGACTCGATCATTATTTTATAGAGCTCTAGTAAGTCACCACCATCCTTGCTTTTGAAGCAAGCACTAAACTCCTCTTCCAGATCATATATTGGCTTGAGTTTGGAGCAGACATCAGAATAGGTATCAGTGGGGCTTATATCTATTATGGGTAGCTTAACTTCCTGCGCTTTTTCAATCTCCCATTTTGCGTTGTCAGATTGCTCGCAGGAGTTTCGATCGTAGACTATTACTGCTTCTGCTTTGGAAATCGCCTCAATTGCCTGGTCTTCCCAACCTTTACATTCACCACTATCAAGAAAAATCAGATCGAAAGATGCAGCCATTTCTTGGCCGCTCTTCTTGAGAAGCTGTTTCGCTCTATCCCTATCTTTGAATCTATGTATAACGAATAGCTTCATTGCCTAATTCAATCCCTAGCGGCCGCCGCCAATGAGAGTTTTAAGGTTTGGCCATGTCCAGTTGTAAAGTTTGTCAGAAGCAGAAGCAGATTTTGGTTTAGTACAATTTTTATCTGAATAGGCTGCCAGCAGAAAATATGGCTTCTTCTTTTCTTTTG
The DNA here is from genome assembly GCA_022843705.1 of Burkholderiales bacterium. GTDB lineage: Bacteria > Pseudomonadota > Gammaproteobacteria > Burkholderiales > SG8-41. The sequence continues at coordinate 3,429 of JALHND010000179.1, forward strand.
CGATTTCTAATTCTGCAGATACACCTGCTGCTGTATGTGTCATCGTTCCGCAAAGAACTATAACCACATCAACATTATCCATTCGACGTCTAACCTTTTCTTTCCAGTCACCCGTTAAATGCTCTTTTACAGAATTATCTTTAAAGTCAAATGGACTGTCTGCAAGCTTTGCCTGTAGCGCAAGCATCTTCTTTGTGCCTTCATCATGATCAATATCAAAACTGATAAAGGCTCGTTTTTTTATGGCCATCTCGATCCTCCTTTATAGGGCTGACTTGCAGTATTTGAAATTTTTAGTTACTAAATTCAGCTTCCGCTTCTAGTTGACATTCTGCACCAACATCGCGCGCCTTACTGTTCGCAATTTTGGCACGCTGTATTTCTGTATCAATAATAAGTATTTGATTTTATTACATATTTTATTTAACTGCCTCCAGCCTCACCACCACCCCATCCCGCTCATCCGTCAGCAAATAAACAAACCCGTCCGGCCCCACCCGCACATCGCGGATGCGCCCGATCTGCCCCTTGATCAGCCGCTCCTCGCGCACCACTTTCTCGCCATTCAGTTCCAGCCGCACCAGCATTTCATCGCGCAGTGCGCCGACCAGCAGATTGCCTTTCCAGTTCGGAAATTTGTCACCGGTGTAGAAGGCCATGCCCGAAGGCGCGATTGACGGCACCCAGACATGCAGCGGCTGTTCCATGCCGGGTTTGGCGCTGCCTTCGCCGATGCGGGTGCCGATGCCGTAGTTGACGCCGTAGGTGATCACCGGCCAGCCGTAGTTGCGGCCTGAACGCATCACGTTGACCTCGTCGCCGCCCTGGGGGCCGTGTTCGTGGGTCCACAACTCACCCGTTTGCGGATGCAGCGCGGCGCCCTGGATGTTGCGGTTGCCGAGCGTGAACTTCTCGGGCTTGGCGCCGGCGCGGCCGACGAAGGGATTGTCCTTGGGCACGCGGCCGTCGTCGTGGAGGCGGATCACCGAGCCGGCATGGTCGTCGAGTTTCTGCGCGCGCGGCATGTCGCCGCGGTCGCCGAGGCCAAGATAAACGAAGCCCTTGTTGTCGAACACGATGCGCCCGCCGAAATGGTGGCCGGCACGGGTTTTCGGTTCCATGCTGAACAGGACCTGAACATCGGTCATGCGCTGGCCTTCGAGTTTGCCGCGTGCCAGCGCCGTGCCCCAGCCGCCGGTGCCCGGAGCGTTGTACGACCAGTAGATCCAGCCGTTTTTGTCGTACTGCGGGTGCAGCACCACGTCGAGCAGGCCGCCCTGCCCGCTGGCGACGATCTCGGGCAGGCCTTCGACCGGTTTCGGATCGAGTTTGTAATCCTTGCCGACGATGCGCAGCCGGCCGGCGCGTTCGGTCACCAGCATGCGGCCGTCGGGCAGAAAGGCGATCGACCAGGGGTTCTGCAGGCCGCGCACCAGCGTGACGATGCGGAAGTCGTGTTTTTCGGATTTGACGGTTTGGGGCTGGGCGGCGGCGGAAAAGGACCATGCCATCATCAAAGCCGTCATTCCGGCGAAGGCCGGAATCCAGTGGGTTTTAAAAATTCCCGATATATGCACCAGTGGTTGCCCCTCACCCCAACCCTCTCCCCGCGATATGCGGGGAGAGGGAGTTTTAGTTTTGCTCAACGCCCTGTCCATGACACGCCGGAGGGAATGAAACATTGCCGCTGGATTCCGGCGTTCGCCGGAATGACGGAGATGGGTAATCATGCGTGGGCACTCCGGGAAGGTGAAATCTGACGCGTTTATAATAGCGCCCTTTTCCGCAGCTGCTCCCGATGCTCCCGAACGAGCTGCCCGCCCCCGGGCAGCGCTCCAGCACCGCACCGCTCCACGGCTCCAGCGACGCGCCTGCACTGGCCGCGCTGGCGGGACGCGCTCGTCCGCTGCTGGTGCTGACGGAGAATGCCTGGCAGGCGCAGCGGCTGCTGCAGGAGATTCCCTTCTTTGCGCCGCAATTGCGCATCCACCTGCTGCCGGACTGGGAGACACTGCCCTACGACCATTTTTCTCC
>JALHND010000180.1 GCA_022843705.1 Burkholderiales bacterium
CGCCGGCCGCGCGGCGCGTGACGCGGGGGTTTCGAGGCTGATCCTGCCCAGCGCGCCGCTGCGGTAATCGTTGAGCAGCGTCACGGCCGCTTTTTCAAAATCGGTGCCGCCGCCCTTGACCCGGAAACCGCGTCTTGCGGCGACGGACTCGATGACACCGACACCATCGAGTCCGCCGCCATCGGCCGATGTACCGTAACGCGCGGCCAGCAGCTTCGGGTAACGGGCGATCAGCAGCCCGGCGAGAAAAATCGCCACTTCGGATTCGATGTAGGCATTGATGCCGATGCTGTGGCTGGCGGCGAGCATCAGGCCGTCGTCGGGATGGTCGATCTTCGGCCACATCAGGCCCGGGGTGTCGGTGAGGCTGACGGTCGGCGACAGCTCGTAACGGGCGAGCGACTTGGTGATCGCCGGCTCGTCGCCGACTTTGGCGCGGCGCTGTTTCAGCAGGGCATTGACCAGCGTCGACTTGCCGACATTGGGCACGCCCATGATCAGCATGCGCAGCGGTTTCAGATTTTCGTTGCGGTGGGGCGCGAGTTTTTTTGCGGCGGCGATGATTTTCTGCGCGTCGCCGGGTTTTTTCGCGGACAGCGCGATGGCCTGGGTGTTTTTGAGCGCGTTGAAATGGCTGATCCATTGCGGCGTGGCCTGCGCATCGGCGATGTCGGCCTTGTTCAGCACTTTCAGGCAGGGCCGCTGGCGCACCATGCGCAGCGATTCGACCATCGGATTGCTGCTGGCCATCGGGCAGCGCGCGTCGAGCACCTCGATCACCACGTCATGGTCCGCCATCGCCTTCTTGATCTTGTCGACGGCGATGGCCATGTGGCCGGGAAACCAGTTGATGCCCATGTCAGAGTTTCCCGAAGCGGGGCTGGCGGCGGCCGTCGATGACAACGTCCTCGGCGAACATCGCGGCGGGGCGTACCCACAGTCCGCCTTCGCCGTACAGCGGACGGTAGACCACCATCGCTTCCAGCGTTTCGGAATGGGTGGCGATGCCGATCACTTCGTATTCATTGCCCTTGTGGTGGCGGTAACGCCCGGGGGTGATGGTGTTGGAACTCATGCGGGTTTCCGTGAAATGCAGGCTGTGCTTTTACGACACTGGCGGCGAAGTTGCCAGCGGGTTTGCGGCAGGACCGGGCGATTATATCATAAGTATTTGTTTTTATTGATAAAATTGACATCCGGCCGAATCGGTTATATTCGCCGGTCCATGTCGCAGATCCCCGCGCTCCGCATCGCATTCGCCGGCATGGCTGCGCTCGCCGTGGCCATGGGCATCGGCCGCTTCGCCTTCACGCCGATACTGCCGATGATGCAGGACGATGCCGGACTGACCGTGGCCTCCGGCGGATATCTCGCTTCCGCAAACTATCTCGGGTATTTCGTCGGCTCGCTGCTGGCGACACGGCTCAGGGTGCGCGACGACGCGGCGGTGCTTGGCAGCATGCTGCTGATCGGCATCGCGACGCTGCTGATGGGTTTCACCGGTGATTATTTTGTCTGGTTGCTGCTGCGCCTGGTGGCAGGCATCGCCAATGCCTGGATCGCGATATTCGCGTTTTCATGGGCGCTCGACCGGCTCGCGTCCGCGCGCAGCCCGCTGCTGAACAGCCTCAGTTTTGCCGGTGTCGGTGCCGGCACGATGGTGGCCGGGCTGGTCTGCCTTGCGCTGATGCGGCTCGGCGCATCCTCTGCGCAGGCCTGGATGGCTTTTGGCCTGCTGGCACTGGCGGTCACCGCCGCGGTGTGGACGACCTATGCCGGCGGCGGCACGGTGCGCGCCGCGGCAGCGCGTTCGCAGATACGCGGCATTCCCTGGAGCCGCGACGCGCGGCTGCTGGTGTTCTGTTTCGGTGCCGCGGGTTTCGGCTACATCATTCCCGCGACTTTCCTGCCGGCGATGGCGCGCGCGGTGATCCAGGATCCGGCGGTGTTCGGCTGGGCCTGGCCGGTGTTCGGTCTGGCGGCGATGCTGTCGACGCTGCTTGCGGCCACCGCGCTGAGCCGCTTTGCGCCGCGACGCGTTTGGATGACCTGCCACCTGGTGATGGCCTTTGGCGTGGTGATTCCGGTGTTTTCAACCGGCATGGCGGCGATCGTGACCGCGGCGCTTTGCGTCGGCGGCACCTTCATGGTGATCACCCTGCTGAGCATCCAGGAGGCGCGGGCGGTGGCGGGCACGCAGGTGATACCGCTGACCGCGGCGATGACCGCCGCATTTGCGCTGGGCCAGATCCTCGGTCCGGTGGCGGCAGGCCTGCTGGTGGATGCCGGGCTGGGATTCGCCGGCGGCCTGCTGGTGGCGGGCGCGGTGCTGGCCTTCTCGGCCGCGCTGCTGTGGCGCAGCTCGCCGGCGGGGGCGGCCTGAACATGGCACCGGTGCTGCGCAGCCTGCTGCTGATGACCCTCGGCGTCGCGCTGCTCACCGCCAACGACGCGGCGAGCAAATACCTGGTGCAGTCGTTTCCGGTGGGGCAGGTGATCGGCCTGCGCCAGGCGGCGACGCTGCTGGTGCTGATTCCGTACGTGATGTATTTCAGCCGCTGGAGCGCGCTGCGCGTGGTCGACTGGCCGGGGCAGCTCGGGCGCGGCCTGCTGTTCATCATTGGTTCGGTGTTCATCGTCTGGAGCCTGGCCGAACTGCCGCTGGCGACGGCGATCACGATGCTTTTTGCGAGCCCGATTTTCATGGTGGTGCTGTCGGCGCCGCTGCTCGGCGAACGCATCGGGCGCCACCGCTGGATCGCGGTGATCGGCGGTTTTGCCGGCGTGCTGATCATCCTGCGTCCCGGTGCCGAATCCTTCCAGTGGGCGCTGCTGCTGCCGCTGGCCGCAGCGATGATCAACGCGCTGCGCGACGTGATCACGCGCCGGCTGTCGCGCACCGAGACCTCGATCGCGATCCTGTTCTGGTCGAACATCATCCTGATGGCCGGCGGTTTTGCGACGCTGCCTTTCGGCTGGCAGCCGGTGGACTGGCATGCGGGACTGTGGTTCCTCGCCGCCGGCATATTCAACGGCAGCGCGCATTTCCTGATCATCGAGGCCCTGCGCACCGGCGAGGCTTCGGTGCTGGCGCCGGTCCGTTACACCGCGCTGCTGTGGGCGGCCTTGATCGGCTTCGTCGTCTGGGGCGAACTGCCGGAGCTGTGGTTGTGGGCGGGCGCCGCGGTGATCGTCGGCAGCAGCCTCTACATGATCCGCGGCGAGCGGCGGCGCTGACAGCATCCTGACCTTTGCCGCTGCAGGGTTTTCGGACTTCGATTGCCGCCGGGCGGACGCACAGGTATTCTTGGCCTGCAGTTCCGCAACACCGTTATTACAGAACAATGACCAGGAGAACTTGCATGGAAATTCAAGCAGGCAGCGCCGCGCCGGATTTTTCCCTCGCCGCGCACAATTCCGATCAGAAGGTGTCGCTCTCCGGATTCAAGGGGCGGCCGGTCGTGGTCGCGTTCATGCCCTTTGCCTTCACCGGGGGATGAACCAATCAAGTCCGTGGGTTCCGTGAGAACTACGAAGAATTCAAGAAGCTGAACTGTGAAATCCTGCAGCTGAGCGCCGATCCGCTGCCCAGCCTGAAAGCCTGGGCGGAACACCTCGGCGGCGTACCTTTCCCGCTGATGTCCGACTACTGGCCGCATGGCGCGGTCGGGCAGGCCTTCGGCATTTTCAATGACGAACGCGGCATGGACAAACGCGCCGCCTATGTCATCGACGCCAAGGGCGTGGTGCGTTACGCCAAGGTCTACCCGCAGGGCACGATTCCGACCAGCGAGGAACTGCTCGCCGAGTTGCGCAAGCTTTAGGGCAGGGAAGCGGCAGTACCGGGCCGGCAGGCCGTTCCGCGAGGAATGACTGCCGGCCTTTTTGCGTCTGCAGGCTTCCGGCTGACCCGCATTTTGCGTCATGATGGCCGTCATCACAGCCCGGAGTGCCCGTCATGCTCAAAGGAAAAAGCGCCCTCGTCACCGGTTCGACCAGCGGCATCGGCCTGGCCGTCGCCAGCGCGCTGGCCGCGCGTGGCGTCAACGTCATGCTCAACGGTTTCGGCGACCCGGTGCAGATCGAAGCCCTGCGCGTGAAACTCGCGAAAGACCACGGCGTGCGCGTCGAATACCACGGTGCCGACATGAGCCGCCCGGAGGAAATCGCCGCGATGATGGGTGCCGCAGCCGCAGCCTTCGGCGCCGTCGACATCCTGGTCAACAATGCCGGCATCCAGTTTGTGTCCCCGGTCGAGGAATTCCCGCCGGAGAAATGGGAGGCCATCATCGCCATCAACCTGGTCGCGCTGTTCCACACCATCCGCCATGCCGTGCCCGGCATGAAGCAGCGCAAATGGGGGCGCATCATCAACATCGCCTCGGCGCACGCGCTGGTGGCCTCGCCCTTCAAGTCGGCCTATGTCGCCGCCAAACACGGCGTTGCGGGGCTGACCAAGACCATCGCGCTGGAAACCGCGACCTCCGGCATCACCTGCAACGCGATCTGCCCGGGTTACGTGCTGACGCCGCTGGTGCAGAAGCAGATCCCGGACACTGCAAAGGCGCGCGGCATCAGCGAGGAGGCGGTGGTGCGCGACGTGCTGCTGGCGGCGCAGCCAACCAAGCAGTTCGTGACGGTGGAGCAGGTGGCGGCGCTGGCCCTGTTTCTCGCCGGCGACGAGGCGGCGGCGATCACCGGGACGCTGCAGGCCATTGATGGCGGGTGGACGGCGCAGTAGTTTCCACAAATCAAAAACCGTCATTCCGGCGGACGCCGGAATCCAGAACGACACTCGCAAGTCATGCGCTTGTTGCTGGATTCCGGCGTCCGCCGGAATGACCGTGGGGAATTATTCCGACGAATGAATGACGTCGCGCACCGCCGGGTAGACCTGGTTCTCCCAGCGTTTGCCGCTGAACACGCCGTAGTGGCCGACGCCCGCCTGCACGTAGTGCGTGCGCAGGTACTGCGGCAGTTTCGAACACAGGTCCTGCGCCGCCAGCGTCTGGCCCAGTGCACAGATGTCGTCGCGTTCGCCCTCGACCGTCAGCAGCGCGGTGCGGCGGATGGTTTTCGGGTTGATCAGGCGGTCGCGGTACTGCAGCCGGCCCTGGGCCAGCGCGTGTTCCTGGAATACCAGGCGCACGGTTTCGAGGTAGAAATCGGCGCTGAGGTCGGACACCGCGAAATACTCCTCGTAGAAGCGCCGCGTTGCCTCGGCCTTTTCGTGGTCGCCGTCGACGATCTGCTGGTAATAGTCCTTGAAGGACTTGATGTGCCGCTGCAGGTTCATGTTGAGGAAGGCGGTCAGCTGGACGAAGCCCGGATAGACCCGCCGCCGCATGCCGGCAAACTGCACCGGCACATGTTCGATCAGGTTGTGCTCGAACCAGCTGATCGGC
>JALHND010000181.1 GCA_022843705.1 Burkholderiales bacterium
GCGGGCAAGGCCGGCGGCGGCAGTTTCAAGGCCGCACGCGCGGGCGCGTCGGCCAGCCAGTTGCGCCGTGCTTCCGCATAACGCGCCAGCGCCGCCACCGCGTCCACCGCGGGTTCGGCACCGCGCAGCACCGGGATGTCTGCGGCACGCAGTTGCCGTAGTGCGTCCTCTGGTGCCGCCACCCAGCAGACCACCCAGGGCTTCTTTACCAAATTATTGATTTTATTGAATATTTTAACCAATTTTTCGACATGCGAATCCATCAACTGCAGCCACACCACACCGACATGCACCCCCGGATCAGCCATCACGATCCGCACACTGTCGAACAGCAGATCGGGATCGGACACAAACTGTCCGGTAACGTCTACCGGATTGCCGGTGGTGCCGAATCCGGGAATGACCTGCGCCAGCGCGTCGCGCGTCTGCTGCGCCAGCAGCGTCACCTGCAGGCCGGTCTCCTCCGCACGATCAGCCATCAGTACGCCGGCACCGCCCGACTGGGTGACGATGCCCAGCCCGCGTCCCTCCGGCAGGGCGCAACGCCCCAGCACCTCGACCATGTCGAGCATGTGCTCCTCGTTGCGGGCGCGCGTGACGCCCAGGCCGCGGATCACGCCATCGAACACCGCATCCGTGCCGGCCAGTGCGCCGGTATGCGAAGCAGCCGCCCTGGCACCCGCAGCGGTGCGTCCGACCTTGGTCAGCGCCAGCGGCTTGCCGGACTCCATCGCATGCTCCGCCAGTGCGCGCAGGCCGCGGCCGTCACGCACTCCCTCGAGATAACCGGCACCGACGCGGATGCGCGGATCATCGAGCACCGCACGCATGATCTGCACAAAATCCGCATCACATTCGTTGCCGGTGTTGATGAAATAACCCAGCCCCAGGGATCGCCGCCGTGCCAGCGCCGCAATCGCCGTGCCGAATGCGCCGGACTGCGTGACAAAGGCCACCGGCCCCGGCGGCGTATCACCCTCGGCGAACTGGCCGAAAGTCGCGATGACCCGGTCGAATGCATTGATCAGTCCGAGGCAATTCGGCCCGCACAGCCGCATGCCGCCCTGCACTGCCGCTGCCGCCAGCTGCTGTTCGAGCGCACGTCCCGACTCGCCCATCTCGGCAAAACCGGAACTGAAAATCACCGCGCTGCGCGCGCCCCGCTGCGCAAGTTCGCGCACCACCGCCAGCACCTGTGCCGCAGGCACGGCGATCACTGCCAGGTCCGGTGCCTCGGGCAATGCGGCCACTGCGGGATAACAACGCAGGCCGGCAATGGTTTGATACTTCGGGTTGACCGGAAATATTTTCCCGCCATACCCCTTCTCCAGCAGGAATCGCAGCGTCCGGCCATTGACCTTGTTGAGATCCGCGGAGGCACCGAGTATGGCGATCGATCGCGGGCTGAGCAGTGCCTGAAGTTCGTTCATGAGTTCAATTGGTGAGATTTTGGCCGGCGTCGCGCCTGATCGGTCGCGCTCTTTTTCCGGATTACACCACAACCGGAGAACCTGTCACCGCCCGTTTGCCGGATCAGGACCGCTCAGGCACCCCGTCCCAGCCAGCGCTGGTCCTTCCCTATTTTTGCCAGATCTCCCAGCGTGCGCGCGCCGGCTGTGCCCGCCCGTGCCAGCACCACCTGCAGCAGCTGCGCCGTCGCCAGCGCATCGGCGAGCGCGTTATGACGAAACGGATTGCCGATCCCGGCAAGTGCCGTCCACTCGTCCAGCCCTTGCGGCGACACCTCACCGGGCCCGCCCAGCAGTGCCGGCGCGAGCAAGGCCAGATCAAGCCAGAGGTTGCCGGGAACCATGCCGAGTGCCTCGCGGGTTGCGCGTTCGATCATGGTGCGGTCGAAATCGGCATGAAAGGCAAGCAGCGGCGCCTGTCCCGCATAACCGAGGAAATCCAGCAGCGCTGACGCCGGTTCGACGCCGGATCGCTGTGTGCTGCCGCAGATGCCATGCACCAGGATGTTGTCGCGGGCGCTGGACTGTGGCTGGCGGAGCACCACTTCGAAACCGGAATTCAGGGGTATCTTGCCGCCGACAAGCTCGACTGCTCCGATCGAAATCAGGCGATCGGTGAAGGGATCAAGGCCCGTGGTCTCGACATCCACCACCACCCAGCGCAGGCCCGACAGCGGCGTCGAGGCCGGAACGGCCGGCACGGCGCGGCATGCTGCCAGCGCCCGCTGCTGTTCCGCTGACAGCGCGGGTCGCCGTCGGAACAGCCGGCTCAAGCGGTCCAGCACCGGCCACTCACAGACGGTAATCCAGTTCCAGCCTGCGCTGCAGCTTGCGTGCCTGGCGCAGGCTTTCCTTGAGGATGCGGCGGTCGACTTCGTTGAGCAGATCCGGGCGTATCCGGTTGACGACCGGCGCCGCCGGATCCGCCGCCATTTGTGTGCGCAGGCGCAGGCCCTGTATGAAAAAGAATCCGTCCACTGCGGATGCAATCTCCACCGGTGCCATGTTCAGCGCCGGTCCTGCCTGGCGCAGACGTTGCGCGGTGCTGGTGTGCTGGATCCCGGCTGCGAGCGCCAGCACGCGGGCGGCGTCGGTAAACAGCCGGGCGCCCGTTTTCTTGAGATCGATGGTGCCGCGGAATTCGCCGCCATCTTCGGTGACAAAATCGCTGATCCGCCCCAGCGGCGGCGATGTCTCCAGCGCATACTGGGCGAGCTGGCGCTGGAAACGGCTGTTGTCCCGGGTCAGGCCGGCCAGATGCACGCGCAGGGTCCGCGCCAGATCCTCCTCGCCATGCAGCGCCCGGAAGTCGAAAAAAATAACGGCATGCAGCAGCGCCCGCGGATCGGTGTTGGCCACCCAGTGCCCGAACTGCTGCCGCCACTCCTCGAGGCTGAGGCACCATTGGGGATTGCCCGCCATGATGTTGCCTTTGCAAAGGGGAAACCCGCAGGCATCAAGCGCCCGGTTGACCGCGAGGGCAAAGGGCAGCAGGCGCTGGCGCAGAAGTTCCGGTGCTTCATTGCCTTCAAAAACGATGCCATTGTCCTGATCGGTGCTGATGGTCTGCTCGTAGCGTCCTTCGCTGCCGAATGAAAGCCAGCACCAGCGCAGACCGGCGAGATCGAACCGGCCGCCCTCGATATCCAGGACGCGGCGGGTCAACTCGTCGTTCAGCGCCGAAATGATCAGCGTCAATTGCTCCGCGGCGACGCCCTGCCCGACCAGGCTGCGTGCCAGCCGGCGTATGTCCTTGGCGGCCCGCGCCAGTTCCTCCACTGAGACCGCAGCGGCAATCGTGCGGTTTATCGCCCGCACGCTGACCCGCTGCAGGGCAAACAGGTCGCGCTCGGTGACGACGCCGATCACCTTGGCACCGTCATGCACCGGAACATGGCGGATGCCGCGATGGGCGATCAGCAGCGCCGCCTCCCAGGCGCTGGCCTCCGCCGGCAGCGTCAGCGGCTGCGGGGTCATGACCTCGCTGATCGGCCGCGCCAGATCACATCGCGCAAGCGCCACCCGGTCCAGCACATCATGACGGGTGAAGATGCCGGCCAGTTCGCCCGCATCATCCACCACCAGCATTGAACCGATCTTGCGCTCCTGCATCATCCGCAGCACATCGCCGATAGGCGCCTGCGGCGGGCAGGTCACCGCGCTCCGTCCGACCAGCGAACCGAGCGGGCGCCCCATCGACTGCTGTTCGGCCGCCGCCGAAGCCGCGCTGATCCGGACCAGTTTGCGCGATTCGCGCAGCATGCTGGCAAGATAACGTGTCGCAAACGCGCCGAACACCGGACTGCGTTCCAGAAGTTCCGGGAAACGCGAGGCAGACAGCTCATAGCAGAAGGTGTCGGCGGTCGCCCTGTACGGCGACATCACCGCACGTTTCTCCAGCAGCGCCCCCACTGAAAAACATTCACCGGCGCCCAGATTGACCGCCTGCGGACGGCTGTCCCGGGCGTCATCCGGCGGAATGACCTGAACATTGCCGCGCTGGATGATGAAAAAGGTTTCCGGTTCCGCCTGCGCCGGATCGAGGATCACGGTGCCTTCCGGGTAATAACCGAGCGCGAGATGGCGCACGAGAAATTCAAGCGCCCCGGCCTCCATCTGCGCGAAAGGCAGATGGGCACGCAGGAAGTTCAGCGCGGAGGCCGCGATCCTGTCATCGTCGCGGCCGGATGTGGTGTCGCCCACAGCCGTACCGCAATCAGCGCACGACGAGTACCGGGATCTTGCTGTGCGTCAGCACCTTGACCGTTTCGCTGCCCAGCAACAGTCCCGTCAGTCCGCGACGGCCATGGGAGGCCATGACCACCGCATCGCATTTGCGTTTTTTTGCGGCAGCGATGATTTGCCGGTACGGCAGGTCGGCGACCAGCACAACCACATCAGCCTTGAGTCCGGCCTTGGCCGCTTTCTGCTGCAGTTTCCGCAGCATGCCGGTGGCCCGGGCGGCCGCCTCCTTTTCGTAGCGGCTCTTCAGCTGCGCACTCATCGGCACGGCAAAACTTTCGTCGGCGACCATGCGGAATTCCGGAACCACGCTCAGCAGCGTAATCCTGGCGCCCAGCGACTTTGCCAGGGCGAAGCCCTTGGCAACCGCCTTGCCGGCCAGCGCGGAACCGTCCGTCGGCAACAACAGGTGTTTGAACATGTTCATTCCTCCCGTCGGTTGTATTGCCGGTTGCTGCGGAATGCATCAACCCTGTGGAGCCAGAATATCACGCGGGACAAGGCCGGCCTTGATCCCGGTCAAACGGCGGACACGGTCACGGCGCTTCTGCAAGGAACAATTTTCAGGACAACCGCTTAGGACAGGAAACCCGGCCTCAATGCGGTTTGTTCGCCAGGTGCGGAGGCAGCGGCAGGGCGACGACCTCGATGCCCTCCTCGCGCAGCGCATCGACCTCCTGCGCGGACGCAGAACCGCGGATGCGGCGCTCCGGTGACTCCTTGTAATGGATCTTGCGTGCCTCTTCCGGAAAAGACCGCCCCACATCTTCGGTGCTCTCGACGATATGGGTGATCAGCTTGAGCATGCGGGCGGCGTCGAAATTGGCGTATTGCGCGGGATTTCCGGATCCGGGTTCCGCTGCATCACCTGCCGGAGGCGTGGCCCGCCCGGTATTGACCCTTGCGGCAGTCATCAGGCGATTGATAGTGGTGCTGCCGCACAGGGGACAGCTCAGCAGATGCTCGTTCTGCTGCCGCTCGAACTCCGCGGTCGAGGAAAACCAGCCCTCGAAGCGGTGTTCATTGTCGCAACCCAGGTCAAAAACGATCATCGGAAGGCCGGAAAAACATGCTTTAAGCCGGACGGGATGGTGGGCGAGGCCGGACTTGAACCGGCATGGCTTGCGCCGAGGGATTTTAAGTC
>JALHND010000182.1 GCA_022843705.1 Burkholderiales bacterium
CCGCGCAGGGCCTGGACGCGGCTCATCACATGCGCCGCCTTCAACGGGTAGTGGCGCTCCAGCCAGTCGCGGAACAGGGTCTTCACCTCGTAGGGCAGGCGCATCAGGATGTACGCGCAGCGCTGGGCGCCATGTTCTGCCGCCGCCGCGACCAGCGCCTCGATCTCGTGGTCGTTGAGGAAGGGCACCACCGGCGCCACCATCACGCCCGCGGGGATGCCGGCATCCGCCAGCGCGCGCACCGCCTGCAGCCGCCGTGCCGGCGCCGTGCAGCGCGGTTCCATGCGCCGCGCCAGTTCATGGTCGAGCGTGGTCACCGACACGAAAACTTCCGCCAGGCCCTTTTTCGCCATCGGCGCGAGGATGTCGATGTCGCGCTCGACCAGCGCGTTCTTGGTGACGATGCCCACCGGCTGGTTGAACTCGGCACAGACCTCGAGGATGCCGCGGGTGATGCGCCTGTCGCGCTCCGCCGGCTGGTAGGGATCGGTATTGGCGCCGAGCGCGATCAGTTCGCAGCGGTAGCCGGGTTTGGACAGTTCCTTACGGAGCAGTTCGGCCGCATTGACCTTGGCAAAAATCCGCGTCTCGAAATCAATGCCCGGCGACAGGTTGCGGTAGGCGTGGCTGGGCCGCGCATAACAGTAGATGCAGCCGTGTTCGCAACCCTGGTAGGGATTGATCGACTGGGTGAAGGGAATGTCCGGCGAATCGTTGCGCGCGATGATCGATTTTGCGCGCTCGTCGGTGACCACGGTTTTCAGCGCGCGTTCTTCCTCTCGGGCGGCAGACTCCCAACCGTCGTCAAAGGCTTCGCGTTCCGCCTGCTCGAAACGCCCTTCCGGATTGACGCCCGCGCCGCGGCCCTTGCGCGGATCGGCGTGTTTGCCGGAGAGCGTGCGCAGCGCCATTCTATTTTTTCAGGGAATGGCTTTGCCATTCCCTGCGCGCACCTCCCCTCTCCCCGCGGGAGAGGGGTCGGGGGTGAGGGAGACCTCCAGAGCAGCAACGCATCAAGAGGCCTACTCCGCGCGGCAGGCGTGGGTGGTCATCAGCTCAAAAACCTTGCGCCGCCCGCCATCGCGGCCCTTGCCGGTGACTTCGGTGCGCACCACCGCGACCAGCCGGCCGTGGTGCACCACCTTCGAGCGGATGCGCAGCGAGCGGCCCTCGCCGGGACTGATGTACCAGGCCGACAGCGCGGTCAGCTGCCAGTGCGGCGTCAGCGCCGCCACCGCGTTGTCGGCGGCGAGCCCGAGCAGGATGCCGCCCTGCACATGGCCGACCCGGTTGCCGATGTGCGGTCCGTTTTTGACCACCGACTGCGCGCCGCCGGCGACATGTTTGGCATCGACGCTCCAGAAGCGGTCGATGAAGGCGCCGCCGCGCGCCTGTGTCTGCGCCAGCGCGTCTTCCGCGATGGCGATGACTTTTTTCTCGTCGGGCCGCAGCTTGCCGCCGGGAATCTCCGGCGTCGGATTCTCGCCGCGGCGGCGGTGCGGCACCGGATGCAGCTCGACACCTTTCGGCGGCTTGAGGATCATGAAAGTGCCGGTCCCCGTGCACACCGGACCCGCGGCATTGCCGATCTGCACCGTGCTGACGCCCTGCCGCCCCGCCGCACCTTCGACGAAACCCAACATCGCGCCACGGCCATCAAGCCTTCCGGTGCGCGGCGCGCCGGTGAACTGCAGGTTCATGGTCACCGTCGCCAGCCGCGTGTGCGAAGGCAGGCCCGCGCGCACCGCCGCCGCCATCACCAGATCGGCGAGGATCGCGAAACCCGCCATGCCCAGCTGGCCGTCGGCCTGCGCGCAATGCGGCGCGACATCCACCGACAGCGCGGTGTAATCAGTGCCGACATGGTCATAGGAGAGATCGAGAAAATTGCCGGCGAAGTGGTAACCGGGTTCGCGGTTGAGCGCGATGCCGCGCATGACCTGCGCGCGGATGAAATCCTGGATTGAATCGGACATTGCGGAGTGTGGGGAAACGTCGGAAGAAAATGCTGCGTGATCAAAGGCCGTCATCGGCCGATTGTAACAAGCGCCCTGATGGACAGCCTGCCGGGCGCATCTTTATAAGTATTTGTTTTTATTGATATTTTTGTAATTCCCTGGCGACAGCATCAAGCGCCGCCTCCGCAGCCCCGCCCTGCGCCCGCGCCAGCTCCAGCGCAATCGTATTCAGTGCGCGATAGGCGGCGGCGATCCGCGGATCGGCATTCTCCAGCGCGGCCAGCTGCCGTTTGACCACCTCCGCATCACCACGCGCCACCGGCCCGGTCAGCGCGCGCACGGTGCCCAGCACAAATACATTGTCGAGTGTTTCGCGCACCAGCGGCTCCATCATGCGCTGCGCGGTCGCGCGGTCGAGTCCGGCTTTTTCGTAGACCTGCAATCCCGCCTCCATCAATGCGGTGAGGTCGTTGCAGACCAGCACGCTCGCGGCGTGATACAGCGTCTTGCCCGATGCATCGATGGTTGCGACCTGCGCGCCGAGGCCTTCGAGCAGCGGTTTCAATACCGCGATCGCGGCAGCATCACCTTCGGCCGTGCACCAGGTGCCGGCGAAGGATTTCACGGCCGCAGCCGGATCGGCAAAACTTTTCAGCGGATGCAGGCTGGCGATGCGCGCGCCCGCAGCGGCCAGCGGCGCCAGCAGCGACGAAGGCTGCGAGCCGCTGCAGTGGAACACGATGTCGCCGGCGCGGACCCTGCCGCTGGCGGCCAGCGCCGCCGCCACCGGCGCGATCGCCGCATCGGGCGGCGTCAGCAGCCACAGGCCGCCAGGCCGCATCTCCGGCAACTTCCGCACCGCGCGGCCGCTGCCGATGAAATCCACCGCCGACTGCGCCGTCGCGTGTTCCGCGCTCAGCACATCCTGCAACACGCAGTTGCCGCCGCGCGCGAGCAGCGCCGCCAGCGTGCGGCCGGCGCGGCCGGGCCCGATCAGGTTCAGTGTCAGCGGGGTTGCGCTCATGGCGGCATGGTAACGCAGCCGCCCCGCGCCTCAAGTCCGGCCCGGCTTCTGCCGTTAACCCGTGGGCAAAGCGCCGCCTTCATTGATCAGGAACACACCCATGGACACCGCCGTCATCGACCGCGAAGCCGAATCCATCGCCAAATCGGTGGGCATTCCGCCCTGCCCGGCGATCCTCACCGGGCTGGTCGCGCAGATGCGCTCCGACGATCCGGATTTCCCGAAAATCGCCAAACTGATCGGCACCGACGTCGCGCTCGCCGCGACCATGCTGAAAACGGTCAACTCGCCGTTCTACGGCCTGCCGCAGAAAATCAGCTCGATCCAGCAGGCGCTGGCGCTGCTCGGCCTGCGCAACGTCTCCCATCTGGTCACGCGGCTGCTGCTGCAGCAGGCCTTCCCGGTCGGCGACGGCGAGGCGATGGAGCGCTACTGGGAATCCTCGTCGGCGATCGCCGCGCTCCTCGCCTTCCTCGCCCGCAAGACCCGCAAACTCGACCGCGACGACGCCTACACCTACGGCCTGTTCCGCGACTGCGGCATCCCGGTGATGATGCTCAACTTTGAAGATCATCCGGAAATGCTCGACACCGCCTTCAACGACCCCGCGCGCCTGCTCTCCGAAATCGAGAACGAACAGCTCGGTGTCGATCATGCCAGCGTCGGCGCGGAACTGGCCGAATCCTGGCACCTGTCGGCCGCCACCTGCGCCGCGATCCGCCACCACCACAACTACGCGGTGCTGCGCGGCAGCGACACGGTGCCGCTGCAAAGCCAGTTGATGATTGCGCTGGGCGTAATTGCCGAGAGGCTCTACCGCGACCATTGCGGCGACAAGCCGGGTGTGGAATGGCAGCGCGCCGGCGCCGAGGCACTGGCAGTCATCGGACTCAGTGCGGAAGAATTTGCGGAACTGGGCGGCGAGACCGACGAGGTCCTCGCCGCGAAATAAACCGGAAAACCGCGGCCCTCAGCCGGGATCGTTTTCCGCCGGCATGCGCCGCGGCGACAGCCGCGCAGCGATCTGCCCCGTGACGAACTGCGGGATCGACACCACGGTCATCGCGATGATCGCCAGCGGCCACAGCGACAGCGAATTGCCGCCCAGCGCGAGTGCCGTGGCCTGTCCCGCCGCCATCGCCAGCGTCCAGCGCCAGGGACGCCGCGGCCAGTGCCAGGCCAGCGCAAAAACGATCAGGCACATCAGCGGAATGCCGATGCTGAAATATTCACCGGCATCCCAGGCCTCGCGGCGCCCGGTCGCCTGTGCAATCGCGAAACACACCGCAAAACCGCCGCCCGCAGCCAGCGCATAAGGCAGCCAGCCTCCGGCGCGCGGCGCGCTCATTTCCAGCTCAGCCCCCCGACCATCAGCCGCGCCGTGCGCACCGCCTCGTCGAGATCGGTGCGGATGCCCTTCAGCGTGATCGTGAACAGGGCGATGCGCTCCGGCCCGAACACGTTGTAGGTGAAAGAGGTCAGCAGGTTGGCGTTGTCGTAATACACCGCCTCGTACACCGCGCCATGCTGGGGCAACTCGGCATCACCCGCACGCGCCATCAGCCAGCCCCCGCGCGTCTCCCCCTGCTCCGCCTTGCGCAGCCGCTCCCGCGCGCCGGCATACTGCTCCGGCGTCAGTTTCCCCGACACGCTCAACTGGATCATCTCGTTCTGCGCGTTGAAAAAATTGGCCATCGCGAAGGAACTGCGCAGCTCGTTGTTGAACACCGACCAGCCGGCCGGGGCCTCGTAGACGAAAAAGTCGCGTTCGACGCGGTTGGCGGCGGAGGACTGCGAGGGTGGTTTGGCGGCAGGCTTGGCTTCGGCTCCACCTTCTGCCGCTATACCACTGATCGGCGAAAACAGTAATGCTGCCAGCACAAGAGTTGGAGCAAACCGCCAAGACACCCCCTCTCCCCGCAAGCGGGGACGAGGGAACACTCGGAGCAAAGCCGAGGGCTGGGGTGAGGGGCAACCACAATTCGTCGAATTACTCCCGATCCTCAAGCTCACTATTCCCACTCCCCCTCCGATTCGCCCAAAACAACAAACTCCCCAGCAACGCCCCCACAACAGCCGCCGCCCCACCTACCAGCATCGCAATCACCAGTTCGAAGGGCCACAGATTATGCGAAGTCGGCCGCTGCGCCACCTCCACGATCACCCGCGCCATCACCGCCGCCGGCACCGCAGAACCCATCACCAGCACCGAACGCATGAAGGACTTGCCCGAGTAACCGCGTGCCAGCACCGCCGCCGCCAGCACCAC
>JALHND010000183.1 GCA_022843705.1 Burkholderiales bacterium
GCCTTCAACCTGCCGGTCTGCGCGTCCTTCCGCTGCCAGGACCTGGTCGACAACCGCGACCCGCATTACGTCGGCGACGTCGCCGTCGGCCTCAATCCGAAACTCGCCGAACGCATCAAGGCCTGCGACCTGCTGCTGGTGGTCGGCGCGCGGCTCGGCGAATGGACCACCGCCAACTACACGCTGGTCGACATTCCGAAACCCGCGCAGAAGCTGGTGCATGTGCACGCCGGCGCCGAGGAACTGGGCCGCGTCTACCAGGGCGAGCTGCTGATCAACAGCGGCATGCCGGAATTCGCCGCCGCCGCGAAAAAACTCGCGCCGGTGAAACCGGCCTGGGATGCGTGGACCAAGGAGGCGCGCGCTGACCTCGAGGCCTGGCAGCAGCCGGTGAAAGTGCCGGGCAGGATGAACATGAGCGAGGTGATGGCTTTCCTCAGGAAGCGCCTGCCGACGGAAACCATTGTCACCAACGGCGCCGGCAACTTCGCGATCTGGGTCCACCGCTTCTATCCCTATCCCGGCTTCCGCACGCAGCTGGCACCAACCAGTGGCGCGATGGGTTACGGCGTGCCCTCGGGCGTCGCGGCAAAAATCGTGCATCCGAAACGGCCGGTGATCTCCTTCTCCGGCGACGGCTGCTTCCTGATGAACGGCCAGGAACTCGCCACCGCCGCGCAGTACGACGCCAAGGTGATTTTCATCGTCGTCAACAACGGCATGTACGGCACCATCCGCATGCACCAGGAGAAGAACTACCCCGGCAACGTCAGCGGCACCCAGCTGAAAAATCCGGACTTCGCCGCGCTCGCCCGCGCCTACGGCCTGCATGGCGAGACGGTCGAAAAAACGGAAGACTTCGAAGCGGCCTTCGAACGCGCCTGGTCGGCAAAAACCGCGGCACTGATCGAATGCCGCGTCGATCCGGAAGCGATCACGCCGCGGACCACGTTGTCGGCGATTCGGGAAGAGGCGAAGAAGAGTAAAAAGGGCTGAAAAGCGAAAAAGCTGAAATCAAAAGCCAGCCACAGAGGACACAGAGATTACCCGGGCCATGGATGAACCCGTAGCCCGGATGGAGGCCGCAGGCCGGAGTCCGGGAAAGCGGTGGCTAATTGCGACGACTGACCCGGATTCCACTTCGTTCCATCCGGGCTACAGCCCCGTGATGCGTTCACCTTGACGGTAGATGGGAATTACATTTTGTCAGGCGGTCTTGGCCACAGAGGGCACAGAGAACACAGAGAAAACCGCGTCATGAATAAGCTGGTTGAAAAGTTCATTGGCGCGGCATCCTGTAAATTTTTAAGTATTTGATTTAATTGGAAATTTATGAACCCTTCGACAGACATCATCGGCTTCGCCGGCATCGGCGCGATGGGCACGCCCATGGCGGGCAATCTGGTCCGCGCGGGTTACAGGCTGGTCGTGTTCGACCTTGATGCCGCGCGTACGACCGCTTTCACGCGCGAACATCCAGCGGCCACCGTCGCCCAAAACCTCGCCGAGCTTGGCGCGCAGTCGAACATCGTCATCACCATGCTGCCCGACGGCAAGGCGGTGCGCACTGCACTGTGCGGCGCAAACGATTCGTTCAGGGACTGCATCCTCGAACGTGCGGCGAAGGACACGCGGGTGATCGACATGAGTTCGTCCTCGCCGGTCGGCACCCGCGATCTCGGCAAGCTGCTCGCCGCACGCGGCACGCCCTTCATCGACGCGCCGGTGTCGGGCGGCGTCAAGGGCGCGGTCGCGGCGACGCTGGCGATCATGGTCGGTGGTGATGCGGCGATTTTCGAAGACGTGAAACCGATGCTGGCAAAAATGGGCGGCCAGCTGTTCCACTGCGGTCCGCTGGGCGCCGGCCACGCGATCAAGGCGCTGAACAACTATGTGTCGGCGGCGGGACTGGTTGCCGCCTGCGAGGCGCTGATCGCCGCCGAACGTTTCGGGCTCGACCCGGCAGTGGCCACCGACATCATCAATGCCTCCAGCGGCATGAACAACACAACCAAAAACAAGGTGAAGCAGCAGATGCTCAACGGCGCTTTCGGTGCCGGCTTCGCGACCAGCCTGATGGCCAAGGACGTACGCACCGCGCTGGAAGTGGTCGAATCCACCAGCACCACGCCCGACCTCGCCCGCCACTGCGCGGCCTTCTGGACCGCCGCCGAGCGTGAACTGCCCGCAGGCACCGACCACACCGGCGTCTACAAACTGATCAGGGACAAGAAGTAAGCGCGATGCACAAGCCGCTGACGGGCCTGCGCGTGCTCGACATGAGCCGCATCCTCGCCGGTCCCTGGTGCGGGCAGGTGCTGGCTGACCTCGGCGCCGAGGTGATCAAGATCGAACGCCCCGGCAAGGGCGACGACACCCGCAGTTGGGGTCCGCCCTTCCTCAAGGACCGCGAAGGCCGCGACACCGCGGAATCCGCGTACTACCTCTGCGCCAACCGCGGCAAGCAGTCGGTGACGCTGGACATCGCAAAACCCGAAGGCCAGGCCCTCGTGCGCGAACTGGCGCAGCAGTCCGACATCCTGCTCGAGAACTACAAGGTCGGCGACCTCAAGCGTTACGGCCTCGGCTACGACAGGCTGTCCGCGCTCAATCCGCGGCTGATCTACTGCTCGATCACCGGTTTCGGCCAGGACGGCCCGCTGAAGGACCGTGCCGGCTACGATTTCATGGTGCAGGGCATGGGCGGGCTGATGAGCATCACCGGAGAACGCGACGACCTGCCCGGCGGCGGGCCGCAGAAGGCCGGCGTCGCCATCGCCGACCTGATGACCGGCATGTATTCGACGGTGGCCATCCTCGCCGCGCTCGAGGAACGCCACAACAGCGGCCGCGGCCAGTACATCGACATGGCGCTGCTCGACACCCAGGTCGCCTGGCTCGCCAACCAGAACACCAACTACCTGATCGGCGGCGAAGTGCCCGTGCGCATGGGCAATGCGCATCCCAATGTCGTGCCCTACCAGACCTTCGCCACGCGGGACGGCAGCATCATTCTCGCCGTCGGCAACGACGGACAGTTCAAACGCTACTGCGAGGCCGCGGGCATCGCCGAAACCGGCAACGATCCGCGCTTCGCGAGCAACGCGCTGCGCATCGCCAACCGCGAGGCCTGCATCGCCGCCATCACGCCGGCGATGAAACGCAAAACCACCGCGGAATGGATCGCCGTGCTCGAACCGCTGGGCGTGCCCTGCGGCCCGGTGCACCGCCTCGACGAAGTGTTTGCCAATCCGCAGATCGGCCACCGGAAAATGAAGGTGGAAGTGCCGCACCCGCTGTCGGGCACGGTGTCGCTGGTGGCGAATCCGATCAAGTACTCGCGGACGCCGCTGAGTTACGACACGCCGCCACCCCTGCTGTCGCAGCACACCGAAGACGTGCTGCGCGGCCTGCTCGGCAAAAGCGATGCCGAGATCGCGGCGCTGCGCGCCGCCGGCATCATCTGAACCGAAAAACCGCCGGGCTCAGGCCAGGCCGGCCAGCGCCGACGCGTAGACCGCGGCCACCTCGTCGGTCGGCCCTGTGGTGAACTCCAGGTCGCGCACCAGCCCGTTGCTCAGGCCGTAAACCCAGCCGTGCACCGCAAGATCCTGCCCGCGTTCCCAGGCATCGCGGACGATGGTGGTCTGGCAGACATTGGCTGCCTGCTCGATCACGTTCAGCTCGCACAGCCGGTCCGCGCGCAGCACCGCGTCATTCAATGACAGCAGTTTCGCCTCGTGTTTCTGGCGCACATCCTGCACATGGCGCAGCCAGTTGTCGCTGAGCCCGATGCGGTCGCCGCGCAGCGCGGCGCCGACACCGCTGCAGCCGTAGTGACCAACAACGATGATGTGTTTGACCTTCAGCACATCGACGGCAAATTGGATCACCGACAGGCAATTGAGATCCGTGTGGGTGACCACATTGGCAACATTGCGGTGGACAAACAGCTCGCCCGGCAGCAGGCCGACGATGTCGTTGGCGGGCACGCGGCTGTCGGAGCAGCCGATCCACAGGTATTCCGGGGACTGCTGGCGCGCGAGTTTGCTGAAGAACTCCGGATCCTGCCGGCGGATGCGTTCAGACCAGCCGCGGTTGCTGTCGAAGAGGTTCTGGAGTTTTTTCAAGATGCCGCGGGCTGCAGAAAGAATGGGGCCTTGATTTTCTCACAGCCGCAAAGATCAGTCAGATTTGGGAGACGAGGGATCGTGTCGGAGAAGGTCAACTGAAGTGGGGGAAGTTTGGGGCCGCACCGATGACCCGAGCCTGGCACGGCGGTTCGCGGCCCGTCCGCTCTGGATTGAAGGGTTAGGCGTCATGCTTATTCGTCCCTCTAAGCCCTGGAATCTTGATTCGGACACCAAATACAAGTGGGATCGATACAGCAAGAAATACCACGAAAGACAGTGGATAGACGAACCAGTAAACGTCCGGAGCAACGTTGTCTTTCAGCCACCCAGCACCGAAACCAAGAGTGGCCCCCATCAGCGCCACCTTTATGAACAGCCACAACCAATCCAGGGCTGTGTTCTTGCGCTTTTCGCCGGAGCTACGGATGCTCATTCGTGACGTCTAACGTTCGCGTTGAGCGGGCGCGCCGCTTTTGTCGCGTCCGCTCTCGAACGCTGGGTTAGACACGGTTCGCTGCTGAAGAATGGTTTCACGAATGCACTGCAGAGCGTGGTCTATCTGATACAGGTAATGCATCGGCAGGAATCGCGTATCTGCGTAACCAGAAGTAGATAAAACTGCCAGCTCAATGCCGTGTTGCTCACCTTCGCCCGCAGGATAGCGGGCTACTTTGGCGTCTGTAATGCGATTCCACGGGATCATGATGCCCCCAGAGCTAGGCGACTCTCGGTAGTGAATTCCCAATTTATCTACCCGGAAATAGACGAAGTACTTCGTCTTGGGAAGGTGCCGCAACAACCAGCTAAATCCCGAAATGCCAAGTGTTATCAATAACACGCTCAGCATCCAGCGCTGGGGGTGCGTGCCCATAACGAACACAAGGCCACTGGCAACCAAGCAACCCCCGAAAATAAAAAAAAGGGAGTCATACCAACCGGTTCCGCGATCATCAACCGCCTCGAAAGAGATGATGTCTGTTTCCAAAGTGTCTAACGTTCCGGTTTTGCCGCGCGGAACGCGTCGGATAAAAACCGGCGGTTAGATGGCTGCTGCAACATACTAGCTCTCGCTAAAGTGAATGACTGCAGCGTGCGCCAGAAAACCCAAAA
>JALHND010000184.1 GCA_022843705.1 Burkholderiales bacterium
CAGTATTTTCGGTGTACTAGCAATAAGATTTTGCATTAGATGTGGCGCGTAACCCACAGATTAATTTGACTTTTTTCACAAAAGCAGTTTTCCACTAGATGTCCGTTCGTTGGTGGGCTTTCCCACTATTACTGGTGTTTTTGCTGGTTGCGGCCGGGAGCTTGGTCCTCGGTTTCGCCGCGGTCGTCATTTATCCGACGCTGCCGACGCTTGATGTCCTGACCGATTACCAGCCCAAAATCCCCCTGCGCATCTACAGCGCGGACGGGCAGCTGATTGGTGAGTTCGGCGAGGAACGCCGGGCCGTGGTTTCGCTGGACCAGGTGCCCAAGAATCTGGTCAATGCGATCGTCGCAGCCGAAGATGAGCGGTTCTACCAGCATGGTGGCGTCGATTATGTGGGTGTTGCGAGGGCCGCCCTGTCCAATTTCGCCTCCGGCGGCGTACGCCAGGGGGCATCCACAATCACGATGCAGGTTGCGCGCAACTTCTTTCTGACCAAGGAAAAAACGCTGACCCGCAAGTTCAACGAAATGCTGCTGGCATTCAAGATCGAGTCCAGTCTGAGCAAGCAGCAGATCCTCGAGCTCTACATCAACCAGATTTATCTGGGGCAGCGCGCCTACGGTTTTGCCGCTGCTGCGCAGATCTACTATGGAAAGCCGCTGGCACAGCTGACGCTGGCGGAGCATGCAATGCTTGCCGGCCTGCCCAAGGCACCATCGCGGTTCAACCCGGTCACCAACCCGGCGCGCGCCAAACTGCGCCAGCAATATGTGCTCAGGCGCATGCACCAGCTCGGGATGATCACCGACTCGCAGCACTCAGACGCCGAGACTGCGGTGCCTTGGACGAGGCAGTCGCGCGACGAGTTTGCCGTGCGCGCGGATTTTTTCGCCGAGATGGTGCGCGCGCAGATGTTCGAGCGTTTCGGCGAGGCAACCTACACCCGCGGGCTGCGGGTATATACGACGCTGCTGTCCGATCACCAGCGTGCGGCCTATCTCGCCCTGCGCAAAGGGGTGATCGAATATGACCGGCGGCATGGCTACCGCGGCCCCGAAGCCTATGTCGATCTCCCCGGCGAATTGACCGAAGAACGGCTGGAAGACGCGCTTCAGGAATATTCCGACAGCGATGACCTGCTGGTGGCGGTGGTGCTGGACGCGACGCCCAAACAGGTTCGTGTCTACCGTCCCGGCGGGGAGCGGCTTGTCATTGCAGAGGATGGACTGAAGTTTGCCACCCGCATGCTTGGCGATAAGGCAGCACCCAGCCAGCGCATCCGCCGCGGATCCATCGTGCGCATCACCAAGGATGAAAAAGGACGCTGGCAGTTGACGCAGTTACCGGCGGCCGAATCCGCGCTGGTGGCGGCGGATCCGCGCAATGGCGCCATTCGCGCGCTGGTGGGCGGTTTTGATTTCAACCGCAACCAGTTCAACCACGTGACCCAGGCCATGCGCCAGCCCGGGTCGAGTTTCAAACCCTTCATCTATTCCGCGGCGCTGGAAAAGGGATTCACGGCCGCCACGGTAATCAATGATGCGCCGCTGACCTTCACGGCCGCGCAGACCGGCTCCGAGCCCTGGGAGCCGAAAAACTACGATGGCAAGTTCGACGGCCCGATGCGCCTGCGCACCGCGCTGGCGAAATCCAAGAACCTGGTCTCGGTCCGCGTGCTGCAGGCGATCACGCCGCAGTACGCCCAGGATTACATCAGCCGCTTCGGTTTCGATCCCAAACTTCATCCGCCGTACCTGACCATGGCGCTGGGTGCAGGCACGGTAACGCCGATGCAGATGCTGGGCGCCTACTCGGTGTTTGCCAATGGCGGTTATCGGGTGAGCCCGCATTTCATCGAACGCGTGGAAGACGGCAAGGGCAACGTGCTGCTGGTCAACCAGCCCCAGGTCGCAGGCGAGTCCGCCGAGCGCGTGATCGATGCCCGCAATGCCTACATCATGTCGAGCATCATGCGCGATGTCGTGCGTGCGGGCACCGCGACGCGGGCAATGCGCCTCAAGCGGGGAGATCTGGCCGGAAAGACCGGCACCACCAACGAGTTTGTCGATGCCTGGTTCTGCGGTTTCCAGCCGAATCTCGTGGCCGTGGCCTGGGTGGGCTTTGACCAGCCCAAAACCCTGGGCCGCAACGAGACCGGCGGCAATACCGCCCTGCCGATCTGGATCGACTACATGGCGGTAGCGCTGAAAAATGCGCCGGAGGAACCCTTCGGCCCGCCGGCCGGCGTCATGACCCTGCAGGTCGATCCGGAAACCGGGGTACGCACGGCAGCCGGCGGCATCAGTGAATATTTTTATCAGGAGTTTCCTGCACCTGATCATGCCGAGGCCATACCGGGCTCCGAGAAACTGCCCGACGACGCCCGAAACCAGCTGTTCTAGGAGCGGCAGATGTCCAGAGAGCGGGGCCGTGACGACACACGCCGCGCGATTGCAGTACACGCGGCACGGCTGATGGCACAGGACGGCATCGAGGATTACGGCCTTGCCAAGCGCAAAGCCGCGAAACTGTTGGGCATTCCCGATGCGCGACGATTGCCCAATAACGACGAGATCGATGCCGCGTTACGCGAGTACCGGGACATCTATCAGGGGGAGGCCCATAACCAGCGGATCCGCCGGCTGCGCGAGCGGGCGCTGCAGGCGATGCGCGAACTGGCGGATTTTGATCCCCACCTGACCGGCTCGGTGCTGGCGGGGATTGCGGGTCCCTATGCCGTGATCCAACTGCAACTCTTTACCGACAATCCGAAGGCGGTCGAGTTGTTCCTGATTGACCGTGGCATGGCCTACAAAACCGGCCAGAGCCGGCTCTACGCCGGACAGGAACTGCGGACGCTGCCGGTATTCCGCCTCGAAGGGGAGGATGCGGAGCTTGAAATCACCGTACTCGATGCGCGCGACCTGCGCGCGCCGATGCGTGCCACCGCGGAAGGCCGCATCATCGATCGCGCGAGGCTGACCGCTGTCGAGGCGCTGCTGCGGAAATCATAGGCGGTTGCGCCTGGGGCCGCGTTCAGCCGGCCCTGTCGCTGATCCAGCGTGCCGCGTCCAGTGCGAAATAGGTCAGGATGCCGTCGGCACCGGCGCGTTTGAATGCCAGCAGGGCCTCCATTGCACATTGCCGCTCGTCGAGCCAGCCATTGGCGGCGGCGGCTTTCAGCATCGCATATTCGCCGCTGACCTGATAGACAAAGGTCGGCGCCCTGAATTCGTCCTTGACCCGGCGGACGATGTCCAGATAAGGCAGCCCCGGCTTGACCATCACCATATCGGCGCCTTCCTGGAGGTCGAGCGCGACTTCACGCAGCGCCTCGTCGCTGTTGGCCGGGTCCATCTGGTAATTGCGCTTGTCGCTTCTGCCCAGCTGTTTTGCCGAACCCACGGCATCACGAAACGGGCCATAAAAACCCGAAGCATATTTTGCGGAATAGGCCATGATCCGCGTATGGATGAATTTCCCGCGATCCAGCGCGCTGCGGATGGCGCCGATGCGGCCGTCCATCATGTCCGACGGCGCAACGATGTCGACACCGGCTGCGGCACAAACCAGCGCCTGCTTCTCCAGCACAGCGACCGTCTCGTCATTGAGCACATAACCGCTGCGGTCGATCACGCCGTCCTGGCCGTGCGTGGTGTAAGGATCCAGCGCGACATCCGTAATGACGCCCAGCTCGGGCAGGTGTTTTTTCAGTGCGGCGACCGCACGTGGCACCAGCCCTTTCGGATTGACGGCCTCACGGCCGTCGGCCGTTTTCAGGCTGCGCTCGATGGCCGGAAACAGTGCAATCGCCGGAATGCCGGCGTGCGCTGCTGTTTCCGCATGCCGCAGCAACTGGTCAACCGTGTGGCGGCGGATCCCCGGCATGGAATCCACGGCGACGGTGCGGTTTTTGCCGTCCATGACAAATACCGGATAGATCAGGTCGTCGGTAGACAGACGCTGTTCGCGCATCAGGCGCCGCGAGAATTCGTCCCTGCGCATGCGCCGCAGGCGTACCGCAGGATATTTTCCGGTCAAAGACATAAGCGCCAACACCATGGAAATACTGGGGGTTTTGCCTGCCTGCAGGCATGGGAACTAATTCCGATTATAGCCGTCAGATATTGCAGACGGCTTTGGTCGTCTCCCGCTTCTCCTCCCTGAGCGGGTGCCTTAATTCTAGTTAAGGCTCTTCGCCCCCGGTTTACTCCCCTTATAACCGGGGGCTTTTTATTTTTTCAGCCAGCGGGCGATGAGGGCCTGGGCTTCACGCACGCCGGTCTTCTCCGTTCCGGAAAAAATCTGCGCTGTCGCTTCGCCCGGATGGCGGGCAAGCTCGGCGCGGGTCTGCCGCAGCATGGCCTCCGCTTCCTGCCGGTTCAGCTTGTCAGACTTGGTCAACAACACATGCACGGGTTTGTTGCTGGGCGCCAGCCAGGCCAGCATCTGTCGGTCGAGTTCGGTCAGGCCGCGCCGGATGTCAACAATAATTATCAATAAAATCAACGAGTTACGATTGGATATGTAAGTGCCAATTAACTCGTCCCAGCGCTCCTGTTCAAGGCGCGGCACTTTGGCATAACCATAACCGGGCAAATCCACCAGCGAGCAGTGGTTGCCCATGTCGAAAAAATTGATGGCCTGGGTGCGCCCCGGCGTTTTGCTGACAAAGGCCAGCTTTCTGCGGTTCGCGAGAGCATTGATGGCCGTCGATTTGCCGGCGTTGGAACGGCCGGCGAACGCCACCTCGGCACCCTGATCGGGCGGCATGTCGCCGAGCTGGTGAACGGCGTAACGGAATTCAAGTTGCGAAAACAGGGACACGGCCCATTATCGCCCGGCGCCGCAGTGCGCGGGGCAAAATACTATAAAATACAACC
The DNA here is from genome assembly GCA_022843705.1 of Burkholderiales bacterium. Taxonomy (GTDB): domain Bacteria; phylum Pseudomonadota; class Gammaproteobacteria; order Burkholderiales; family SG8-41. The sequence continues at coordinate 4,890 of JALHND010000184.1, forward strand.
CTTTTTTACTGATCGCATGAACCGAGGAGCACGCATGGAATACCGCCAACCGACCCGCAGTCCGCAAATCTGGCGGCCGCTAGTCGTCACCGCGCTGCTGCTGGCGGCGCAGGGCGTTGCTGCGCAAGGCGTGATCAAGGGAGACCCGGCCAAGGCGCAGCAGATCGTCACCCAGCTCTGCGTGGCCTGCCATGCCGCCGACGGCAACAGTCCGATTCCGGCGAATCCCAGCCTGGCTGCCCAGCATCCCGAGTACACCTACAAGCAGCTGATGAACTTCAAGCCGCAGGGCGGCAAACCGGCGGAACGCAACAATGCCGTGATGGCCGGCATGGTGGCCA
>JALHND010000185.1 GCA_022843705.1 Burkholderiales bacterium
GCGGCGCAGATGTCGAACAGTTATCGCAACAGCGCAGATACCACCAGCTACATTGCCGGCGAATACGGCGAGATCAAGGGCATCCTGAGCGAGCTGGGGCTGGCGAAGGCGCCGAAATAAGGAGGGTGAAAAGGGAGGTAGGGCGGCCTCCCGGTTTGACGTGGATCAAGCGCCGCCTGCCCTGACTTGGTTACAGTTGCCGCTCCCGTGTCTTCAAGGAGCGAGTCATGCCGGATTCCGGATGGTCGAAGGTGTTGCAGGCGGTATTGCTCGGCGGGTTGTGGCTGGCCGGTGGCGCGGCAGCGCAGTCCGCAAAAACCGGCGAGCAGGTTTACAAGGAGGTCTGCATGGCCTGCCATGCCGCCGGAGTCGCCAATGCGCCGAAATTCGGCGACAGGAAAGCCTGGGCGCCGCTGATTGCGGAAGGCCAGGCGGTGCTGACCGCACACGCCTGGGTGGGCGTGCGCGGCATGCCGGCCCGGGGCGGCAACCCGGCGTTGTCGCTGGAGGAGTTCGCGCGGGCGACTGCCCACATGGCGCGTGCGGCGGGCGGCAGCTGGAAGGATCCGGACTCAAAAATGCTGGCCACCATCCGCCTTGAGGAGAAAAAACGCATCGATGCGCTGAAGGCCAAGAAGTAGCGGGACCTACATGCGGCCGGACATCCGCTGCCGCTCAGGCGTTTACCACCATCACGTCGCATTTCGCATCCGCCAGCACATGGCGGGTGACGCTGCCGAGGAGGAATTCCTCCAGCGCGGACTGGCCCTGTTTGCCGATGACGATCAGATCGGCGCCGCAGGTGCTTGCCTGGTCGAGGATCACCCGTGCCGGGTCACCGCGCATCACCGCCGGCAGCGCAGTGCGTTTTTCCAGTGCCGGCAGGCTGCCCACCAGCTGGTGGATGGCGGCCAGCGCCTGCTGGCGTGTTTCAACGCGGTAGCTGTTGATCTGCGTATCGGGCACGCCGGCCATCCACAGCTTGCCCTCGAAGGGCAGGTCGAAGGCGTGGCAGACCTGGATTTCCGCGCCTGGCGCAATCGCCGCCGCAGCGGCCAGCACGCCGGCGGAGCAGGGTGAAAAATCGATCGGGGCGAGGACGCGCCGGTAGTGGCTCTGCGCGGGGCGTTTCACCACCAGCGCGGGGGCGGGGCATCGGGACAGCAGGCGCTCCGCGGTGCTGCCGAGCACCAGGTCGCGCAGCGGGCTGTGGCCGCGTGCACCGACAACCAGCAGGCCGGCGCGCTGTCCCGCGGCGAGGATTTCGGCGGCGACCTTGCCGACTTTCAGCACGGATGTCGCGCTGATGCCCTTGCCGGCCACCAGGTCTTCCCTGAGCAGTTCAAGCGCCTTTTCCGCGTTGGCGGAAACCGCGGCGGCCGCCTCCGGGAAGAATCCCCGCAGCAGCGCGAGCGAGGGTTCGCTGATGACATGCAGCAGTTCGAGTGTTGCGCCCTGTTCGCCCGCAATCAGGGCGGCGCGCCGGCAGGCGTTCTGCGCGTCGTCGGAGAAATCGGTCGCGGCGAGCAGCGAGCGGAATGTGTTCATGGCGCATCTCCCTGTTGCGTGTTCAAGTCATGTCCGGCATGGCCGGCGAGGCCGAAGCGGCGGATGGCAAGTTTTTCCAGTTCGGCGATGCTGAAGACCATGACACCCGCCAGCAGCACCATCGACCATTCGCCGGCAGTGAGCGCGGTGGAGCCGAAGACCTGCTGCATCGGCGGCGCATAGACAAAACCAAGCTGCAAGACGGCGCAGATGGCAACGGCGGCCAGCACGTGGGGGTTGCCGAAGAGGCCTTCGCGCGACAGCGAGGTGTGCAGGATGTGGCGGCTGTTGAACAGGTAGAACATCTCGGCGACAACCACGGCGCTGACCGCCATCGTGCGCGCGGTCTCGAGGCCGGTGCCGCGGCTGATTTCCCAGAGGAAAAGGCCCATTGCGCCGGCGAGCATCAGTACCGAGACCATGATCACGCGCCAGACGAAGAACAGCGACAGCAGGGGTTCTCCCGGATCGCGCGGAGCGCGGCGCATCACGTCGTGTTCCGGTGGCTCGAAGGCGAGCGCGAGGCCCAGCGTGCTGGCGGTCACCAGGTTGATCCACAGCACCTGCGCGGCGGTCAGTGGCAGCGGCAGGTTGAAGAGGATGGCGGAGATCACTATCAGCGCCTCGCCGCCGTTGGTCGGCAGCATGAACAGCACGAACTTGCGGATGTTGTCGTAGATCGCGCGGCCTTCGCGCACCGCGTTGCCGATGGTGGCGAAGTTGTCGTCGGCCAGCACCATGTGGGCGGCTTCCTTGGCCGCCTCGGTGCCCTTGAGGCCCATCGCCACGCCGACATCGGCGCGTTTCAGCGCCGGCGCGTCGTTGACGCCGTCGCCGGTCATCGATACCACCTGGCCGTTGGCCTGCATCGCCTGCACCAGACGCAGCTTGTGTTCCGGACTGGCGCGCGCAAAAACATCGACGCCGGCCACCACTTCGCGCAGCTGCGCGTCGTCCATGAGCTCGATTTCGGTGCCGGTCAGCGAAGGCTTGCCGCGGCCGATGCCGAGCTCGGCGCCGATCGCGCGTGCGGTGTCGACATGGTCACCGGTGATCATTTTCACGCGGATGCCGGCAGCGTGGCACTCGGCCACAGCGGCCACCGCCTCTTCGCGCGGCGGGTCGATGATGCCGAGCAGGCCGAGCAGGCGCGCGCCGCCCTCGAGATCGCTGAATCGTATTTCACGCTGTTCGCCGGGCACCGGCTTGGTGGCGACCGCGAGTACGCGCAGTCCGCGCGCGGCGAGGTCGGTGGCCTGGCGGCGCCAGTAGTCCGGATCCAGCGGCGCTTCATCCGGGCCCTGCCGGTCACAGAATTCAAGGATGCGCTCGGGTGCACCCTTGACGAAAATGATGCCAAGGCCCCCGTGGTCGTGATGCAGCGTGGCCATCAGCCGGTGCTCGGATTCGAAGGGGATCACGTCGCTGCGCGGCAGTGCGCGGGTTTCCGCGGCGACGTCGAGCCCGGACTTCAAGCACAGTGTCAGCAGCGCACCTTCGGTCGGATCCCCCTGCATCCGCCATTCGCCGTCGTGGTGGCTCAGCGAGGCGTCGTTGCACAGTGCGCCGGCACGGCAGACCTCGAGCAGCGCCGGATGATCTGCCGGCGCGACTGCGGCGTCGAGCAGGTGAAAGCCGCCGGCGGGGGCATAACCGACACCGCTGACTTCGAAGACGTGCTCCGGGGTGACCACGCGCTGCACCGCCATTTCGTTGCGGGTCAGGGTGCCGGTCTTGTCGGAGCAGATGACCGTCACCGAGCCCAGGGTTTCGACCGCGGGCAGGCGGCGGATGATGGCGTGGCGCGCGGCCATGCGGCGCACGCCCATCGCGAGGGTGATGGTCATGATCGCCGGCAGGCCTTCGGGGATGGCCGCAGCGGCCAGCGCCACCGCCATCATGAACATGTCTGCAGGCGCGTGTCCCCGCCACAACACGCCGAGCACGAAGGTCAGCGCGACCATCACCAGGATGAAAACCGCCAGCCAGTGGCTGAAACGCGCCATCTGCCGCAGCAGCGGCGTGGTGACCGTTTCGACCTGTGCGAGCAGGGTGCTGATGCGGCCGATCTCGGTGGCCTTGCCTGTGGCAATGACGATGCCGGTGGCCTGGCCGGCTGCAATCAGTGTGCCGGAATAAAGCATGTTGCTGCGGTCGCCGAGCAGGGCATCGGCCGCCACGGGATCGGTGGATTTGTCGACGGCTTCGGATTCGCCGGTGAGCACGGCTTCGCTGGCGCGCAGGCTGCGCGCGCTGATTACTCGCAGGTCGGCAGGGACCTTGTCACCTGAGGCGAGGGTCACGATGTCGCCCGGCACCAGCTGTTTGGCCGGGATTTCGGCGCGTTCGCCATTGCGCAGCACCAGCGTGCGCGGCGACAGCATGTTGCGGATCGCGTCGAGCGCGTCCTCGGCCTTGCCTTCCTGGATGTGGCCGATGATGGCGTTGATGAGGACCGCGGCGAGCAGCACCCCGGTGTCAATCCAGTGCTGCAGAAAGGCGGTGATTGCCGCGGCCGCCAGCATCACGTAGATCAGCACGTTGTGGAACTGCAGCAGAAAACGCAGCCACGGCGGCCGCTTGCGGGGTGCCGGCAGTTCGTTCGGCCCATGCAGCAGCAGCCGCTGTCCGGCTTCGGTTGCGGAGAGTCCCCTGCGCGCATCGCTGCCGAGTTGTGCCAGCACGGCGTCACTGTGCATGTGGTGCCAGACCGTCGTGCCCTGCGACGGCGGCGGCTGAGACGGGCCGTTCACTGCGAACCCGTTGCTGAGATGTGCGGCTGCGGCATCAGCCGGGATCCGCGGTCCGCCTCTCAGCCTCGCTGGCGGTGATGCGGTCGAGGATGTGGCGGGTCATGCCCAGTGCCAGTTCGTGTTCGCCCATGAACACCTCGTCTGCCTTTTCCCTGCGCAGCAGCTCGGCTTCCTCGTCGCTGTGGGTGCGCACGATGATGTCGATGCCGGGGTTCAGCATGCGCGCGGTTTCCATCATCTTGCGCGCGCGCGCGGTGTCCGGTGTGGCGATGACCAGGATGGCGGCGCGGGCGACATGGGCCTGGATCAGCACCGCCGGCTCGGCGGCATCGCCGGAGACCGCGGGGATGCCGTTGCGGCGCAGCAGTTCGACGGCCTCGCGGTTCTGCTCGGCGACGACCACCGGGATGTCTTTCTGCAGCAGGCTGTCGCTGATGCGGCGGCCGACGCGGCCGTAACCGACGATCAGCACATGTCCGGTCAGCAGCTTCTGGTCGGTGGTCATCGGCAGTTCCGCCAGCGGGTCATCGCGGCGTTCCATCGCGCGGGCCAGCCCCGATTTCGAGCGTATCCATTTCTGCAGCGGCTCGATCGCGCTGAACACCAGCGGGTTGAGGGCGATCGAGATCACGGCGCCGGCGAGGATCAGGTTCTGGCCTTCGATCGGCAGCAGCTTCAGCGCAACGCCGAGGCCGGCGAGGATGAACGAGAATTCGCCGATCTGGGCGAGGCTCGCCGACACCGTCAGCGCGGTGTTCAGCGGATAGCGGAAGAGAATCACGATGGCGAAGGCGGCGAGCGTCTTGCCGATGATGATGATCGCCACCACCACCAGGATGCGCAGCGGCTCATCGATCAGCATCCGCGGGTCGAACAGCATGCCGACGGACACGAA
>JALHND010000186.1 GCA_022843705.1 Burkholderiales bacterium
GCCGCGGCGCGCCGGTCGCGCTCCTCCACCGGCACCCCGCAGTAGAGCAGCGGCAGCGCAATATTTTCGAGGGCGGAAGTGCGCGGCAGCAGGTTGAAACTCTGGAACACGAAACCGATACGCCGGTTGCGGATCGCCGCGAGTGCATCGCGGTCGAGCCCGGACACCCTTTCGCCGGCCAGCAGATACTCGCCGCTGCCGGGCGTGTCGAGGCAGCCCAGCAGGTTCATGAACGTCGACTTGCCGGACCCTGAGGGCCCCATCACCGCGACGAACTCGCCGGCATCGATCTCCACCGACACCCCGCGCAGGGCATGCACGACATGGCCGCCCAGCTCGTACGACTTGGCGAGCTGACGGGTGACGATCAGCGGCGCGGACATGGCCTAGAACCCGAAACGCGGCCCGGATGACGCCTTGGCCTCAGGGCGGGCGCCGGCCGCGAGATTGCCCACGATCACCGAATCACCTTCCTTCAGATCGCCGCCGAGCAGTTCGGTATGGCTGCCATCGGTGATGCCGAGGCGCACGTTGACGGATTTCGGCTTGCCCGACGCATCGGTTGTCCAGACCGTGCCGGTGCGTGTCGCGACCCCGCGCTGTTCGCTGGCGAGGGTTTCGTAACGCGTGCGCTGCTCGTCATTGAGAATGGCGGCGATTTCACTGCGCGACTGGGCGCGCAGGCGGGCGGCCTCTTTCTTGCGCTGTGCCGGATCGTCGGTGCTGATCGCCGCAATACGTTCGGCCGTGCTGCGCTGGATCGCCTCCAGCTTCGCCGCCTGCTCGGCGTTCAGGCCAAGTTCACGAACCAGCCGTTCGCGGTTGGCCTGGCCCTGTCCGCCACCCCCGGGCGCTGCGCCGGCCCCGGCCTCGCTCCGCGGTGCGCCCTTCTGCCCTTTCGCCGGCGCCTCCACACCCGGCGGACGGTAACGCAATGCGGCATTGGGCAGCTTCAGTGTCTTTTCGCGATTGGCCACCGTGATCCGTACATTGGTGGTCATGCCCGGCAGCAGCGTCAGGTCCGGATTGGGCGCGGAAATGATCGCCGTGTAGGTGACCACGTTCTGTACCACCAGCGCCGCCTTGCGCACCTGGGTCACCTTGCCGCGGAAAGTGCGCCCTGGGAAGGAATCGACGGTGAAAGTCGCGTCCTGCCCGACGGCAATGCGGCCGATCTCCGACTCGTCGATCGAAGCCTCGACCTGCATGTCAGTCAGGTTGCGCGCGATCAGGAACAGCGTCGGCGCCTGCAGGCTGGCCGCCACCGTCTGCCCGGCATCGACGCTGCGGGAGATGACGATGCCGTCGACCGGCGCGCGGATGGTCGTGCGTTCCAGATCGACTCTCGCCTGCGAAAGCTGCGACTCACGCTGCTTCACCAGCGCCTCGCCATTCTTCACCTGGGCTTCGCCGACGGCGCGCTGGGCCTGGGCGGTTTTTACCTGCTCGCGCGCGGTGGCGACCGCCGCCTGCGAAGTCTCCAGCGCAGCCTGCGACACGAAACCCTTCTCGACCAGCATCTGGTTGCGCTTCAGGTTGCGCTCCGCCTCGGCCAGCGCCACCTGGGCGCGCGACACCTCGGCCTGCAGGGCGCCGAGATTGGCGCGCTGGGTCAGCGCCGTCGCGCGGCCGGCTTCAAGATCAGCCATCGCCTGGTTGACACGCAGCGTGAACGAGTCGGGATCAATGCGGGCAATCACATCGCCCTTCTTCACCACCGAGTTGTAATCTACGAAGATTTCCTTGACCTGCCCGGACACCTGGGAACCCACCTGCACCGACACCACCGGATTCAGGGTGCCGGTCGATGACACGGCGGCAACCAGGTCACCGCGCTCGATTTTTGCGAGACGGAAACCCTGCGGCGCCTGCCCGCCGGAAAAATACCAGTATCCGGCGCCGGCAATCCCCACTAGCACTGCGGCACCGGCCATCAGCGTCATTTTCTTGTTCAAGATTCGACCTTGCGTGAAACCGCGGCGCGAAAACGGAAATCAGGAGTGCGCCCGATACGACACCGGGCGCGGGATGGAAGTTCTCGACAACTCAAAGCGGGGGTCGGGTTGACGGCGGCGGCGCAAGTTCGCGGACGGCGCCGCGGACCGCATGCTCGACAAAGCGGGTCAGCGCAATGCCGGCGTCCAGGCCGCGCAGCCGCAATTCTGCGCCGGCCGCCTCCAGCCGGCGGGCCAAGGCCTCCGGCATGGGCGGAGGTTCGCGCCCGTCTGCCGCGGCACGCAGGGAAGCGCGCAAATGCGCGAACAGCTGTCCCACGTCCTCCTCGCTGACGACACCACCCAGCAACTGTCGCGCATCGGGCAGCGGTGGCGCCCCCTGTTCTTCCGCCTGCACGGCAAAGGACAGCAGGCCGCCCAGCGCCAACACCAGCAATCCGCGTTCCAGCCGCATGGTGAATCCTCCTCGTTGCAGCACTGACCGGTTTAACGCGACGCCCCGCGAACGGTGCACCGCAATCCTGTCAGGTCTTGCGGTAAATCTCGGCGCCCTGCTGCTTGAACTCCTGCGCCTTGTCCTGCATGCCCTTCTGCAACGCCTCCTGCTCGGCCACGCCCTGGGCCGCTGCGTAGTCACGCACGTCCTGGGTGATTTTCATCGAGCAGAAATGCGGCCCGCACATGGAACAGAAATGCGCCAGCTTGGCGCCGTGCTGCGGCAGCGTCTCGTCGTGGAACTCGCGCGCCTTGTCCGGATCCAGGCCGAGGTTGAACTGGTCCTCCCACCGGAACTCGAAACGCGCCTTCGACAATGCATTGTCGCGGATCTGCGCGCCCGGATGGCCCTTGCCGAGGTCGGCCGCGTGCGCCGCCACCTTGTAGGCCATGATGCCGTCCTTGACGTCGTTCTTGTCGGGCAGGCCGAGGTGCTCCTTCGGCGTCACGTAACACAGCATCGCCGTGCCGTACCAGCCGATCATCGCCGCGCCGATGGCGGAGGTGATGTGGTCGTAGCCCGGCGCGATGTCGGTGGTCAGCGGTCCCAGCGTGTAGAACGGCGCCTCGTCGCAGTACTTCAGCTGCAGGTCCATGTTCTCCTTGATCATGTGCATCGGCACATGGCCCGGACCCTCGATCATCACCTGCACATCGTGTTTCCAGGCGACCTTGGTCAGTTCGCCCAGCGTCTTCAGTTCGGCCAGCTGCGCCTCGTCGTTGGCGTCGTAAATCGAGCCGGGGCGCAGGCCATCACCGAGCGAGAAGGCGACATCGTACTGCTTCAGCAATTCGCAGATCTCCTCGAAGTGGGTATAGAGGAAACTTTCCTTGTGGTGCGCGAGGCACCACTTGGCCATGATCGAACCGCCGCGCGAGACGATGCCGGTCATGCGTTTCGCGGTCATCGGGATGTAGGGCAGGCGCACGCCGGCGTGCACAGTGAAATAGTCCACCCCCTGCTCGCACTGCTCGACCAGCGTATCGCGGTAGATTTCCCAGGTCAGTTCCTCGGCCTTGCCGTCAACCTTCTCCAGCGCCTGGTAGATCGGCACCGTGCCGATCGGCACCGGCGAGTTGCGGATGATCCACTCGCGGGTCTCGTGGATGTGCTGGCCGGTGGAGAGGTCCATCACCGTGTCGCCGCCCCAGCGGATTGCCCAGGTCATTTTCTCGACTTCCTCCTGGATGCCGGAGGTCACCGCCGAGTTGCCGATGTTGGCATTGATCTTGACCAGGAAATTGCGGCCGATGATCATCGGCTCGATTTCCGGGTGGTTGATGTTGACCGGAATGATCGCGCGGCCGCGGGCCACCTCATCGCGCACGAATTCGGGCGTGATGATTTTCGGGATCGCCGCGCCGAAATGCTGGCCGGGATGCTGTTTCGTCAGCAGCTCGGAGAGGTTCTCGCGCCGCTGGTTCTCGCGGATCGCGATGTATTCCATTTCCGGCGTGATGATGCCGCGGCGCGCGTAATGCATCTGGGTCACGTTCATGCCGGATTTCGCGCGGCGCGGCTGGCGGCCGAGGTTGAAACGCAGGCTGGCGAGTTTCGGATCGTTGAGCCGCTCGACGCCGTAACGCGAAGTCGGCCCCGGCAGTTCCTCCGTGTCATTGCGCGCGACGATCCACGGCTGGCGCAGCGCCGGCAGTCCGGAACGGATGTCGATCTTCACCGCCGGATCGGTGTACGGCCCCGAGGTGTCGTAGACGTAGATCGGCGGATTCTTTTCCGCGCCCATCGAGGCCGGCGTATCCGACTGCGAGATCTCGCGCATCGGCACGCGGATGTCGGGGCGCGAACCTTCGACATAGACCTTGCATGAATTAGGCAGCGGCTTGACCGTGCCCTCATCGACACGGGCAGTGGAATTCAGGAACTTGGGATTGGCATTCATGGTTCGCTCCGTAAATCTGCGGAACCGCGGGAGGAACACGGGCGGAGGAAACGACAGGACCCTGCGCCACGCTTCCCTACGACGGCATTACCCGTATCAGGTTATAAGGGTTTTTCTCACCCGGCGATGTCCGTCGCCAGGACCCCTACGTGTGATGTTTACGCTAATGGAATTATGGGATAATTGCAAGCCGCCGGAATAACGGTTCCGGCTTCTGTTCCACATCCGAAACTCCTTATCCGACAAGCAGTTGCCCGGCCATGAACAGCATCGCCTCAACCATCCCCCGCATCGACATCGAACACGCCCGTTTCAACATGGTCGAACAGCAGATCCGGCCCTGGGATGTGCTCGATCCGGCCGTGCTCGACCTGCTGATGCGGATCCGCCGCGAGAATTTCGTGCCGGCCGAACACCGCGCTCTGGCCTTTGCCGACCTCGAGATTCCGCTGGGCCACGGCGAAACCATGCTGTCGCCGAAACTCGAGGCACGGATGCTGCAGGAACTGATGCTGAACGAAGGCGACTCGATCCTCGAGGTCGGCACCGGCAGCGGCTACATGACCGCGCTGCTCGCCAGCCTCGGCCGCCATGTCTACAGTGTCGACATCGTCCCGGAGTTCACCCGCACAGCGGCGCCGAAACTCGCCGCCGCCGGCATCGGCAACGTCACGCTTGAGACCGGCGACGCCGCGCGCGGCTGGGACAAACACGGCCCCTACGACGCCATCGTGCTCACCGGCTCGGTGCCGGTGCTGCCGGAGAATTTCCAGCTGAGCCTGAAACCCGGCGGACGGCTGCTGGCCGTCACCGGCAGCGCGCCGGCGATGCAGGCGCGCCT
>JALHND010000187.1 GCA_022843705.1 Burkholderiales bacterium
TAACGTTCGCGCAGCAGGCGCGCGGTCGAATAACCGCGGCCGTCGGCAAACTGCGGAAAAAACACGGCGACCAGCGCCAGCGCATCGAGGCTGTCGGCGATCAATGCCGGATCCTCGTCCGGCGCCAGCCAGACCCCGGTGCGGCCCGCAGTGCGGCCGAGCAACCCACTGGCGGACGATTGCCACAGCTTCAGCGGCACCAGCAGGTCGCCCTGCGCGGGGATCGCCGGCAGGCCGTCGCCGGCCGCCGGCTCAAGCCGCTGCCAGCTGTCGCGCGCGATTTTCGCGTTTCTGATGAGTGTTGCCATAAACTTTTTCCTTGAACGGTTCGATGCCGATGCGGCGCACCACGTCGATGAAGCGTTCCGCCTCGCTGTCGCGGCGCGCAAGATAGGTTTCAATCAGTTTGGCGATGACCTCCGGCACTTCGTCCTGCGCAAACGACGGACCGATGACCCTGCCCAGCGACGCGTCGTTGCCCTGGGCGCCGCCGATCGACACCTGGTAGAACTCCGCGCCCTGCTTGTCGACGCCGAGGATGCCGATGTGGCCGACATGGTGGTGGCCGCAGGAATTCATGCAGCCGGAGATGTTGAGGTCGAGTTCACCGATATCGTGCTGGTAGTCGAGATCGTCGAATCGGCGCTGGATCGCCTCCGCCACCGGGATCGACTTGGCGTTGGCCAGCGAGCAGAAATCGCCGCCGGGGCAGGCAATGATGTTCGAGATCAGGCCGATGTTCGGCGTTGCCAGGCCGAGCGCCTTCGCCTCCTGCCACAGCGCATGCAGCCCGGACTGGCGCACGTCGGACAGGATCAGGTTCTGCTCGTGCGACACGCGCAGCTCGCCGAAGCTGTAGCGGTCGGCGAGACCGGCCACCGCATCCATCTGCTCCGCGGTCGCATCACCCGGCGGCACGCCGGTTTTTTTCAGCGACAGCGTGACCGCGGCATAACCCGGCACCTTGTGCGCGTGGACGTTGCGCCCGACCCAGCGCGCAAAACCCGGCTCGCGCGCCAGCGCCTGTGTGTACTGCAGCGGCAATGGTTCGAGCTTCCGGTATTGCGGCCGCGTAAAGCGGCGTCCGATGCGCGCCACCTCGGCCTCGGTCAGCGTCGCCGGACCGTCCTTGAGGTGGGCCCACTCGGCATCGACCTGCGCGCGGAACACTTCCGGCGTCAGCTCCTTCACCAGGATCTTGATGCGCGCCTTGTACTTGTTGTCGCGGCGTCCGTGGCGGTTGTAGACACGCAGGATGGCATCGAGATAGTTCAGCAGCTGCGGCCAGGGCAGGAATTCGCGGATCACCGTACCGATGACCGGCGTGCGGCCGAGACCGCCGCCGACCAGCACGCGGAAACCCGTGCTGCCGTCTTCACCGCGCAGCGCCTGCAGCCCGATGTCGTGCACCCGGATCGCCGCACGGTCGTTCTCCGCGCCCGACACCGCGATCTTGAACTTGCGCGGCAAATAAGCGAATTCCGGATGAAAGGTCGACCACTGGCGGATCAGTTCGCACCAGACCAGCGGATCGACGATTTCGTCCGGTGCGACGCCGGCGAGGTGGTCGGTCGTGGTGTTGCGGATGCAGTTGCCGCTGGTCTGGATCGCGTGCATCTGCACCGTGGCGAGGTGGGCGAGGATGTCCGGCACCTCTTCCAGCTTGGGCCAGTTGAACTGGATGTTCTGGCGGGTGCTGAAATGGCCGTAGCCCCGATCCCATTTGCGGGCGATGTAAGCAAGTGCTCGCAGCTGTTTCGAGGACAGCAGGCCATACGGAATCGCCACCCGAAGCATGGGTGCAAATCTTTGAATATAAAGACCATTCTGGAGCCTCAAGGGACGGAAATCGTCTTCCGACAACTGTCCGGCCAGATGGCGCCGGGTCTGGTCGCGGAACTGCGCCACCCGCTCATCCACCAGCCTTTGATCGATCTCGTCGTATTGATACATGCCCAGCCCCTCGATTCCTGAGGTTGCCGATGCTAGGTATCCCCTTATATATCGTCCAAGAATATGTTATTTATTATTAAGTTCTTTTTGTTATATCAAGTCTCAAAATAATATAAGTAATTGATTTTATTATGAATTTACAACAGCTTCGTTATCTGCGCGAGGTCGCACGCAACGGCCTGAGAGTCTCGGAAGCTGCGGAAACCCTGTTCACCTCCCAGCCCGGCATCAGCAAGCAGATCCGCCTGCTGGAGGAAGAACTGGGCGTGACCATCCTCGTACGCCATGGCAAACGCATCACCGGCATCACCGAGCCGGGGCGCATCGTGATCGACATCGCCGAACGCATGCTGCAGGACGCCGACAACCTGCGCGCCGTCGGCCGCGAGTTCAATTCCGGCGGCCGCGGCACGCTGGTCATTGCCACCACCCACACCCAGGCGCGTTATGCGCTGCCGCCGGTGGTCGCGCGTTTCACCCGGCGTTATCCGCTGGTCAAACTGACCCTGCGCGAAGGCAGTCCCGAACACATCGCCGAACTGCTGCACGAGGGCCGGGCCGACGTCGGCATCGCCACCGAGTCGGAGGAAGCCTTCACCGACCTGGTCACCCTGCCCTGCGCGCAATGGACACGCAGCGTGATCACGCCGCTGAAGCACCCGCTGCTCGGCGCCGGGCCGCTGACGCTGGAAAAAATCGCGCAGCACCCGCTGATCACCTACGACTTCGCATTCACGCCGAACTCCCCGATCCGGCGCGCCTTCGACGCCGCGGGCCTCAAGCCCAATGTCGTGCTCACCGCGGTCGCCGCCGACGTGATCAAGGCCTATGTCGAACAGGGCATGGGTATCGGCATCCTCGCCAAGATGGCCTTCGATCCCGCGCGCGACATCGGTATCCGCCTGATCAACGCCGACCACCTGTTCGAGGCCAGCACCACGCGCATCGCGCTCCGCCGCAATGCCTGGCTGCGCGGCTACACTTACGACTTCATCGAGCTGTTTTCGCCGCGGCTCGACCGCAAGGCCGTCGGCGCCGCCCTCGCGGCAACAAGCTGAAGTGTCCGGGACAGGCGGCGCCGCGCCGGCTTTGCAATTACGGCGATGCTGCGGTAGCGTGTTGAACAGCGGCGTTACCGCAGCCGCCTGCTGTTTTTTTCACCACCCCATGAAGGCAACCCAATGATCGATCTGAGCCCCTCCCGTACCCGCCGCGTCGTGGTCGGCTACTCGGCACAGCTCCATGCCAGTCAGGCCATCACGTCCAGCCCCAACAACCGCAGCCGCTGATCAAAGGAAAAAATCATGCTTTGCACACCGTCGAAACAATCGTTCAAAACCCTGCTCCGCAACACCCTCGCCGCCATCGGCCTCGCCGCATTCTTCGCGACTCCCGCGCTGGCGCAACAGCAGCAGGTACTCAAAGTCACCACCATCCCCGAAGAAGCCGCCACCGAACAGATCCGCAAGTTCGGACCGCTGACGCGTTATCTCGAGCGCACGGTCGGCATGAAGGTCGAGTTCACGCCGGTGAATGACTACCCGGCCGCGGTCGAGGCGCTGGTCAACAAGCAGGTGGACCTGGTCTGGTTCGGCGGCTTCACCCACGTGCAGGCGCAGCTGCGCTCCGGCGGCAAGATCGTGCCGATCGCGCAGCGCGAGGAAGACACCCAGTTCCGCTCGGTGTTCATCACCCAGACCGGCTCCGGCATCAAGTCGCTGACGGATCTCAAAGGCAAGCAGGTCAGCTTCGGCTCGCAGTCGAGCACCTCCGGCCACCTGATGCCGCGCAGCTTCCTGCTGCAGGCGAAGATCGATCCGGAAAAGGATTTCAAACGCGTCGCCTATTCCGGCGCGCATGACGCCACCATCGCCTCGGTGGTCGGCGGCCGCGTCGATGCCGCAGCGCTCGACATCACCGTCTGGCGCAAGTTCGTCAGCGAGAAAAAGGTCGACACCTCGAAAGTGGATGTGTTCTTCACCACGCCGCCCTACTTCAATTACAACTGGTCGGTGCACGTCGACATGCCGGCCGCGCTGCGCGAGCGCATCACCAAGGCGCTGCTCGCGCTGTCGATGGACAATCCGGAAGGCAAGGAAATCCTGACGCTGAACCGGGCCACGAAATACATCGCAACCCAACCCGAGAACTACAAGAGCCTCGAGACCGCCGGCCGCAGCGCGGGCCTGATCAAGTAACGGCGATGCACATCGCCCTCTCGGCACTGGCGGCCCGCCACCCTGCGGCCGCCGGCGCAGGCGTTCCGGCACTCAAGCCGCTGACGCTGGCCATCGCCCCCGGCGAACAGGTCGCGGTGATCGGCCCCTCGGGGGCCGGCAAGACCACGCTGCTGCACGCGCTGGCCTGCGCGCTGAAGCCGGCCGCAGGCCGCATCGGGCTCGACGGCATGGATCCCTGGACCCTGCCGGTGGCGCAGTTGCAGAAACTGCGCGGCCGGCTGTTCCTTGCGCCGCAGACCCCGCCGCTGCCGCCGCGGCAGCGGGTCATCACCGCGGTGCTGGCCGCGCGCCTGCCGCAGCAGTCGCTGCTGGCCAGCCTGCGCTCGCTGTTCTACCCCACACACATCTCGGAAGCCGAAGCCGCGCTGACACGCTTCGACCTCGCCGGCAAGCTGTGGCAACGCGTCGACCGGCTGTCCGGCGGCGAACGCCAGCGGGTCGGGCTGGCGCGCGCGCTGCTGTCATCGGCCACGCTGTGGCTGGTCGATGAACCCCTGTCTTCGCTCGATCCCTCGCGGGCTGCGCAGGCCATCGACACCCTGACCCGCTGCGCGCAGGAAAACGGCGCCACGCTGGTCACCACGCTGCACCAGGTCGATGTCGCCACGCGTTTCCCGCGCGTGATCGGCCTGCGCGACGGCGAATTGCAGTTCGACCTGCCTTCGCGGGAAGTCACCCGCGAACGCCTCGCGGCGCTTTACGTGCAGCACGAACACGAACTGCTGGGCGCACCGCCGCCGGCAACCGAAGAAGCGCCGGGCAGTGCGCAGGCACCGCTGTACTGCCGCTAGGTGCGCAATTGAACACCTCCGTGCTGCCGCAACACCGCGATCCCGCCTGGCTGCCGCGGCTGTTCTGGTTCTGCGCCGCGCTGGTGCTGCTGGCACCGGCGCTGGTGGTCACCGAATTCAGGCCCTGGACCCTGTTCGAGGCGGAAACGCTGAAATCGACGCAGCGTTTCCTCGGTGATTTTTTTCCACCCAAGATCGAGGG
>JALHND010000188.1 GCA_022843705.1 Burkholderiales bacterium
AGATGTGTCTGGCATCCGATGTTGGCGGTGAGAATCTGTGCCGGTGATGCGGCAGTCAGCGCCCTGATCTTGTTCTGCTTCAGTTGCGCGGAAATCTCCGGCTGCAGGATCGAGTAGGTGCCGGCCGAACCGCAGCACAGGTGTGCGTCGGCCACGGGCGCGAGGTCGAAGCCGAGTTCGCCGAGCAGGGTTTCGACGCGGCCCTTCAGTTTCAGGCCGTGCTGCAGCGAGCAGGGGGCATGAAAGGCGAATCTGCCCTGTGGAGGGGTATTTATAAGTATTTGTTTTAATTGATTTTTTTGTTTTTCGATGGCGGTGCTGAGATCACAGGCCAGGGCCGCAATGCGTTTCGCGCGCTCGGCGTATGCCGGATCATGCGCGAGCAGATGGCCATAGTCGGTGATCATCACGCCGCAACCGCTGGCGGTGAACAGCAGCGCTTCGGCGCCCTGTTCGACATGCGGCCACCAGATGTCGATGTTGTGGCGCATCGCGTCCAGTGCCTGTGCCTGCGCATCAAGGTGGAAACCCACTGCGCCGCAGCAGCCGGCCTTGGCTACGCGCACCAGCGAGATGCCGAGCCGGTCGAGCACACGTGCGGCGGCGGCATTGGTCGCCGGCGACAGCGCGGGTTGCACGCAGCCGTCGAGCAGCAGCATGCGCCGGGCGTGGCCGCCGAGCGGCCAGGGGCGCGCGCGCGGCGGTGTTTCGGGCACCACGTCATCCAGCACCTTCGGCAGCAGGTTGCGCGCGATGCGGCCGGCGGCGAGCAGCGGATTGAACAGCGCGGGACGCGGCAGCACGGCGGCCAGCGCGTCACGGCGGATTTTTTCGCTGCCGCTGCGCGGCACCTGCCGGGCCACCACCGCGCGGCCGATGTCGAGCAGCCGGCCGTACTGCACGCCGGAAGGGCAGGTCGTTTCGCAGGAGCGGCAGGTCAGGCAGCGGTCGAGGTGCAGCTGTGTTTTTTCGGTCGCTTTCGCGCCCTCGAACACCTGTTTCATCAGGTAGATGCGTCCGCGCGGCCCGTCGAGCTCGTCGCCGAGCAACTGGTAAGTCGGGCAGGTCGCCGTGCAGAAGCCGCAGTGCACGCACTTGCGCAGGATGGCCTCGGCTTCGCGGCCTTCGGGCGTGTCCCTGATGAAATCGGCGAGATTGGTCTGCATGTATTAACGGGTGAGTGGTAAGTGGTGATTAGTAAGTAGTGAAAAACGAGAAGTTTTCGTTGCCCTGTCTACATGGATTCGCCAAGCGGCCAGTCACCAATCACCGATTACCAATCACCACTCCGGATACATCCGTCCCGGATTGAAGATGCCCACCGGATCCATCGCCCGCTTGACGTTGCGGTGCAGGCGCATCAGCACCTCCGGCAGCGGATGGAAGGCGCCGGTGTCGTGGTGGCCGCGGCGGAACAGCGTGGCATGGCCGCCGGCCTTGCGCGCGGCCTTGCGCACGCTGCCGGCATCGGCGTCGCTCTTCAGCCAGCGCAGCGCGCCTCCCCATTCGACCATCTGGTGACCCTGAAGCCCGATTTCCGGCGAGGTCGATGCCAGCGACAGCCGCCACACCGGGCCGTCACCGGAGAAAAACAGGTCGCGGTGGTCGCGCACGCCGCGCCAGAATTCCACGGCATTGGGCACGGTTTCACCGCCGATTTTTTTTGCCGCGGCTTTTACCGCGGATTCCGCGCCGGAGAGCCGCACATAAAGCCGTTTCTCGACATGGCAGGTCGCGGTGACGGGCAGCGGCTGGCCGGCCCAGCCGTTCATCAGTTCGATGGCGTCGGTGCGCGGCTGTTCGCAGCACAGCGTCAGCTCGGCCTGCGGCAGCGGCAGCGCCTTCAGCGACACTTCGAGGATCACGCCCAGCGTGCCGAGCGAGCCGGTGAGCAGCCGCGATACATCGTAGCCGGCGACGTTTTTCATGACCTGGCCGCCGAAACGCAGGTCGGTGCCGCGGCCGTCGAGCAGGCGCAGGCCGAGGACGAAGTCACGCGCGGCACCGGCTGCGGCGCGGCGCGGCCCGGACAGTCCGGCCGCGATGCAGCCGCCGAGCGTGGCCCTGCCGTCGAAATGTGGCGGCTCGAAACCGAGCATCTGTCCCTGTTCGCGCATCGTGTTTTCGATTTCGGCCAGCGGCGTGCCGGCGCGCGCGGTGATCACCAGTTCCGTCGGCTCATAATCGACGATGCCGCGGCAGGCGGTGACGTCGAAATCCTCGCCGGTTACCGGGTTGCCGTAGAACGCCTTGCTGCCGCCGCCGCGGATGCGCAGCGGCCGCCGGTCCTCGGTGGCGGCGCGGATGGTGTCGGCGAATTGCAGGATCAGGTCATCCATCCGGATCGGGGGAGCGCGCAGGCAAGGCGGCGGTTCGCAATACTGCGGAACTGCCGCCGGTTTTTCCCTGTGCCCTCTGTGTCCTCTGTGGCTGGTTTTTCGGGGTGGTCAGAATCTGGGTAATTCCGGAAATTTTTCCTTGCCCGAGTGCACGTGCATGCGTCCGAACTCGGCGCAGCGGTGCAGCGTCGGCACCGCTTTTCCGGGATTGAGCAGCCCGTGTTCGTCGAAGGCCTGTTTCAGTGCGTGGAAGGTTTCCAGCTCGGCGGCGCCGAACTGCAGGCACATCGAATCGATTTTTTCGACACCGACGCCGTGTTCGCCGGTGATGGTGCCGCCGACATCGATGCACAGCTTGAGGATTTCCGCGCCGAACAGTTCGGCGCGCTGCAACTGGTCCGCGTCGTTGGCGTCGTAGAGGATCAGCGGATGCAGGTTGCCGTCGCCGGCATGGAAGACGTTGGCGCAGCGCAGTTCATGTTTTTTTTCCATTGCCGCGATGCCGCGCAGCACCTCGGCAAGCCGCCGGCGGGGGATGGTGCCGTCCATGCAGTAGTAGTCCGGCGACAGGCGGCCCACCGCGGGAAAGGCGGCCTTGCGGCCGGCCCAGAATTTCAGCCGTTCGGTCTCGTCGCCCGATACCCGCACCAGGTGCGCGCCGCTGTCCTGCATGATTTTCTCGATGCGCGCGATTTCGTCGGCGACTTCCTCTCGGGTGCCGTCGGATTCGCAGAGCAGGATGCCGGCGGCATCGGTCGGATAACCGGCATTGACGAAGGGTTCGACCGCCAGCGTCGCCGCCTGGTCCATCATTTCCATGCCGGCAGGAATGATGCCGGCGGCGATCACGTTGGCCACGGCCTGGCCGGCGGCGCCGACATCGTCGAAGGCGGCAAGCACCACCTGCGCGGACTCCGGGCGCGGCAGCAGCTTGACGGTGATTTCGGTGACCACGCCGAGCAGGCCTTCGGAGCCGGTCATCAGCGCCAGCAGGTCGTAGCCGGCGGCATCCAGTCCGTCGCCGCCGAGTTCGACGATTTCGCCTTCGATGGTGGCGACCCGCAGCTTGAGGATGTTGTGGACCGTCAGGCCGTACTTGAGGCAGTGCACGCCGCCCGAGTTTTCGGCGACGTTGCCGCCGATCGAGCAGGCAATCTGGCTCGAGGGGTCGGGTGCGTAATACAGACCGTGGGGCGCCGCCGCCTCGGAAATCGACAGGTTGCGCACGCCCGGCTGCACACGCGCGGTGCGCGCAACCGGATCGACGGCGAGGATGTTCTTCAGCTTGGCCAGCGACAGCAACACGCCGTTGCCCAGCGGCAGCGCGCCGCCCGAGAGTCCGGTGCCTGCGCCGCGGGCAACCACCGGCACGCGCATCACGTGGCAGGTTTCGAGGATTTCGCAGACCTGTGCTTCGTTTTCGGGCAGCGCCACCACCATCGGCGGCTGGCGGTAGGCCGAAAGGCCGTCGCATTCGTACGGGGTGACGTCCTCCTGACCGAACAGCACGTTGTGCTCCGGCATGAAAACCCGCAAGGCGCTGCAGACCGCGCGCTGGCGTTCGCTGTCGACGGGGACGGTGCGGACCGGGGCATTCATGGTCCGATTCTTATATCACGAGCTTCCACACCCGGGGAAAGCGGCGGCGTTTTGTGCGAAACTCGGGGTTCTCCGTCCGGCCCGCCGCCTGCGGCCCGCCCCCCGCCACGGGGCGGCAACGGAAAAGCCAATGTAATGAATCATTTAATGAAATGCTGATTTTCGCCTGATTGTCCCCATTGTTTTCAAGAGAGACCCAACGATGAATGCAAGCACCCAACGCCGCGGCCCGCTGTCGCGATTCCGTGTAATCGACCTGACCCGCGTGCGTTCCGGCCCGACCGCAGTCCGCCAGCTCGGCGACTGGGGCGCCGACGTGATCAAGATCGAGACGCCGCCGGGGCTCAACCTGTCCGACGGCTGGGGCGGCAAGCGCACCGGCGCCGATTTCCAGAACCTGCACCGCAACAAGCGCGGCTTCACGCTCAACCTGAAGGATCCGGACGGCCTGAAGATTTTCATGAAGCTGGTGGAAAAATCCGACGTGGTTGCCGAGAACTACCGTCCCGACGTCAAGAACCGTCTCGGCATCGACTACGAGTCGCTGAAGAAGGTCAACAAGAAGATCATCCTCGCCAGCATTTCCGGTTTCGGACAGAGCGGACCCTATGCCAAGCGTCCCGGCTTCGACCAGGTGACCCAGGGCATGGGCGGGCTGATGGCGATCACCGGCGAACCGGGCCGCGGCCCGATGCGCGCCGGCTGCGCGGTGTCGGATTCGGCGGCAGGCCTCTATTGCGCGCTGGGCATCATGACCGCGCTGCTCGAGCGCGAGGAATCCGGCGAAGGACAGTGGGTCGAAGTGTCGCTGCTCAACGCGATGATCGCGCTGCTCGACTTCCAGGCGGCGCGCTGGACCGTGGAGCATGAAGTGCCCGAGCAGGCCGGCAACGACCATCCGACCTCGATCCCGACCGGCGTGTTCCAGACCAGTGACGGTTACATGAACATCGCCGCCGGCGACAACGAGATGTTCGCGCGGTTGTGCAAGGCGCTGGGCGCCGACGGCCTCAACGAAAAGCCCGAGTACAAGGATCGTGCCGCGCGCTCGAAAAACCGCGCAGCGCTGAACAAGGAACTGCAGGCGCTGATGGTGCAGAAGGACAAGGCGCACTGGACCGCGCGTTTCGAGGAATGCGGTGTTGCCGGCGGCCCGATCTACAAGATGGACGAGGTGTTTGCCGATCCGCAGGTGCAGTACAACAAGATGGCGGCGCCGCTGCACATTCCG
>JALHND010000189.1 GCA_022843705.1 Burkholderiales bacterium
TTCGTATAATGTGTATTATGTAAAATTATGGCCGTGGCAGGAAACCGGGGTTCAGGTAAACCCCGCAATCAGCTTCTGGAGGTTTTGCGGCCATAGTCCCCTATCGCCTCGACCATCCGGTCGAGTTCTGCATCGACCCTGGTTTTGGCGTCGGGATCGTAGGGGTAACACAGCAAGGCCATGTCATCGAACAGGCCGTGAACACGGGGCTGGCTGGCATAGACCAGCTTGCGCTGGGCGTTCTGGACGGACGGGATCTGCATGAACTCCCTGCCGTCTTCCCAGTAAATCGAGAGCGTGATGATCTGGGTGTTCAGGCGCAGCAGGCGGACGATGAACTCGAAACGTACGGTATGCATGCCCTTGGACCGCAGCTCGATCAGTTTCTGCGGCGGCAGCGGAACTCCCTGTTTCAGCGCCGTGATGGTTTCCATGTCACTCACGATCTACCCCTGACCGTCCCTGTTTCTTTGGTAAGGCCAAGTATGCGCGACAGGTCAAGGCCGGGCAAATCTAACAAAATGTTAGATTTGCCCGGCCTTGCAGGCACTATTGCCGGTGCCGGAGCAGCCATCCGGGCGCGGCAAGCCCCTCAGACGCGCTCGATCACGACCGCCATGCCCTGCCCGCCGCCGATGCACAGCGAGACCAGCGCATATTTGCCGCCGATGCGTTCAAGCTGTCGTGCAGCCGTCAGCGCGATGCGTGCGCCGGAGGCGCCGAGCGGGTGACCAACGGCAATCGCGCCACCATTGGGATTGACGCGCTTGTCATCGAAGGCCACGTCGAGGCCCTTGAGGCAGGCCAGCACCTGGGCCGCGAAGGCTTCGTTGATCTCGATGATGTCCATGTCCTTGACCGTCAGGCCGACGCGGGCCAGCGCCTTTTTCGACGCAGCCACCGGGCCGATGCCCATGATGTCAGGCCGCACGCCCATCGCCGCGGTGGCGATGATGCGCGCCATCGGCTTGGCGCCGGCCTTTTCACCGGCCGCCCGTGAGCCGACGACCAGCGCGACCGCGCCGTCGTTGACGCCCGAAGCATTGCCGGCGGTGGTCACGCCGCCTTCGTAGAGCACTTTCATCTTGGCCAGCGTGGCCAGGTCGGTGCCCGGACGCGGATGCTCGTCCTCGGCGACCGGAGGCACCGGGCCCTTGCGGGTCGGCGGCAGTTCAACCGGCGCGATTTCGCCGGCGAAAAAGCCCTCGCCCTTGGCGACCTGGAATTTGTGCTGGGACGCAGCGGCGAAGGTGTCGGCCTGCTCGCGGGTGATGCCGTATTCGCGGGCTAGGTTGTCGGCCGTCTGCGGCATCTGGTGGTTGCCGAACTGCTTGTCCAGCTTCGGATTGGAGAAGCGCGGGCCGATCGTGCTGTCGAACATCTTGATGCCGCGGTCAAAGGCCGCTTCGGCGCGGCCGATGACGATCGGCGAGCGGCTCATGCTCTCGACACCGCCGACGATGAACACATCACCCTCGCCCGCAGTGATCGAATGCGCCGCGTGGGCCAGCGCGCCAAGGCCGCTGGCGCAGTTGCGCTGAAGCACGGTGCCCGGAATCTCGATCGGGAAACCCGCCGACAGGCCGGCATGGCGGGCAACGCAGCGGCTGTCCTCGCCGCTCTGGTTGCCGCAGCCGACGACGATGTCCTCGACCTGTTCGATCTTGAATTTTGACTTCGCCATCACGTTTTTCATGACGTCGGCGAGCAGGTCATCGGGGCGGACTTTCGCCAGCACGCCGCCGTGGCGGCCGAACGGGGTGCGCAGTCCTTCGTACAGATAAGCGTCGAGCATGGTTGTTCCTCTCGGTTCAGGGTTCGGGGGTCAGCAGGGATACGCCGAGCTTCGCGCGGCGGGTCATCCAGATGTTGGGACGGTAACGCGGGTCGGCGTAGATCGTGTTCATGTTCACCAGCACGCGGTGGATGCGTTCGACGCCGACCACGTCGCCGAATTTCAGCGGGCCGTTGGGATAGTTAAGACCCAGTGTGACGGCCTTGTCGATGTCCGCCGGTTGCGCGGTACGGCTCTGCGCGATCGAGCAGCCGATGTTGACGATCATCGCCACGATGCGCTGGGCGATGAAGCCCGGGCTGTCGCGGCAGACCGTCACCGGCACGCCGTCGGAGGCGAGCAGGCCGTGCGCGGCCTCCTTCGCCCTGGCATCGGTCAGCGGCGTGCCCATGATCGTGCGGCGCTTGACCATCGGGAACAGCGTGTCGACGGCCACCGTGCGTTTCGGATCCAGGCCCTCTTCCACCGCGCAGGTCGTGGCATCCTTGCCGATAGGCGTTACCAGGATCAGCGCGTCGGCTGACGGCTTCGCGTCGGTTTCGACATTGGCGCCGAGTTTCGCCAGCAGCGCGGTCAGCGCCTCGTGCCCGGCCGGTTCGGCCTTGCTGACCCAGACGCTTTTCGGCTTCGCCGTCGGCGCCGGCGCTTCCGGCGCGACGATCGGCTTCATCTCGGCGTCGTAGTTGTAGAAACCCTTCTTGCTCTTGCGCCCGAGCACACCCGCCTCGTAACGCGACTGCATGATCAGGCTCGGCCGGAAACGCTGCTCCTGGAAAAACTGGTTGTAGATCAGCACCGAGGCCGGCTGGGTGACGTCGAGACCGGTCAGTTCCATCAGCTCGAACGGTCCCATGCGGAAACCGCCGACATCGCGCATCACGCGGTCAACATCGACAAAGGATGCGATGCCCTCGTAGACCAGGTGCGAGGCCTCCAGCGTGAAGCCGCGGCCGACCTGGTTGACCAGGAAACCGGGCGCGTCGGTCAGCCGCACCGGTTCGCGCGTCATGCGCCGGCCTATGGTCATCAGCGCTTCCGACACCCAGTTCTCGGTCTGCAGGCCGTCGATGACCTCGACCAGCTTCATCAGCGGCACCGGGTTGAAGAAATGGAAGCCGGCGAAACGCTGCGGCGTTTTCAGCTTGGCGGCGATGGTCGTCACCGACATCGACGAGGTGTTGGTGGCGAGGATGCAATCCGGGCCGACGATGCCTTCCAGCTCGCCGAACAGCGCGCGTTTGGCGTCGAGGTTCTCGATGATCGCCTCGACGACCATGTGGCAGTCCTTGAACTCGGCCAGCGACTGCGCAACCCTGATGCGCGCTGTGGCGGCATCGGCATCGGCCTGCGTCATGCTGCCCTTCTCCGCCGCGCGCGCCAGCATCTTGGCGACAAAATCGCGCGCTTCCTCGGCGGCGCCGGCGCGGGTGTCCATCATCACGACCTGCATGCCGCCGGCCGCGGTCACCTGCACGATGCCGCGTCCCATTGCACCGGTACCGATCACGCCGATGCAGAGATCGGCACGGTTGGCGTCAAAACCCATGGTAAGCCTTTATAAAATTATCAATAAAAACAAATACTTATGAATTATTTGCCCTTGAACACCGGTTTGCGCTTCTCGGCAAACGCGGCCTGCCCTTCCTTGTAGTCCTCGCTCTTGTAGCAGACATCGACCAGTTTCTGCAGCCGGTCGAGGTCGCGCTTGGCGGGATCCTTGCCGTATTCGATCAGCGAGGCCTTGACCGAGGCCAGGGTCAGCGGCGCGTTGGCGGCGATGGTCGCGGCGTAGTCGAGGGTGTATTTCTCCAGTTCGGCGGCCGGCACCACGCGGTTGACCAGGTTCATCTGCAGCGCTTCCTGGGCGTTGAACTGGCGCGCGGTGAAGAAAATTTCCGCGGTGAACTGCGGGCCGACCACGTCGGTCAGCCGTTTGACGCCGACAAAACGGTATCCCAGGCCCAGCTTGCCGGCAGGCACGCCGAACTTGGCGTCGTCGGCGGCGATGCGGATGTCGCAGTTGACGGCGATCGCCGTGCCGCCGCCGATGCAGTAACCCCGCACCATCGCGATGGTCGGTTTGGCGCATTCCTGCAGCGACTTGCCGGCGAGATCGGCTGCCGCATTGTAGGCTGCCACCGCGTCCTCGCTGCTGCGTTTTTCCTTGAACTGGGAAATGTCGGCGCCGGCAACGAAGGCTTTTTCGCCCGCGCCCTTGAGGATGATTACGCGCACCTCGGGGTCGGCCACGAAATCATTGAGGATGACCGGCAGCGCCTGCCACATTTCGAAGGACACCGCATTGTGGCGGGCCGGATTGTTGAAGGTGATCCAGCCGATGCCGTCCTTTTTCTCGGCAAGCAGGCGGTCCGTCATGGTCTGAGGTGCGTTCATGGTCATCCCCGTGAGTTCATACTGTGTTGATCGGAAAGAGCGATATTTTAACCGATGCCGGCGCAGCCCATCCCGCGCTGCTCAGCGCAGATTCGAGGCTGCCGTGCCCTGCCAGACGTGTTCGCGCCAGCGGAGGCCGATCCAGGTGGTCAGCGCCAGGCCGATGATGCAGTAGGCCGATCCCGTCATCCGGAAGCCGAAGTGCTCGATCAGCGGGCCCGAAACCATCAGCCCGATCGGCAGCGTGTAGATGGCCAGCATGCGGATGCCCATCACGCGGCTGCGGAAACGCTCCTCCGAGCTGCGCAGCAGCATCGCCGCCATGGTCACCATGCTCAGGCTCTGCGCGAAACCGGACAGCAGCAACAGCGCGACACCTGCCGCCAGGCTGTCGACCTGCACGAACAGCAATGTCAGCACATACCACCAGAAACAGGCACCGACCATCATCCGCGCCGGTTGCACGGCATGACCGAAACGGGTCAGCAGCAGCGAACCGATCAGCGCGCCGCCGGCGAATCCGGCGACCAGATAACCAAGGCCGGTCTGGTCGGTGCCGTAGACCTCACGTGCCACATAAGGCAGCAGGCCGTTGACCAGCGGGAAGGCCGTGAGATTGACCAGCAGTGCCAGCCAGATCGCGGCCAGCAGCGGCGGCGTGTTCCAGACATAGGACAGCCCGTCGCGCAGATCCCGCCATACCGAGGCGCGCGGCGCAGGAGGCTGATCCGCCTGCGGCCGGGGTTTTGCATCCACGCCGAAACTGAGCAGCAGGCTGGCGAAGTAAAACATCGCCACTGCCACGTAGGCCAGCCCGATCCCCAGTGCTGCAACCAGCCCTGCCCCGGTCAGCGCGCCCATCACCCGCGCCGAATCCTGGGTGGTGCGCGAGATGCTTGCCGC
>JALHND010000190.1:0-3491 GCA_022843705.1 Burkholderiales bacterium
GGCATCGGCCATGTCGCCATCGCCTGCGCGCTGTCTTACGCCGACTTCCGGTTTGCGGCGCTGGACTGGCGCCAGGGCCACGACCGCATCGCCCGCTGGCACGATGCCTTCGCGCGGCGTCCGTCGATGACCGCGACCGCCCACGTCGATCAATAAGACAAGCACACCACGCAAGAGGAGGACATCATGAAAAGATCCCTGCTGCTTCTGCAACTGCTCGCCGCCGCGCTGGCACTGCCGGCCGGCGCCCAGCAATATCCCGCCAAGCCCGTACGCATGGTCGTGCCCTTCCCGCCGGGCGGCCCCACCGACGTGGTGGCGCGGCTGATCGCGCCGAAAATGGCCGAGGCCCTCGGCCAGCAGGTCGTCGTCGACAACCGCGGCGGCGCCGGCGGCGCGATCGGCACCGAACAGGTGGCCAAGTCCGCGCCCGACGGCTACACCATCGTGATGGGCACCATCGGCGGCCTCGCGGTGGCCAAAAGCCTCAATCCGAAACTGGGTTATGACACCCTGCGCGACCTCGCGCCGATCACCCAGAGCGTGACCGTGACCAGCGTCCTCGTCACCCATCCCTCGGTGCCGGCAAAAAACGTCAGGGAACTGCTGGCCATCGCCAAACAGGGCGGCAAGCGGCTGAACTACGCGTCTTCCGGCAACGGCACCATCACCCACCTCGCCGGCGAGCTGCTGAAACTGATGGCCAAGGTCGACATCACCCATGTCGCCTACAAGGGCGGCGCGCCGGCACTGGTCGCGCTGGTCTCCGGCGAAGTCGACATGAGCTACGAAAACAGCCTGATCATCACGCCCCACATCAAGTCGGGCCGGGTCAAGGGGCTCGCCGTCACCGGCGCCAAACGCTCGGCGCTGCTGCCGGATCTGCCGACCATCGGCGAAACGCTGAAGGGCTACAGCGCCAGCGGCTGGTACGGCCTGCTCGCACCGGCGGCCACGCCGAAACCGGTCATCGCGCGGCTGCACACCGAAGCCGTCAAGGCGCTGCGTGCGCCGGACGTCGTCGAGAAACTCTCCGGACAGGGCGCCGAACCGGTCGCCAGCACGCCGGAGGAATTCGCGGCCTTCATCCGCAGCGAAACCGACAAATGGGCGAACCTGGTCAAGGCCGCCAAGATGCGCACGGATTAAAAGCGTTTATTTACAGGATGAACAGGATGTTCAGGATAAACCCCATAATCCCCGCCGCAATTCATCCCGCTCTTATCCTGTAAATCCTGTCCATCCTGTTAATTGTTTCTTTGTGCCGTTCCTTTCCCGTTCATTTAATCCATGACCACCGCACCCGACCTCTCCCGCCTGCTCGACCCGCGCGGCGTCGCCATCATCGGCGCCTCCACCGACCTCGCGCGCATCGGCGGCCAGCCGATCAAGCTGCTCACCGAATACGGCTACAAGGGCAGGGTCTATCCGGTCAATCCGAAATACACGGAGATCAAGGGGCTGACCTGTTATCCGGATGTCACCGCGGTACCGAAACCCTGCGACGTCGCGCTGATCGCAGTCGCCGGCCACCTGGTGCCGGGCGCGATCGAGCAGTGCGGCAAGGCCGGCATCCCTTTCGCCGTGGTGCTGTCCGCGGGATTCAGCGAAGCCGGCGAGGCCGGCCGGGAACTCAACGACAAACTGCTCGCCGCGGTGAAGTCGAGCGGCGTGCGCGTCGTCGGTCCCAACTGCCTGGGCCTGATGAACCTCGATGCCGATTTCCGCCTCGGTTTCGGCGGCACGCTGCAGCTGAAAACGCTGAAACCCGGACCGATCGCGATGGTCACCCAGTCCGGCGGTTTCGGTTTCGGCGTGGTCGCGGTCGCCTGTTATTACGGCCTCGGCTTCAACCACGTGGTTTCCACCGGCAACGAGTCCGACCTCACCGCGCTCGACTGGATGGAACACCTGATCGAGCGCCCCGACGTCGAAATCCTCACCGCCTTCCTTGAAGGCACCACCGAAGGCAAACGCCTGCGCCGGCTCGGCGCGCGCGCGCTGGAACTGGGCAAACCCGTCCTGATCTGGAAAGTCGGCAACACCGACATCGGCAGCAAGGCCGCGACCTCGCATACCGCGCGGCTGACCGCCGGCTACGAACTGTTCCGCACGGCGTTCCGCGAAGGCGGCTTCATCGAGGTGCAGGACGTCGACGACCTGGTGGATTACTGCAAGGCCTTCCGCGCGCGCAAGCTGCCGAAAGGCAATGGCGTCGGCGTGATGACCCTGTCCGGCGGCGCCGGTGTGCTGCTCGCAGACCGCTGCGTCGCGCGCGGCCTGACGCTGCCGCGGCTAGCCGATGCCACCCGCGAAAAACTGCGCGGCATCGTTGTCGCCTACGCGTCCATCGAAAACCCGATCGACACCACGGCCCAGGGCTACAACGACAACTTCGCCTCGTACACCAAGACCATGCGCGAAGTGCTGGCCGACCCCAACATCGATGCCATCGTCGCGCGTTCGCCGCGCGGAACCGTCGCCCAGGTCTGGGCCGAAGGCCTGGTCGACATGCTGAAGGACAGCGACAAGCCGCTGCTGCTCAACTGGCCGACCTCGCCCGACGACAACCGCGCCGCGATGGATTACCTCGAAAACCACGGCGTGCCCTGCATCCTCGCGCCGGGGCGCACCGTCGATGCGCTGGCGGCGCTGAATGATTTCGCGCAGAAACGCCGCGTGTACGAAGCCCTGCGCGCCCGCGGCAACCGGCGCGCCATCGCGCCGCAGACGCTGAAGCTGCCTGCGGCCGGCACGCTGGGCGAACATGCCTCGAAGGCGCTGCTCAAGGCCTATGGCATCCCGGTGACCGGCGAGACGCTGCTTGCGGCCGATGCCGTGGAAAAGCTGGCGGCCGCACCGCTGCCCTTCCCGCTGGCGGTCAAGATCGAATCCGCCGACATCCCGCACAAGACCGAGGCCGGCGTGATCCGCCTCAACATCACGACGCTCGACGGCCTCAAGCAGGCCGCGCGCGAGGTGCTGGCGGCGGCAAAGGCCTGCAAGGCCGATGCCCGCATCGACGGCATCCTGCTGCAGCAGATGGCGGCCGGCGAGGAAGTCATCATCGGCGCGGTCAACGATCCCCACTTCGGTCCGCTGATCGCCTTCGGGCTCGGCGGCGTGTTCACCGAGATCATGCACGACGTGACCCACCGCTATGCGCCCTTCGACACCGAGACCGCGAAGGCGATGATCCACGAAATCCGCGGCGTGAAGCTGCTGCAGGGTTACCGCGGCAAACCCGCCTGCAACATCGACGCCCTCGCCGATGCCCTGTCACGCCTGTCGCTGCTCGCCGCAGACCACGCCGACCGCATCGCCGAAATCGACATCAACCCGCTGTTCGTCAACGCCGAGGGCGTGATGGCCGCGGATGCGCTGGTTGTGCTGAAAAGCTAAAAAACAATTTACAGGATGGACAGGATTTACAGGATGAAACCCGTTTATCGATACCGTGAATTCCCAGTAAAGGCCGTTTTTTATCCTGT
>JALHND010000190.1:3591-5074 GCA_022843705.1 Burkholderiales bacterium
TCGAGACCGCCGGCAACAATCCCGAGGGCCATATCCGGCGGCTGAAGGATGCGGGCATCACCGTGCTGCACAAGGTGCCCGGGGTGCGTTACGCGAAAAAGGCGGAATCGCTGGGCGCCGATGCGGTGACCGTCGTCGGCGCCGAAGCCGGCGGTCATCCCGGCATCGAGCCGGTGGGCACGATGGTGATGGCCGCGGCCGCCGCGCGCACGATAAAGATCCCGCTGCTTGTCGCCGGCGGCATCGGCACCGGCGAACAGCTGGTGGCCGCCCTGGCGATGGGCGCCGACGGCGTGGCCATGGGCACGCGTTTCCTGGTATCGGAGGAAATCTGGGCGCATCGCAGTTACAAGGAGCGCCTGGTCGCCGCCGGCGAAACCGACACCACGTTGCTGCTGCAATCAATGCGCAACACCCAGCGCGCGCTGAAGACCGCGCATGTGGCGATGATCCAGCAGCTCGAAAAGGAACAGGCTGGCGACACGCAGGTGCTGCTGCCGCACATCATGGGCACCGTCGGCCGCAAGGCCTACGAAACCGGCGATTACGAAAAAGCCATGCTCTCCTGCGGCCAGGGCGTGGTATTCGCCGATAGAATCGAACCGCTGGCGGCGATCGTCGACCGCATCGAAGCCGAAGCCCGCAGCGCGATGGGCCGGCTGCAAGGCATTTACCAGGGACCGGCCTGAATCACGGGCTGGCGCAACAATGCAGGAGGAGATCCGATGTTTTGTCGTAAGTATTTGTTTTTATTGATATTTTTTGCATTTCCGGGACTGTCGGCGGCACAGAACTACCCGAGCAAAACGGTACGCCTGATCGTGCCCTTTGCCGCCGGTGGCAGCACTGACGTGATTGCCCGCGTGCTTGCACCGCGGCTCGCCGAAGCCTGGGGCCAGCAGGTCATCGTCGACAACCGTCCCGGCGGCAATACCACGATCGGCACCGAGATCGTCGCCAAGGCGGCGCCCGATGGCCACACGCTGCTGATCACGCCGGCGCCTTTCACCGTCGTGCCCAGCGTGCTGAAAAAACTGCCGTACGACCCGGCGAAGGATTTTGAACCGATCACGCTGATCAACACCACCCCGATGGGCCTGGTGGTCCATCCCGGCGTGCCGGCGAAAAACGTCCGCGAACTGATCGCGCTGGCCAAGGCGCGGCCGGGCAAGATGAACTTCGCCTCCTCCGGCAACGGCGGCGTGCCGCATCTCTCCGGCGAACTGCTCAATGCGATGGCCGGCATCAAAATGATGCATGTGCCGTACAAGGGCAATGCGCCGGCACTGGTCGATCTCGTCGGCGGCCACGTCGACATGGCCTTCAACGGGCTCACCTCGGTGATGCCTTTCATCAAGTCGGGACGACTGCGCGTGCTCGGCGTCACCAGCATCGGCCGCACTGCCGCGCTGCCCGAGGTGCCCACCCTCGACGAGCAGGGCCTGAAGGGTTTCCAGGCCGTGGCCTGGAACGGCATCACCGC
>JALHND010000191.1 GCA_022843705.1 Burkholderiales bacterium
GGATCGCCGCGCCAGGCATTGGTGATGACGTTGTGCATCATGCCGTGCACCGCCAGCGGGTATTCCCAGGAAAAAGCCTTGTCGATGCGCAGCGGGCCGCCGTCGGCATCAAGGCTGAGATCATCCGGTCCCGCCGGCCAGCCCAGCGCCAGCCCGGCCAGCGGCGTGTCCGGCTGCACCGCCTCCGGTCCCTTCGGCGGTTTCGCCATCGGCGGAATCGCGCGCGGAAACGGCGCCTTGTGGCGGAAACCGCCGGGCCGGTCGATGGTGCCCAGCACCGACATCAGCACCGCCAGCGCGCGCACCGTCTGGAAACCATTGGAATGCGCCGCCAGCCCGCGCATCGCGTGGAAGGCCACCGGGTTGCCGGTGACCGTGTCGTGCTCCTGCCCCCAGGAATCGGTCCAGGCAATCGGCAGCTCGATCCGCTGGTCGCGCGCGGTGATGCCCATCTCGTGCGCAAGGCGGCGGATGCGTGCCGCCGGAATGCCGGTGAGGCCTTCAGCCCACTCCGGCGTGTATTCCCTGACCCGCTCCAGCAGCAGCTGGAAGGCCGGCTTCACCGGAGTGCCGTCTTCGAGCCGGTATGCGCCCAGCAGCGCCGGATCGGCGCCGGGCGTGTGGTTGGGCACGGCACGGCCGCTGAGCCGGTCCCACCACAGCTGGTCGTGGCGATGATCGGGATTGTCACCCTTCGCGGCTTCGCCGGAACGCACCGGCATGCCCTGCTCCGGGCTGGCCGGGTCGATGTTGATCAGGTAACCGGCGTTGCTGTACCGCGCGAGGAAGGCGCGGTCGTAGAGGCCGGTCTCGAGGATCTCGTGGGTCAGCGCCAGCAGCAGCGCACCATCGGTGCCGGGGCGGATCGGCACCCATTCGTCGGCAATCGCCGAATAACCGGTGCGCACCGGGTTCACTGAAATGAAACGCCCGCCGCGGCGCTTGAATTTCGAGATCGCGATTTTCAGCGGATTGGAATGATGGTCCTCAGCGGTGCCGATCATCACGAACAGTTTCGCGCGGTCGAGGTCCGGACCACCGAATTCCCAGAAGCTGCCGCCGATGGTGTAGATCATGCCGGCCGCCATGTTGACCGAGCAGAAGCCGCCGTGCGCCGCATAGTTCGGCGTGCCGAACTGGCGCGCAAACATGCCGGTCAGCGCCTGCATCTGGTCGCGGCCGGTGAACAAGGCAAATTTCTTGGGATCGGTCGAACGGATCTTGCGCAGGCGTTCTTCCATGATCGAGAAGGCCTCGTCCCAGCTGATGGGCTCGAACTCGCCGGCACCGCGCTCCGCGCCCGGCTTGCGCCGCAGCGGCTGCGTCAGCCGTGCCGGCGAATACTGCTTCATGATGCCCGAGGCGCCCTTGGCGCAGATCACGCCCTGGTTCAGCGGGTGCTCGGGATTGCCCTCGATGTAGCGGACTTCGCCGTTCTTCAGATGCACGCGGATGCCGCAGCGGCAGGCGCACATATAGCAGGTGGTGTTCCGGGTTTCGGTGACTGCGGGAGGACTTTCGAGGGGGGCATTCATGGTGCTGACGTCCCTTTCTGACCGACCACCGATTGTAGGCGCGAGTTCTCGCGCCCTGCGTCGAAATTATTTATGAGGCCATTACTTATGGGGTCATAAACAGCGGCATTTCAGGCCGGCTTGTGATCCATCCACTTGCTGACCTCCGGCATTTTCCATTGCCGCAGGCGGGTGATCATCGACACCGGATCGTCAGCCACCATGATCATGTCGCGATGCTCGGCACGGATGAAACGCTCGGCCACCGCATGGTCGAGAAAATCGCAGAGGCTGTCGAAAAATCCGGCCACGTTGTAGAAGCCGCAGGCCTTGCGCTGCATGCCCAGCTGGTTCAGCGTCAGCATCTCGAATATTTCGTCCAGCGTGCCCATGCCGCCCGGCAGCGCGATGAAGGCGTCGGACATCTCCGCCATCATCACCTTGCGCTCGTGCATCGAATCGACCACGTGCAGCTCGCTCAGGCCCGTGTGCACCACTTCGCGCTCCAGCAGCTTGCGCGGCGTGACACCGATGACATGCGCGCCGGCATCCAGCGCCGCCTGCCCCACCACACCCATCAGCCCGATGTTGCCGCCGCCGTAGACGATGCGGATGCCGGCGGCCGCCAGCGCCTGCACCAGCGCGCGTGTCGCCTCGGCATACAGCGCCTCGCGGCCGGTGTTGGACCCACAGAAAATGCAGACGCTTTGCATGGAAACTTGCACTCCCCGATGAACTTTTTGACGACGCACGATTCTAGTGCATGGACAGCAAACCCGCCGCCGGATGCGCACTTAACCCCAAACCCGCCGCTGCCGCGTTTACAAACACAACGCCCAACCTCGCGAGCATGTCACCCTCTCCCCGCCGATTGGCGGGGAGAGGGGCAACCACAATATACATACCAACAAGGACCCCCAATGACCCGCTTCACCCGCTCCACCCTCACCGCCGCCATCCTCGCCACCCTGCTCCCCGCCGCCGGCCTCGCCGCCGACAGCGGCACCGCCCTCACCATCTACAGCAGCACACGTCCCGGCGCGATCCCGCCGGAACTGCTGCGCGGCAATCTCGGCGGCGCGGCGATACCCGGCTATGCGATGGTGCGCCAGCAGCGCGAACTGGCGCTCGAACGCGGCCGCAACAGCGCGCGTTTCAGCGACGTCGCAGCGCTGATCGACCCGACCACGGTGTCCTTCGAATCCCTGACCGATCCCGCCGGCACCCGCGTGCTGGCGCAGAATTTCCAGTTCGACCTCGTCAACAGCCAGAAACTGCTGGAGAAGTACATCGACCGCCGCATCAGCATCGACCAGGTGCGCGGCAGCGGTACCGAATCCTTCGCCGGCACGCTGCTCTCCACCACCGGCGGCCTGGTGCTGAAACTCGACGACGGCAGCATCCAGACCCTGCCCCACAACGCCGGCGTGCGCCTGCCCGAACTGCCCGGCGGCCTGATCACCCGGCCGACGCTGGTGTGGGATCTCGAAACCGCGCGCGCCGGCAAACACGCGACCCGCGTGTCCTACCAGACCGGCGGCCTGACCTGGTGGGCCGACTACAACCTGACCCTGCGTGAAGGCACCGGCGCCAACAGCTGCGCGCTCGACGTCGCCGCCTGGGTCAGCATCGTCAACCGCTCCGGCGCCTCCTACAACGATGCCAAGCTCAAACTCGTCGCCGGCGACGTGCAGCGCATCCAGCCGCAGCCGCAACTGTATTCAGCGCCGGCAGGACGCAGCGCGATGGCCATGGAAATGAGCGCCAGGGGTTTCGAGGAAAAAGCCTTCTTCGAATACCACCTCTACACCCTCGGTCGCCCGACCACGCTGCCTGACAACTCCACCCAGCAGCTCGAACTCTTCCCGGCCGCCCGCGCCGTGCCCTGCGAAAAAACCCTGGTCTACGCCGGCGCCGCCGGCCTGCAGTCCCGCGGCAGTCCCGCCACCGACCGCAACTACGGCGTGCTGGGCAACAAGAAGGTCGACGTCTACCTGGGATTCAAAAACGGCAAAGAACAGAACATGGGCATGCCACTCCCCGCCGGCCGCATCCGCGTCGCCAAACTCGACGACGCCGACGGCACGCTCGAATTCATCGGCGAAGACAGCATCGACCACACCCCGCGCAACGAACAGGTTCTGGTCAAGTTGGGCTCAGCCTTCGACGTCGTCGGCGAACGACGGCAGGTCAGCTTCACGGTCGACAGCTCGCGCAAGACCATGACCGAAGAAATCGAAGTCAAACTGCGCAACCAGAAAAAGGAAACCGTGACGGTGATGGTCAAGGAAAACCTCTACCGCTGGACCAACTGGAGCATCACCAGCAAGACCCAGGACTACCGCAAGGAAGATGCGCGGACGGTGACGTTTCCGGTGGAAGTGGTTGCGGGGGCGGAGGCTGTGGTGCGGTACAGCGTGACGTATACCTGGTGAAACGGTGATCGCGTGGGTGCTTGAGCGACGGTTTGGGCTGGCCTATGATGGGCACAATTTCGGCACAGAATATCAACTAAAAATGTCAACCAACACACGTTAGGCGACATGCCCGATCCCAACCCCAGTCAATGGCCGAAGCAGCTAAGTATCGTAGGGTCTTGCCTATTGATTCTAGCGGTGCATGTATGGGTCGCCTCAACCAAGTGCGATTGGACGATCGTCCAACGTTCAGGGACGATCATCGTCTTCATGGGTCTCCTGTTGGAATACTGGCCCGTTATACGGACCGCACGCGCCGACAACATGGCATTTTTTGGAACTCAAGCTGGACACACCGCAACCCGGGTAGCAATTGGTATCGTTTGCTCCGGCACATTACTGCAGGGCTACGGTGACCACTTCGGCCGGCTCTTTTTGAAATGCACATGACTTTGGGCACAAACTGCTTGTCGCCTGACAGCACGCCGAACTGGACGCGCGCGAGCGCTAACGTTAGATTACAAGTCGACTAACAAAGGGCCGTAATTGATAATTAAAAAATTAGCGAAATTTATGGCAACGGGATTATGGCTTAGCATACCTGCTTGCGGATTAGCCGCTTTAGTTGCATTTGGCGATATTCAGGGTCTGATATTGCTAGTCTTTGTTCCTGCAATTGCTGGATTACCCTGGAATATCCCAGGTTTATTGGCGATGCTCGGTGCAGGCATAGGCCACGGAGGGGATGAAACGGTAAAAGGAATTGTTTTTCTTTTAGGTACTTTTTGGGTATTTCTCTCCGTTACTCTCAATGGCGCGTTTCTTTCTTCGTTGCTTGGCGGCTTAAAGAGCCGTCAAGACACCGAAAATAATTGAAATTTCTTACAATGAAACTATTCACTCGTTCGGAGCCACTTTCGGCGGCCCGCACAGCTAGAAAGTTATTTTGATCGCAAGACTGGATATAATGACTTGAACGCAGAGAGGCTCCGATGAACTTCACCATCGAACACGAACGCGAGGAAGACGGCCGCTGGCTGGCGGAAGTTCCGGAATTGCCGGGTGTGCTCGCCTACGGCAGCACCGCCGCCGAAGCCATGGCCAAAGCCGAAGTCCT
>JALHND010000192.1 GCA_022843705.1 Burkholderiales bacterium
ACATCCGCCAGTTCGGCCGCAATGCCGCGATGGGCGTGCTGGAGCCGGACATGAGCATTGGTCATGAAGTGGGCCTGCTGTTCCAGATCACCGCGCCCACGCAAAAGCTGGCCAACTCAATCGCGAAATCGCTGAGTCACATCGCCGTGCATTACCCGGTGCCGGAGTGGACCGGGCTGATCACCTCGGTTGCCTTCCCCTACTCGCCCGCGGAAATCGACAAGGGGGCGAGCTACCGCTTCAACATGAACCACGTCGTCGAACCCGATACGCCGCTGGAAATGTTCCGCATCAACTACGAACAGGTCTGAGGGAAAACAATCATGGCCAAACTCTGGCAAGTCACCAAGCTGATCCGCAGCAAGAATTCGGGGCCCTTCGAGCTGACTTTCGACGTCATTTTCAAGGAGCGCGCGGTTTATGAAAAAGTGCGCGACGCCAGGCTGATCAATGCCGACTGGTTCGCGAAGACCTACCGCCTGAAACCGGAGGTCGTCGCCATCATCAACTACGACGCCGCGACCGCCATCAAGATCACCATCCCGCGGCCGGTGATTTCGGGCGATGTCGATGACGGCGATGTGTTCGGCGGGCAGCAGTACGGGCCGCTGGTGGATCTGGAAGTGCCGGCCTGAAACAGCTTGCTTCTTCGCTGCCCCTCACCCCAACCCTCTCCCCACGAGTACGTGGGGAGAGGGAGCTTGCACTTCCACGTGCACATTCCCTCTCCCCGTCTTCTGACGGGGAGAGGGTCAGGGTGAGGGGCAACTACTGACCTCTACTGATCCAGGATTGTTTTTACCTTGACCACCCAACCCCAAGCCACCGGCCTGATCACCGTCCGCCTCGACGTCGCCCCCGAACACGACGCCGAATTCAACGACTGGTACCGCCTCGAACACGTCCCCCAATTGACCGCCCTGCCCGGCTTCGTGCGCACGCGACGCTACTTCTGCGAACAATGGAACAGCGACAGCGCGGACATTCGTTACCTCGCCTGGTATGAAACGGCCGACGAAACCGTCGAAGGTAGCCCGGATTTCCAGCACATTGTTGCCAACCCCACACCCTGGTCGCAGCGCATGCGCACACTCTACGGTGACAAACGCGAGCGCATGAACTTCAGGCTGATGCGCGAAGTCGGCCGGACGGACTTCGGTGACGCGCCGTGGATATACATCGTGCATACCGACATCCCCGACCACATCGTCGACGAATACAACGCCTGGTACGACAGCGAGCACCTGCCGCGCTGCGCGGCAATTCCCGGCGTGCTGCGCGCGCGGCGTTACATGTCCACCGGCATCCTCGGCGGCGGTTCTGACGGCCCGAAGTACCTGACCGCCTACGAGATGACCGGCCCCGATGTCTGGGAAAGCCCGGCCGCGCTGCAGGCGCGGAAAACCCCCTGGACCGAAAAAATGCGCTCGCTGTTCAGCAACACGCGGCGCGCACTGTACCGGCTGATCGCGCCGGCGGTCAGCCACGAACAAGCCGCTTCCCAAAAGCGGATATCGGTGTCATGAGCCCTCCGGACGACCTGCTGCTGTGCCGCATCGAGGACCGGGGTGAGGCAGGCCGCATTGCCTGGCTGACGGTCAACAATCCCTCACGGCGCAACGCGCTGGGCATGGCCGGCAAGCGCGCGATTGCCGCGACGTTCTCGGAACTGGGACGTGACGAAGCGCTGCGCGCGGTGGTCATCACCGGCGCCGGAGAGAAGTCGTTCATCGCCGGCGCCGACATCCACGAAATGAAGGACCTCGATGCCGCCGGCGCGGAAGTCGAACACAGCCTTACGCATGTCGCCAATGAGTCCATACGCATGCTGCCCGTTCCGGTGATCGCGCGCATCAACGGCTGGTGCCTGGGCTTCGGCATGGAACTTGCAGCAGCCTGCGACCTGCGGGTCGCCGCCGACAGCGCCAAGTTCGGCATGCCCGAAGTGCGGGTGGGCATTCCTTCCGGCATGGAGGCCGCGCTGCTGCCGCGACTCGTCGGCTGGGGCAAGGCGGCCGAACTCGTCTATACCGGCGACATCATCGATGCGCAGGAGGCTTACCGCATCGGCTTTCTGCAGGCGGTCACACCCGCGGCCGGTCTCGATGCGAAGGTCGGGCAATGGATCAATTCTCTCCTGCTCGGCGGACCGTGCGTGATGCGTTTGCAGAAGGCGCTGCTGCGCGACTGGGAGCGGCTGCCGCTGGCAGAGGCCATACAGGCGGGCATCCGCGCCTGCGTGGAAGCCCGCAGCACCGACGAACCGCGGCGCATGATGCAGGCATTCCTTGATCGCAAGAAAAATACTATATAAATCATGTATTTACTGGAACACGACGCCAAGCAGCTGCTGGCCCGCCACAACATTCCGGCGCCGCAAGGCTGCCTGCTGACACAGCCGACGGCCGTCCATGCACTGCCTGCAGGCCCCTGGGTGGTCAAAGGCCAGATCACCGCCGGCGGCCGCGGCAAGGCCGGCCTGATCAAAAAAGCCGACAGCAGCGCCGACGTGGTGGCGCGTGCCGCAGACATCATCGGCAAAACAGCCAAGGGCCGCACGGTCAATGCGGTACGGGTCGAACAACAGGTTGATGGCGCCAGCGAAGCCTATATCGCGATGATGCTCGACCCGGCCGCAGCGGGCGTGCGCATCATCATGGCGGCGCAGGGCGGCATGGACATCGAAACCCTGCCTCGCGAGGCGCTGAAAACCGCCTCGGCCGCACCCGATGTCGCGGCACTGACCGCGGCTGCCGAAAAACTCGCGGCCGCATTTCCCGGCGTCGCGGGCAAGGCGCTCGCCGGCGCCGGTCGCGCGATGGCCGCCGCCTTCCTCGCCGAGGAAGCCCTGCTGATCGAGATCAATCCGCTGTTCGTAAATGCCGACGGCAGCTGGCTCGCCGGTGATGCCAAGTTCGTCACCGATGACTCCGCCCTGTCCCGCCAGCCGCAGCAGCACGCGCTGCTGGCCGATGTCTGCGCTGCCTATGTCGAGACCAGGCTGAAGGATGCGCATGGCTGCGACTACGTGGTGGTCGATCCCGAAGGCGAGATTGCGCTGCTGACCACCGGCGCCGGGCTGTCGATGATGCTGATCGACGAAATGCGCGGCGCGGAACTGAAACCGTACAATTTCCTCGACATCCGCACCGGCGGGCTGCGCGGCGAAACCAAGCGCCTGGTCAATGTGCTGAAGTGGATGCGCGAAGGCAGAAACGTCAAGGTGCTGCTGATCAACATTTTCGCCGGCATCACCGAGCTGGGCGAGTTCTCGCGGCTGCTGGTCAGCGCGCTGAAGGACGTGCCGGAGTTCAAGGCGCCGGTGGTGGCGCGGCTGGTCGGCAACGGCATGGAGACCGCGCGCGGGGTGCTGGCGGATGCGGGCATCACGCTGCACAGCGACCTCGATGCCGCGCTGGCGGAAGTGCGCAAACACCTGGGGGTGAAACAATGAGCCTCCCGCGCATCGACCGTTCGACGAAAGTCATCCTCCAGGGCATCAGCGGCCGCGCCGGGCGGCTGCACAGCCGGCTGATGAAGGAGTACGGCACGAACCTTGTCGGCGGCGTGTCGCCGGCGAAGGACGTCAGGGAGATCAACGGCATCCCGCTGTTCCCGGACTGCGCTGCGGCAGTTAAGGCCACCGGTGCCACGGTCAGCGTTGCCCTGGTCGGCGCTTATGACCTGCTGGATGCGATGCGCGAAGCCGTCGCCGCCGGTGTGAAAATGATCGTCACGCCGACCGAGGGCATGCCGGTACACGATGCGCTGAAAGCCAAACGGCTGACGCAGGACGCCGGCGTGTTGTGGATCGGCGGTTCGACGCCGGGCATGGCGGTGGCCGAAACCGCCAAGCTCGGTTTCCTGCCCGACGTGTCACTGAAGTCCGGCCCGCTGGGCCTGATGTCGAAATCAGGCACGCTGTCCTATGAATCGGGATTCCGTCTTGCGCAGCGCGGTGTCGGCACCTCGGTGTGGATCGGCGTCGGCGGCGATCCGGTGAAGGGCCTGCGTTATTCCGACCTGGTGCCCTTTTATGCGCAGGACGCGCAGACCCGGGCACTGCTGATCATCGGCGAAATCGGCGGCCACGACGAGGAGGATTTCGCGGAAGCCCTGAAAGCGCAGGCCTTTGCCAAACCGGTGTTTGCGCTGATCGCCGGAAAGACGGCGCCGGAAGGCGTGGCAATGGGCCATGCCGGCGCGCTGACCTACGGCTCGCACGGCGGTTATGCCGCGAAACGCGCGGCGCTGGAGGCTGCCGGGGTGACGGTCTACGACACCCTCAACGCGATGGTCGGGGGTGTCGCTGAAAAACTGCTTTAGGAAACGCCGGCCTTACATCGGCAGCGGCATCATCGGCAGCCGCTTGACCACCTTGACCCGCTGCACGGTGTCGCCGGCGAGGTGGGTCCACACCATCGCATCACGCACCAGCTTGTCGACGCGGGCATGCATCATGCAGCCCTCGGGCCCGTGGATGTCCATGTTGGCGCGGGTCACGCGCTGCACCACTTCCTGCGAGTAGTTCATCACCAGCACGTTGTTGCCCAGATCCGGCAGCTTGCGGTCGCGCTCCCAGGCGGTGCGCAGCACGAAAGCGCGCAGCGCCTCGGTCAGCATGTACATCTCGTTCAGCTTCAGCTGCACCAGCTGGTGGTCAATGACCGGCCTGCCGGCGCGTTTCTGCGTTTTCGCGAACTGCATCGCCATGCCGCAGGCGTCCTCGCAGATGCCCAGCGCATTGGCGGCGAGCTCGATGTCGCCGAACTCCGACTTGTCGGTGGCGCGCGCCTTGACGCCGCCGTTGACTTCACCGACGACATTGGCATGCGGCACGCGGGCATTTTCGAATATCAGTTCGCCATTCTGGTAGAAGCGCCAGCCACGCTTGTTGAACACCTTGCCGATGCGGAATCCCGGGGTGTCCTTCGGGATCATGAACATCGTGCTGCCTTCGCGGATGTTGGCGTCGGGATTGGTCCGGGCATCGACGAAAAACAGCTTGGCGACACTGCCGTTG
>JALHND010000193.1 GCA_022843705.1 Burkholderiales bacterium
GACAAGCCGGTGACCGGCATCGAAGCCGAGCAGGCGCTGGGCCGCGCGCACATGACGGTCAACAAGAACGCGGTGCCCAATGACACCCGTCCGCCGATGGTGACCAGCGGCGTGCGCATTGGCTCGCCGGCAATGACCACCCGCGGTTTCCGCGCGCCCGAGGCCGAAAAACTCGGCGGCCTGATCGCCGACGTGCTCGACGCGCCGCAGGACGAGGCGGTGAACAATCGTGTGCGCAGTGAAGTCAAGGCGCTGTGCGACCGCTTCCCGGTCTATAAATGATAGCGATGAGCGCGGAGCGATGAGTGATGAATGAAAACCGCCCTATTGCCCAGCGTTCGCGTTCATCGATCAGCGTTCATCGTTCATCGCTGCCGTCATGAAGTGTCCTTTCTGCAAATCGGACGAAACCCAGGTCATCGACTCCCGCGAGAGTGATGACGGGGACACCATCCGCCGCCGCCGCAAGTGTGTGGCCTGCAGCAAGCGCTTCACGACCTATGAAACCGTCGAACTGCGGATGCCGCAGGTGGTCAAGCAGGACGGCAGCCGCGCGGAATTCGACCTTGCCAAGCTGCGCACCAGTTTCATGCGCGCGCTGCACAAGCGGCCGGTGCCGACGCCGCTGGTCGACGAGGCCATCGGCACGCTGACCAACGAGCTGCTGTCGCTGGGTGAACGCGAAGTGCCGGCGCGGCGCGTCGGCGAGATGGTGATGCGCGAACTGAAAAAACTCGATGAAGTGGCCTATATCCGCTTTGCCTCCGTCTACCGCAGCTTCCAGGGCGTCGATGATTTCACCGACGCCATCAAGGAAGTGCGCAAGCCGGGCCGCAAGTAGTCTTTACCGCCGTCACGGCGCAGGCTGAATCCGACATGTTCACTCCCGACGATCATCGCCACATGGCTTATGCGCTGGAACTCGCGGCGCGCGGGCTCTACACAACCACGCCGAATCCGCGCGTGGGCTGCGTGATTGTCAAAGACGGCCAGGTGGTCGGCGAGGGCTGGCATGAAAAAGCCGGCGCGGCGCACGCCGAGACGATTGCGCTGGAGCATGCGCGCAGGCAGGCCGCCGGGGCGACGCTGTACGTGACGCTGGAGCCCTGCGCCCATCACGGCCGCACGCCGCCCTGCGTCGATGCGCTGCTGAAGGCGAAGCCGGCGCGGGTGGTGGCGGCAATGCAGGACCCGAATCCGCAGACCGCGGGCAAGGGGTTCGAGCAGTTGCGCGCCGCCGGCATCACGGTTGATACCGGCCTGATGGAGGCCGAGGCGCGGGAACTCAACATCGGATTCATCTCGCGCATGACCCGCGGCACGCCCTGGGTACGGATGAAGGTCGCGGCTAGCCTCGACGGCCGCACCGCACTGGCCGACGGGCAGAGCCAGTGGATCACCGGTGGTGATGCGCGCCGCGACGGCCACGCCTGGCGCGCGCGCGCCTGCGCGGTGCTGACGGGTGTCGGCACGGTCAAGGATGATGATCCGCAGCTCAATGTGCGCGAGGTGCAGACCACGCGCCAGCCGTTGCGCGTGGTGGTCGACAGCCGGATGCAGACGCCGCTGACGGCGAAAATACTCGGGCCGGGCACGATCATCGCCGCCGCCGGCGCCGATGTGCCGCGTTCGGTGGCCTTGCGCGCGAAGGGCGCGGAAGTCGTGGTGCTGCCCAACCACGAGGGCAAGGTCGAACTGCCGGCACTGCTGCAGGAGCTGGCGCGGCGCGGCTGCAACGAAGTGCATGTCGAGGCCGGGCACAAGCTGAACGGCTCGCTGATCGATGAAGGACTGGTTGACGAATTGCTGATCTATTTCGCGCCCTGCATCCTCGGCGACACCGCCCAGGGCATGTTCCATCTGCCGCCGCTGGAAAACCTGGGCGGCCGGCGCAAGCTGAAGATCACCGATGTAACCCGGGTCGGCGAAGACCTGCGGATACTGGCGCGGCCTGAATAATGTTCACCGGCATCGTCGCGGCCGTCGGCCGCATCGCGAAAACCGATCCGGCGCCGGGTGGTCTTCGCCTGCACATCGACACCGCAGGACTGGACATGGCCGACGTTGCATTGGGCGACAGCATCGCGGTCAGCGGCGTGTGCCTGACCGTGGTCGCCTTCGACCGCAGTCATTTCGAGGCCGAGGTGTCGCAGGCGACGCTGTCGGTGGTCGCCGGTTTTGCCGCGGGCGCGCCGGTCAACCTCGAAAAGGCGCTGCGGCTCGCCGACCGCCTCGGCGGCCACCTGGTGACCGGGCATGTCGACGGCACGGGCACGGTATCGCGCTTCGACGCGGTGGGGGATAATCGGCGCCTCGTTGTCGAGGCCCCGCGGGCCATCGCGCGCTACATCGCACGCAAGGGTTCGGTGGCGGTGGACGGCGTCAGCCTGACGGTGAATGCGGTCGACGGCGACCGTTTCGAGGTCAATCTGATCCCGCACACCCTCGGCGCG
This sequence comes from Burkholderiales bacterium, assembly GCA_022843705.1. Taxonomy (GTDB): domain Bacteria; phylum Pseudomonadota; class Gammaproteobacteria; order Burkholderiales; family SG8-41. The sequence continues at coordinate 2,454 of JALHND010000193.1, forward strand.
ACCACGCTGCAGAACCTGCAGCCGGGTTCGAAGGTCAATCTCGAGGTGGACATGCTGGCGCGGTATGTGGAGCGGTTGAACGAAACGGCCGCGGGCAAGGAAAACGGATCTTGAAATCAGGAAAAAACGACGTGGCGATCAGCCCTACCGAAGAAATCATCGCCGAGATGCGCGCCGGGCGCATGGTGGTGCTTGTTGACGAGGAAGACCGCGAGAACGAGGGCGACCTGGTGCTGGCCGCGGAATTCGCGACAGCCGAGACCATCAATTTCATGGCGCGTTACGGCCGCGGCCTGATCTGCCTGACGCTGACCGAGGAACGTTGCCGCCAGCTCAACCTGCCGCTGATGGTCAGCAACAACCGCTCGCCGATGGGCACCAATTTCACGCTGTCGATCGAGGCGGCGGAGGGTGTCACCACCGGCATTTCGGCGGCCGACCGCGCGAAGACGGTGCAGGCGGCGATCCGCGCCGATGCCAGTCCCGCCGACATCGTGCAGCCGGGACACATTTTTCCGCTGATGGCGCAGAACGGCGGCACGCTGGTGCGCGCCGGGCACACCGAGGCGGGTTGCGACCTCGCGCGGCTGGCGGGGCTGACGCCGGCGGCGGTGATCTGCGAAATCCTCAAGGACAACGGAGAGATGGCGCGGCTGCCGGACCTGATTCCATTCGCCGCCGAGCACGGCCTGAAGATCGGCACCATCACCGACCTGATCCAGTACCGCAGCGCCACCGAGTCGCTGGTGAAGCGCGCCACCGAGCGCGACATCGAGACTGCCCACGGTAAATTCCGGCTGGTCGCCTATACCGAAACCGCGGGCCAGCAGACCCATCTCGCGCTGGTGCGCGGCAGCTTCACCGCGAAAGACGAGGTGCCGGTGCGGGTGCACGAGCCGGTGTCGCTGATCGACCTGCTCGATACCGGCGCGACCCGCCATTCCTGGAATCTGCATGACGCGATGGCGGCGATCGCCCGCGAAGGCCGCGGCGTGATCATCCTGCTGCACCGCCAGGAGACTGCGGCGGAGCTGCTCGAGCGCGCGCGGCCGCAGCACGAGCGCGGCAGCCCGGCGAAGATCGTGCTGCGCAACTACGGCATCGGCGCGCAGATCCTGCGCGACCTCGGCGTCAAGAAAATGCGCGTGCTGGCACAGCCGCTGCGCATGCCGAGCATGGCGGGTTTTGATCTGGAAGTGACCGGGTACATGCAGCCGCCGGGCAAGGCGTGACCGGGTAATCAAGTGATTCAGTGATTAAGTGATTGGGTGAATGACATGGCGCGTTTCGACGACATCGAGGAAATGGAACCGGAGCACGACGGCAAGGGGCTGCGCATCGGCATCGTGATGGGGCGCTTCAACGTCGATGTCGGCGACGGCCTGCTGTCGGCCTGCACCGCGGCGCTGGCGAAAATGGGTGTTGCCAAAAAGGACATGCGCATCGTCAGCGTGCCGGGCGCGCTGGAAATCCCGCTGGCGCTGAAGGCGATGGCGATCAGCGGGCATTACGACGCGCTGGTGGCCTTGGGCGCGGTGATCCGCGGCGAAACCTATCACTTCGAAATCGTGTCCAACGAATCCTCGCGCGGCATCACCGAGGTGCAGCTCGAGACCGGTGTGCCGGTGGCCAACGGCATCCTCACCACCGAGAACGATGATCAGGCTGAAGTACGGATGGCGCAGAAGGGCGCCGACTGTGCGCTGGTTGCGGTGGAAATGGCGCGGCTGATGCAGCGCCTCAAGCGTGACGCGGAAAATATCTGAAATTCATAAGTATTTGTTTTTAAACAATAATTTGTGCCGCACGGGCTGTGGCCGCCACACCGGAAGAACATGAAATCGAATCGCCGCCGTTCCCGTGAATTTGCACTGCAGGGCCTCTACCAGTGGCAGCTCGCGGGCACCGATCCCGTGACCATTGCCGCGCAGCTCGGCGAAGCCGAGGATTTCGGCACGATCGACACCGATTACTTCACCAGGCTGCTCGATGGCGCGGTCGCCGGCGCGGCCGAGATGGAGCAGCGCATCGCGCCGCTGCTCGACCGTGCCTACAAAAGCCTGTCGCCGGTGGAACGCGGCATCCTGCTGCTCGCGGGTTATGAATTCATGCACTGCCCTGAGGTGCCGTACCGGGTGGTGATCAACGAGGCGATCGAGCTGGCCAAATCATTCGGCGGCACCGACGGCCACAAGTACGTCAACGGCGTGCTCGACAAGATGGCGGCGCAACTGCGCGCGCCGGAAGTGCAGGCCGGTCGCGGCTGAAGAACGGAGGGCGGGTATGGATCAACTGGACGAAAAACTGAAGAAGCGCATTTACGTGTTTTATTTCGCCGGGCTGCTGAACCTGGTGCTCGGCTTCTGGGTGCTGTTCTACGGCGGCGAGCTGGAGCCGAGTACGCGCAACATCATGATGCTGTTTTTCTTCGGTTTCGCCGCGGTGGATTTCTGGATGCCGCAGCAGATGAAACGCAAATACGCCGAATTCATGGCGGAATCCCGTCGCATGCAGCGGGAGCAGCAGGAGCAGGCGGAAAAGACCGGTTCCGGCGGGCAGAAAGCCT
>JALHND010000194.1 GCA_022843705.1 Burkholderiales bacterium
AGCCCGCTCCAGTTCCTTGTAGATGGTTTCCTGCGCCACATTCGGGCGTTGCGGCAGATCCGCACACCCCGCGACGAGCACCATCATCGCGACGGCCATCCATCGTTGCATGTCTTTGCGCCTGTTCATGTTCATTTTTTCGTTTTTCCGGCGCCGGTTTCGCTGCGCTGAATTTTCCCCGCGGGGCGTTTCTCCACCTGCGGATAAAGGCTCAGCACGATGGTCTCCGCTCCGTCCTTCAGTTCGGCCTCGCTGTCCGTCAGCCGCACCAGGCGCGCCGAGCCGTAGCGCCCCCCCAATGCCACCATCTGGCCGCTGATCATCGCCACCTTGCGTCCCGGCGACAGCATCACCGACTGCAGCACCGGCCCGCCACTGGCAGCCGCACTCCCCGGCAGCGCCAGCGCCGCCGGAGGCCGCGTCGGGTCTGCAAGCCCTTGTGCCGTGGCCGCGGTTGCCGCTGCAATCAGCATCCCCGCCAGCACGCCTTGTTTGATTGTGATTGACAGGCTCATACCACCAGCCACGCCCTGTTCAGGCTGAGGGTATGCAATGTCAGGGTCAGGCGCAACCGCGGATGACCGGTCGCATCCAGTTCGGCCTTGCCCCAGAACAACTGCCACGGCAGGGCTTCAAGCCGTTTCAGGTAGGCATGCAGCTCGGCGTAGGAACCTTCGACCCTGATCTCGAAACTGTGCTGGTAGATGCCGCGGCCGCTTTCCGCCGCCTGCGCCTTGGGATCGGCCGCCTTGGCGGTGCCGTTGGTCTGGTAACGCTGCACGGGCAGCTTGTGGAGGCTGACCAGCGCCAGGCCGCGCTCCCTGCCCAGCACTCCCTCGAGCAGGCTTGACACCTGGTCCGGCGGCACCAGTTGCTTCTGCAATCCCTGCAGGCGTTCATCCATTTCCGCGATCTGCTTGCGCAACTCGTCGCGATAGCGCCGCTTCACCTCGTCCGGATCTTCCTGCCCGCGATTGGCCGCCAGCGCCATTTCCCCGGCGCGTATGGTCGCCCGCGCCTCGGTCAGCTGGCCGGACAGGCGCTTGTATTCCACCGCCATCGGCGCCAGTGACAGCGTATCGAACAGCAGCACCACGGCAGCCACACCGAGACCCGTCATCAGCGCCCGTTCACGCAGTGACCGCGCGTTGAACAGGTCGCTCCACAGGCGCCAGCGTTCGAGGAATTGGGCCATCACTTCTTCACTCCGGTTGCGTCGCTTTTCTCCGCAACATTCACCGTGGCCAGCACAAACTCGATATACCGGGGCGCCTCTGCCGGGCTGTCGGCATCCTTTGCCGGCACGGTCTGGGGTCTGCGCATTTCCAGCGACGAAAACTCGCGCCCCTGCAGCACCGGCTCCTTGTTGAGTTTCTGGATGTACACCGGCACCAGATCAGGCGCCGTCACCCGTCCCTGTATGGCCACCTCTCCGGCACCGCCGACGGTGAAACCGGTCAGCCACAGACCGTCGAGCACTTGCCGCGAAAAGGCCTGGAAGTAACCGGCAAAACCGCTGCGGTTGCCGAGGCCGCCGCCCTCAAGGACGGCCATGCTGTCGCGGGCCGCCTTCAGTTCCATTTCCAGGCGCTGCACTTCGGCATCGAGCCCGGTGTTGCCGGGTTTCGCCGCGCCTTCACCCTTCAGGCGCGCGGTGTAGCTTGTCTGCGCCTTGAGCAGTGTCCGCGCAGAAGCCAGCTCCTCGCGCAAACCCGCCAGCCGGTAGCCATCGTGAACCTGCAGCGCAGCCATGACCGCCGCGACAACGGCAACCATTGCGAGCGCGCGACCCAGCGTCAGGAACTGCCGCTGTTTGCGGAATGCCGGTCCCAGAAGGTTGACATACTGGCGCATCAGATGGCCGCCCCTTCACGCAGTGCGGCGCCGATCATCTGCAGGCACTGCGACTGGCGCAGCGGATCGCGCAGTTCCGGCACGCCCGGAAAATCCACGACCTGCTCGAGGTCGATCAGGCTCACCGGCACGGTCAGGTTGGCGCCGAGGTATTCGGCCAGGCGGTCACCGTCCGGCACCTGGGAAATCACCAGCCGCGAAACCGACACGCTGCGGAACTGGCGGTCAAAATGGTCCAGCGAACGCTGCAGTTCCAGCGCGATGCGGTCGTAACGTTCGGTTTCGTCCGCACCCGGTACAAAATCGCGCAGCGACACATCAATGCGGCGGGCCTGGTAGAGCTCGCCGCCGCTGGTGAAGGTCAGCAAGGCGCCACCGTCGTCGAAACAGAGCATCGCCAGTCCGCGCCCCTCCTGCTCGAACAGGGTCGCCATGTTGCGCTGGGCAAGTTCCGGCACATCGATCACTTCGAGATCAATGTCGGCATCATTAAAAGGCTTAACCGCAGAGGCGATCACCTCGTTGCGCGCCGCGACCGCCAGCATCTGCGCCGCACGGCCTGCGTTTTCCGCGCCAGGCACACGCACCGCATCCACCACCGCGGCCTCGACCGGGTAATCGATCATGTCCTTGATCGACCAGCGCACGGCGTTCTTGGCCTCTGCGGCCGGCACGTTCGGCGCATCCACGGTGAGCAGCTGGTACTCGCTCGACTTCAGCAGCGTGGTGCACTGGTAACGATCGAGATTCAGTTCCTTGCGCAGGCGCCGCAACGTATCGACGTCGCTCCCTTCCTTGCGGAAAGATTCGCAGAGCAGTATCTCAGGGCGCGCTTTGCCTTCGACCAGGACATGGGACAGATCAATGCGATCCGCATGCAGATTGAGGCACAGCCACCCCGGACGTTGTTTTTTTCCAAATAAATTCATGCTGTTGGGGGCCCTCGGCGACGCCCCCGAAAATAACATATTTTTCAATAACGTCAATGACTTATCGCATATTTGACAAAGTCATGTACGGATAATTTAATATAACTCATTGTTTTAATTAATAATTCTCTCTCATGAAGATACGCTCATCGCCGCCCGACCGGATGCCGAACCGCGCCCGGGCCGCCGGATCGCGGTCAGGGGACGATCCGCACCATTGTCCGCGCAGCCAGGGCTGGTTGCCCGGGCTGACCGTGGATGGTGCAAAGGCGGGGCAGGCGGCTGCCGCAGCCCCGTCCCCCAGGTTGATGGCCAGATCGACGCTGCCGTTGTTGCCCGCTCCGGGCGCACCCAGGACAATCGCGCCGCGGCCCGCCGACAGGGGCGTCACCGATGCCACGCTGGTTTCGCCCGGATTCAGATTGCCGATGTAATTGCCCATACCCACGTTACCCGTTGCGACGGTTGTGCAGCTGTCGAGAGTGTTCGTTGCAAAGAACGTGCCTGTCCAGTACTGCGCTTCAAAGGGTACCCGCAAGGGCAGAATCTGCGAACCGCTGGCCCCGATCAGGCGCAAACGGCCAAAACGCATCGCATTCCCGGTCGAAAACGGAATACCGTTCCCGGGACTGGCCTGTCCGAATCTCGCCGGATTCGTCGGATATGCGACACCGTCGGCGTCGATGATGTTGATCGACAGGGAGATATCCGCGGCAAACGGCGCCACGGGACTGCCGCGTTCGAACAGCAGCCCGCTGCCGGAACCAAAAGTCAGCGTGGCTGTGCCATTGCCGTTGTCGACGATCACCGGATCGGTCCCGGTAATGCCGCTGACATCCAGAGTGCCGGTTGCCGCCGCATAAGCCTTGCCGGTCAGGGTGCCACTGGTGATCCTGAAAAAAGCCTGGGCCGCCGGCGAGGTGCCGCGATAATTCTGGGTGGTGCCGCCGGCAAGATTGCGCGCAGTCACCGTCAGCTCGGGCTCGAGGCCCGCGCCATACGCGAACGGCTGACCAATGTAACCAAATCCGCCGGCGGTGCAGGCGGTCGCAAACACCGGATTATTCGCACTCACCGCAAAATGATGCGGAATGAAGCGGCCGACATTACCGGTCGCGGTGCCGGTCACGTTACCCGCGCCGAGATAATTGCCGTCAGCCACCTCCGGCGTGATGCGGATGATGCCGACTTCGCCCCAGGTCACATCGTTGACCGTTGCCGCACCGGCACTGAACGCGGCGCCGGGAATCGTACCGTTGCCCAGCGCTGGCTCGCTGCTGAGGCCCAGGCCCGGCACCACTGCCGCCACCAGGCGCACACCCTCGGCCGGCGTTTCCCGGCCGTAGTTCGGGGTGGCATTGCCCTGTGCATTGACCGAGGTCACCGTCAGCGTGATGTCCTCCCCGGCGCGGATGAATGCGGCGCCGGCCGCATCGGCCGCCTCGGGATTGGCAAAAGCATCAGCGGAACGCTGGATGCCGGTCACCGTGAAGCCGGCGGGCCGCACCACGAAATTGCCCGAGGCTCCGGACATGTAGTCACCGGAGCCGGCGATGTTGTAGCGGGCATGCAGGCGGAGCTGGCCGACATCGGGGTAACTGAAAGTGAAGCTGGCCACGGAATTCGCACCGAAGCTGAGCGTGCGGCTGGTCCACGCGCCGACCGGGCCGGCATTGTTGGCGGCTATGCTTCCCGTGCCGTTGTTGTTGAGTGTGACCTGCTGCCCGGGCTGGCAGGTGCCCGGATTCACGCACTCGAACGCCAGTTCGACATTGGGAACATTGCCGGTGAACAGGCCGGTGCAGGCCCCGGTGCTGTTGTCGGTGCGCACCGCCTGCAGCGTCTGTGTTGCCGAAGTCGTGCCGGCAGTCTGCACCGGAATCGCATCAAAAAGAAAACCGGTGTCACGGAAATCAAGATCGCAGGTCTGTGTCAGTCCGTTGAAACAAAGCGTCGGTGATACCGGCGGCGGCGACGTGGTGCCGGCGTCAAGTATGGCCACGCCGGGCGTCGTGCGGCGCAGCTCGGCGGTGGTGGAACCGCCGCTGAAATTGATGCTGTCGCCGCCGACCCAGCCCGCCGGAGCCAGTGTGGTGGTCACCGCTCCTGCGTAAGTGCCGGTGCAGGCAGCGTCGGTGCAGGCCCTGATGGTGACGGTTTCCGGCGCGCAGGTCAGCCCGATGCCGTCATGTTCGATGCGGATGTGGTG
>JALHND010000195.1 GCA_022843705.1 Burkholderiales bacterium
TAACGTTCCGGTTTTGCCGCGCGGAACGCGTCGGATAAAAACCGGCGGTTAGATGGCTGCTGCAACATACTAGCTCTCGCTAAAGTGAATGACTGCAGCGTGCGCCAGAAAACCCAAAACACCAATGAACAAGGCGCCCAAAAATCCACTCCAGCCAACGGTAAGTCCCATAACACCCCCGAACGCAGCAGCCCCAACTACCCATTCAATGAATACTGCCGAAATACGAGTCCGGGAGCTTCGCTTTGTGCTTGGCTGCATTGATGTGGCCATCTAACGTACCAAGCTCAACGACGCGCCTAGCGCCGCTGTGTGGATGAATAATGCGCTCGCGCTACATGGGGTCATTGTTCGAACCATCAGCCTGCGCGTTCGTTGCAGCGCGCGGTTAGGTCTCGAGAGGTGACACACCACCGGTGGTTGAGAGGCTACTGGTGCGGCGAACAGCGCATCAACGCAGAAAAAGGGGCGGTTGTTTCGCCTCCATTCGTGAAGCGTTGGTGCGCTGTTCGCCTTAAAGCTCGCTTTATGCGACAGCGTCAACAACGCTTCACTTTTTAGCAGTTTCTCGCGTGACATTCTGTAATGGTGTGTGTGCGTTTGTTGCACGCGATCCCTTTACTGTGATCGTGTCACCTATCGGGACTTAACGTGTAGTAGTTGACATTTTTTAGTTGCCAAATTTAGGTGACTTTTTTAGTTGACATTCTGCACCCTCTTGGTGCCCATGATAGGCCACCCCCGCGTCATCCTCAACCGCAGCGGCGCGTTGTCTGGATATTCCGGTCCACCGGCAATCGAGCGAGGGTTTCCCATGACGGAAGATCCCGGCGGGCAGGCTGCGCCTGCTGACCTACCCAAGCCCCGCCTGCTGCAGCAGGTGCGTGATGCCGTGCGGCGCAAGCATTTCAGCCCGCGCACGGAAGAAAGCTATGTCCACTGGATCAGGCGCTTCATTTATTTTCATGAAAAGCGTCACCCCGCCGAACTGGGCGAAGCCGCGGTCACGGCCTTCCTCAACCACCTTGCCCGCGACCGCAAGGTCGCCGCGGCAACCCAGAACCAGGCCTTGTCGGCACTGCTGTTTCTTTACCGCGAAGTCCTCGCAAAACCGCTCGCCTGGCTGGACGGACTCGATCGCGCGAAGCGCCCGGCGCGCGTGCCGTCGGTGCTCACCCGGGATGAGGCTTCAGCGCTGCTGGCGCGGCTGCAGGGCACGCGCTGGATCATGGCCGCCCTGCTCTACGGCGCGGGCCTGCGGCTGCGCGAATGCCTGAAGCTGCGGGTGAAGGATATCGATTTCGGTTACGGCCAGATCGTCATCCGCGACGGCAAGGGCGCGAAGGACCGGGTGACCATGCTGCCGGCCCCGACAGTGCAGCCCCTGCAGGAGCATCTCGTCCGCGTGCGCCTGCTGCATGAGCGCGACCTCGCCGCCGGTTACGGCAGCGTCGAACTGCCGGATGCGCTGTCGGTGAAGTATCCGCGCGCGGCGCAGGACTGGGGCTGGAAGTTCGTGTTTCCCTCGTACAAGCTGTCGACGGACAAGCGCAGTGGTGAAATCCGCCGCCACCATGTCTATGAAAACTACCTGATCCGCGCGGTCAAGCAGGCGGCCCGCGCGGCGGGCATCACCAAGCCGGTGAGCTGCCACACGCTGCGCCATTCCTTCGCGACACACCTGATCGAAGGCGGTTACGACATCCGCACGGTGCAGGAACTGCTGGGCCATCACAGCGTGGAAACGACGATGATTTACACGCACGTCATGAACAAGGGCGGGCGCGGTGTGGCCAGTCCGCTGGACCGCGGACCACGCCGGCTTGATGCCGCCGAACCCAGCGTGCCCCGTTACGGCACCAAGGCGGACGGACTGCGGCCCATCAACATCTGAAATACAAAAATATCAATATAATCAAATACTTATGTAATAGCCACGAGGCATCAGCGCAACACCCGCATAATCAGCGAGGTCCCGATCAGCAGCAGCAAAACACCAATCACCTTCAGCAGCGTCTCGCGCGAGGCCTTCAGCTGGATGCGGTGCCCGGCCCAGATGCCGCCCAGTGCGAAGGGCAAGAGCAGCAGCGCGCCGAGGATGCGGTCCCACAGCATCAGGCCGCCGATCAGGAAAACCAGCGCGCGGATGGACGTGGAGAGCAGCACCATGTTCGACAGCGTCGCGCGCAGCACGGCCTTGTCGGGCAGGCGGCGCGACAGGTAGATCGCATAGGGCGGCGCGCCGACGCCGAACAGCGTGCCGGCGGCGCCGCCGCAGAAGCCGGAGATCACCGCCCAGGGATGGCGTGCAATGCCGACCTGCGGCGCGCGGGACAGCAGGGAATAGAGTCCGTAGAAAAACAGGAAAACACCGAAAGCGGCGATCGTCGCCTGCTGCGGAATGGTCACCAGCGCGGTGACACCGGCGACCGCGCCGGCCAGCGAGAACGGCGCCATCCATTTCAGTTCGCCGCGGTCGGCGTCTTTCGAGAAACGCGAACCCAGTGCGAAGGCGGCCGAGACATCGAGGATCACGCACATCGGCAGCACGTAGTCGAGCGGGAAGAAGTACGACAGCGCCGGCACCGTGAACATCGCCGCGCCGAAGGCGGTGATGCCGAAGATCACGTAAGCGCCGCCGACGATGGCGGCGCAGGCCGCCCAGGTGGCGAGGCCGAAGGGCAGCGCATCCATCAATAAATACGCATCAATGGATGCGCATCAACAAAAACGCCGGCGCTGCGGCCGGCGTTCCTGCAGCTGCGGGGAAATTGTCAGACAAGGTTCAGGTGCTCGATGCCGGTCATCACGTCCTTGTCCTTGGCATCCTTGCTGTTCAGCTTGATCATCAGCCGCAGCTCGTTCATCGAGTCGGCGTTGCGCAGCGCGTCTTCGTAGCTGATCTCGCCGGCCTCGTAGAGGTCGAACAGGTGCTGGTCGAAGGTCTGCATGCCCAGCTCGCGCGACTTGGCCATGATGCCCTTGATCTCGTGCACCTCGCCCTTGAAGATCATGTCCGAGATCAGCGGCGAATTGAGCAGGATCTCGACCGCCGCGGCGCGGCCCTTGCCATCCTTCTTCGGAATCAGGCGCTGCGAGATCAGCGCGCGGATGTTCAGCGACAGGTCCATCAGCAGTTGGTGTTTACGCTCTTCCGGGAAGAAGTTGATGATGCGGTCCAGCGCCTGGTTGGCGCTGTTGGCGTGCAGCGTGGCCATCGCCAGGTGGCCGGTTTCGGCGAAGGCAATCGCGTGATCCATGGTTTCGCGGTCGCGGATTTCGCCGATCAGGATCACGTCCGGGGCCTGGCGCAGGGTGTTTTTCAGGGCGGCATGCCAGGACTCGGTGTCAACGCCGACCTCGCGCTGGGTGACCACGCAGTTCTTGTGGTCGTGCACGTATTCGATCGGATCCTCGATGGTGATGATGTGGCCGTAGCTGTTTTCGTTGCGGTAACCCATCATCGCCGCCAGCGAGGTCGACTTGCCCGAACCGGTGCCGCCGACCATGATCACCAGGCCGCGTTTGGTCATCACCACGTCCTTCAGCACCGGCGGCAGCTTGAGGTCGTCGAACTTGGGGATCGAGGTGTTGATGGTCCGCAGCACCATGCCGACCCGGCCCTGCTGCATGAAGGCATTGACGCGGAAGCGGCCGATGTCGCCGGGACTGACCGCGAAATTGCACTCCTTGGTCGCCTCGAATTCGCCGGCCTGCTTGTCGTTCATGATGCCGCGCGCGAGTTCGGCGGTGTGCTGGGCGGTCAGCGCCTGGCTCGCCACCGGGGTCATCTTGCCGTCGAGCTTGATCGCCGGCGGAAATCCCACGGTGATGAACAGGTCGGAGGCCTTTTTCGAGACCATCGCCCGCAGCAGGTCGTGCATGAATTTGACTGCCTGTTCTCTTTCCATGCTGTGCTCCCCTTTGTTGTTCCGGTGCCCGCGTCAGCGCAGGGTCAGCGGAACAGATCCTTGTTCATGGCCTTGCCGCGCGCCTCTTCGGCGGACACGATGTTGCGTTTGACCAGGTCGACCAGGTTCTGGTCCAGCGTCTGCATGCCGAGCTGGGCGCCGGTCTGGATCGCCGAATACATCTGCGCCACCTTGTTCTCGCGGATCAGGTTGCGGATGGCGGGCGTGCCGACCATGATCTCGTGCGCCGCGGCGCGGCCGCTGCCGTCCTTGGTTTTCAGCAGCGTCTGCGAAATGACCGCGCGCAGCGACTCCGACAGCATCGCGCGCATCATTTCCTTTTCCTCGGCCGGGAACACGTCGATGATCCGGTCGATGGTCTTGGCGGCGGAGCTGGTGTGCAGCGTGCCGAACACCAGGTGGCCGGTTTCGGCGGCGGTCAGCGCGAGGCGGATGGTTTCCAGGTCGCGCATCTCGCCGACGAGGATGATGTCCGGGTCCTCCCGCAACGCCGAACGCAGCGCATTGGCGAAGGACAGCGTGTGCGGACCGACCTCGCGCTGGTTGATCAGGCACTTCTTCGATTCGTGCACGAATTCGATCGGGTCTTCCACCGTCAGGATGTGGCCCTGCTCGTTTTCGTTGATGTGGTTGATGATGGCCGCCAGCGTGGTCGACTTGCCGGAGCCGGTCGGGCCGGTCACCAGCACCACGCCGCGCGGCTGGTTGGCGATCTCGACGAACACCTTCGGCGCCTTAAGGTCTTCCAGGCTCAGCACCTTCGACGGGATGGTCCTGAACACGGCGCCGGCACCGCGGTGCTGGACGAAGGCGTTGACGCGGAAACGCGCGAGGTTGGGGATGGAGAAGGAAAAGTCACACTCCAGGTTTTCCTCGTAGAACTTGCGCTGGCCATCGTTCATGATGTCGTAGACCATCGCATGGACGTCCTTGTGCTCCAGCGCCGGCAGGTTGATGCGGCGCACGTCGCCATGCACGCGGATCATCGGCGGCAGGCCGGATGAGAGGTGCAGGTCGGAGGCTTTGTTCTTGACGACGAAGGC
>JALHND010000196.1 GCA_022843705.1 Burkholderiales bacterium
CTGCAGGGGCGCAACCATCCTTTCGAGGAGGATCTGGATGCGTCGGACCCGTGGCAGTTCAAGAATATCCGCGTAACCTGAGGGTGGCGGCGTCCAGCCGCCCTTGACGGTCCATGGCGCCCGTCCATCCGTCTTCGCATGGCGCAATCAGTACCCCTTCGGCATGGGTGCAGCGTTTCGCGCCCCTGGTGAAGGCCGGGGGCACGGTGCTTGATCTGGCCTGCGGCCGCGGGCGGCATGCCCTGTTTTTCGCGGACCGCGGACACCGGGTGGATGCTGTCGATCGGGATCCGGAGGCGATTGCCGCGCTGGCGGCCTGTGATCCGGTGACGGCCCTGTGTGCAGACATCGAGGCCGGGCCCTGGCCGTATCCCGGCCGCAGTTTTGATGCCGTGGTGGTCACCAACTACCTGCATCGCCCGCTGTTTCCGCAGCTGATGGCTGCGCTGGCGCCCGGCGGGCTGCTGATCTATGAAACTTTTGCGCAGGGCAACGAGGCCTACGGCCGTCCGTCAAACCCGGATTTCCTGCTGCAGCCCGGTGAATTGCTGCGGGTGGTGGGGAATGCGCGGGTGCTGGCCTATGAGGACCTGGTCGTGGAGCATCCCAAACCGGCAGCCGTGCAGCGGATTTGTGTTGTAAGCCCGAGCTAAGCAAAAAGCACGAAAAGCCCTTGTAATTCAGGCGGTTTTCGCGCTGCAGCAGCACCCGGTCCAAATTGACCGGGTAGCGCGCACCCGGTAAAATCTCGCGGTTTAATCGGGCCGGGCCGGAAATGCGGGTCAAGTTTGTAGCGGGCAACTGGAAAATGAACGGCAATCGGGCCTCCAATGAAGCCCTGTTGACGACATTGATGCCGGTTTTGGCGGAAATTCCCGGTGTGGAAAGCGTCATTTGCCCGCCGTTTGTCTATCTGCAGCAGGTGCAGTCACTGATCGGCGGGACAAAAACCGCGCTGGGTGCGCAGGACCTGTGCCAGTTCGGCGATGGCGCATACACCGGCGGTGTGTCGGCGGCGATGCTGAAGGACACCGGTTGCAGCCATGTGATCGTCGGGCATTCGGAGCGACGGGCCCTGTTCGGCGAAACGGATGCGTTGGTCGCGGAGAAGTTTGCAGTTGCCCGCGAGGCGGGCCTGGTGCCGGTGCTGTGTGTCGGCGAGACGCTCGCGGAACGGGAGTCCGGTGCCACCGAGCAGGTCGTGGACAGGCAGTTGCAGGCGGTGATGCAGCGTTGCGGCGCGGCGGCACTGCGGGATGCGGTGGTGGCTTACGAGCCGGTGTGGGCGATCGGCACCGGCAAGACGGCGACCCCGGAGCAGGCGCAGGCGGTACATGCTTTCATCCGTGGCCGCGTGGCCGGGGCTGACAGCGCTGTGGCTGCGAAAGTGCGCATCGTGTACGGCGGCAGCGTCAAGGCCGCGAATGCGGCGCAGTTGTTTGCGATGGCGGACATCGACGGTGGCCTGATTGGGGGCGCGGCGCTGGTGGCCGGAGAATTTGCTGCGATCTGCCGGGCGGCGGCGCAGAAACATTGATTGAGGCGGGCATGTCATGGAAGTCCTGATTCTGGTGGTACACGTCATTGCGGCACTGGCCATCATCGGCGTGGTGCTGCTGCAGCACGGCAAGGGTGCCGACATGGGCGCGGCATTCGGCACCGGATCTGCTGGCGGCGTGTTCGGCTCCTCCGGGTCCGCCAACTTCCTCAGTCGCACCACGGCCATTCTGGCGACCATATTTTTTCTGACGAGCATCGGCCTGACGATCGTTTCGTCCAAGGGTGGCGAAAGCAGGGGTGTGATGGCGCAACCGGTGGATTCGGCTCCCTCGCCGTCTTCGCTGCCGGGGCAGATCCCGACACCGCCGGCACCCACTCCCGCCTCTTCGGTTCCGGTGCCCGCACCGGCTGCGGCCGGTGGCGAGTCCAAGGGCGGGGATGCACCGAAGTAAGTCAGGTTTTCAGCGGCAGGTTTGACAGGCAGTTGCGGTCGACGTGGTGGAATTGGTAGACACGCCGTCTTGAGGGGGCGGTGGCGAAAGCCGTGAGAGTTCGAGTCTCTCCGTCGACACCATCAAAGCAGTGCAGGCGCTCCGGCGGCAGCGGGGCGCGGGGTTACAGAAAAATCGCATAAGGCAGCAGATGCTGGAAGGTTATTTTCCGATTCTGATGTTCATCGCCGTGGGCCTGGCCTTCGGCGTGGCCCCTGTTGTTGCCGGCTGGATTGCCAGTCGTGCCGTCGGTTCCCACAAGCCCGACGAACAAAAACTCTCCCCCTATGAGTGCGGCTTCGAGGCCTTCGAGGACGCGCGCATGCGTTTCGACGTGCGTTATTACCTCGTCGCGATCCTGTTCATCCTGTTTGACCTGGAAATCGCCTTCCTCTTTCCCTGGGCCGTGGTGCTGCAGGAGATCGGGATGTTCGGTTTTGTTTCCATGATGATCTTCCTTGCCATTCTGGTCGTGGGGTTTGTCTACGAGTGGAAAAAGGGAGCTTTGGAGTGGGAGTGATTTATGGGCGCAGTTGAAGCCATCAACCATGACCTGAACGAGCGCGGATTCTTCACCACCTCGGTGGACTCGCTGGTCAACTGGACACGCACCGGTTCGCTGTGGCCGATGACCTTCGGTCTTGCCTGCTGCGCGGTGGAAATGATGCACGCCGGCGCCGCGCGCTACGACCTCGACCGTTTCGGCATCGTGTTCCGTCCCAGCCCGCGCCAGTCGGACGTGATGATTGTTGCCGGCACGCTTTGCAACAAGATGGCGCCTGCCTTGCGCAAGGTCTATGACCAGATGGCGGAGCCGCGCTGGGTGATCTCGATGGGGTCCTGCGCCAACGGCGGCGGTTACTACCATTATTCCTATTCAGTGGTGCGCGGCTGCGACCGCATCGTGCCGGTGGACATCTACGTGCCGGGCTGCCCGCCGACGGCGGAAGCACTGCTCTACGGCATCATCCAGCTGCAGAACAAGATCAAGCGCACCAACACCATTGCCCGCTAGCCGCGACGCCAGCCCATGACCAACAACGAAAACCTGATTGCCGCGCTGCAGACCGTGCTCGGCGAAAGGCTTGTCAGCGCCGAGAGCAGGCTGGGCGAGGTCACCGCCGTGGTCAAGGCCGGCGACCTGCTGGCTGCCTGCGCCATGCTGCGCGATGACCCCGCGCTGCGTTTCGAGCAGCTGATTGACCTTTGCGGCCTGGACTACAGCGACTACCGGGAGGGTGAATGGCAGGGGCGGCGCTTTGCCGTGGTTTACCACCTGCTGAGCGTTTCCCTGAACCAGCGCGTCAGGCTGCGGGTTTTTGCGCCGGATGACGATTTTCCGGTGCTGGAGTCGGTGATCGGCGTGTGGTCCTCGGCCAACTGGTACGAACGCGAGGCTTTCGACCTCTACGGCATCATGTTCACCGGCCATCCCGACCTGCGCCGGCTGCTGACCGACTACGGCTTCATCGGCCATCCCTTCCGCAAGGACTTCCCGCTGTCGGGCAATGTCGAGATGCGTTACGACCCGGAGCAGAAGCGGGTGATCTACCAGCCGGTGACCATCGAGCCGCGCGTGATCACGCCGCGCATCGTGCGCGAGGAGAACTACGCGGACTCCGAAGGGTTCCGTAAGGGCTGAGATGGCAAAGAACAACAGCGAAATTAACAGGATAGACAGGATGTGCAGGATTAAAACCCCTGGGCAGGTTCCGGTCCTTATCCTGTGAATCCTGTCCATCCTGTAAATTAAAAATGGCCGAAATCAAGAACTACACGATGAACTTCGGGCCGCAGCATCCGGCGGCCCACGGCGTGCTGCGCCTGGTGCTGGAACTCGACGGCGAGGTCATCGAGCGCGCCGACCCGCACATCGGCCTGCTGCACCGCGCGACCGAGAAACTGGCCGAGAACAAGACCTTCATCCAGTCGGTGCCGTACATGGACCGTCTCGACTACGTGTCGATGATGGCCAACGAGCACGCCTACGTGATGGCGATCGAAAAGCTGCTGGGCATCGAGGTGCCCGAGCGCGCCCAGTACATCCGGGTGATGTTCGACGAGATCACGCGTCTGCTGAACCACCTGCTGTGGCTGGGCTGCCACGGCCTCGACATCGGCGCGATGACGGTGTTTCTCTACTGCTTCCGCGAGCGCGAGGACCTGTTCGACATGTATGAGGCGGTTTCCGGGGCACGCATGCATGCGGCCTATTACCGCCCGGGCGGCGTCTACCGCGACCTGCCGGACTCGATGCCGCAGTATTCGGCTTCGCGCATCCACAACGCGGCGGCGATCCGCGAACTCAATGAAAACCGCCAGGGTTCGCTGCTCGACTTCATCGAGGATTTCACGCAGCGTTTCCCGGCCTATGTCGACGAGTACGAAACCCTGCTCACCGACAACCGGATCTGGAAGCAGCGCACGGTCGGCATCGGCGTGGTGTCGCCGGAGCGCGCGCTGCAGCTGGGCTTCACCGGCGCGATGCTGCGCGGCTCGGGCATTGCCTGGGACCTGCGCAAGAAGCAGCCGTACGAGGTCTACGACCGCATGGATTTCGACGTGCCGGTGGGCGTCAACGGTGACTGTTACGACCGTTACCTCGTGCGCGTCGAGGAGATGAGGCAGTCGAACCGCATCGTCAGGCAGTGCGTCGAGTGGCTGCGGAAAAATCCCGGCCCGGTGATGGCCGACAGCCACAAGGTGGCGCCGCCGTCACGGGTGGCGATGAAAACCAACATGGAAGAGCTGATCCATCACTTCAAGCTGTTCACCGAGGGCATGCATGTGCCGCCCGGCGAGGCTTACGCGGCGGTGGAGCACCCCAAGGGCGAGTTCGGCATCTACCTGGTGTCCGACGGCGCCAACAAGCCGTACCGGCTGAAGATACGTGCCCCGGGTTTTGCGCATCTTGCGGGGCTGGACGAGATGGCCCGCGGTCACATGATCGCCGACGTGGTGGCGATCATCGG
>JALHND010000197.1 GCA_022843705.1 Burkholderiales bacterium
ATCGCGACGAACAGCACGCAGGTCAGGCCGTTCATCAGGTGGCGGCCGCGGTTGAAATAGCCGGTCAGCCCCAGCAGGAAAATCAGCGTCGCCAGCATGTAGCCCAGCGGCTCGAACAGCGCGACATAGAGGGCGGTCCACGCGACGACGGCCACCACCACCCAGTGATGCGGTTCCCAGCGCAGCGCGGAGGAATCTTCCCCGCCGGACTTCACCTGCTTGCGGTCGCGCAGGATCTCGGCCAGCAGCATCGCCGCGCCGATCAGCAACCCCACCCCCAGCATCCGCGGGAAAGCCTTGGGCCCCAGCGGGTCACCCAGCTCGAGGCTGGGTATCTGGGCCGTTCCCCAGAAATACACGCCGGCGAGCAGCAGCGCGCAGACAAAAATGATGCGGTCAGTCATGTTGAAAAACTCCTCCCAATCATTAGGGTGCTGCAGCAGACTTTCGGTGCCGCGTTTTGTGTTTCGTTCTGGATGGCGCATTGCGCGCATCACGCGGTTTTCACAAGCTGAAATCTTAACCGAGAACCCGCAGCGTTGTAAGGATTTACGCATCTCCGGCCCGGATCGTGGAACCGGCGGCAAGGCAGACATGTTCCGGATTTTCACGCTGGACGTAATATGGCAACCCGGATGTGCAAGCCCGGCAGGCTTGTTGCATCACCCGTTTGCCCTTCGCAGGTTTTCCGCTTGCTGGACGGACCACCAGTCACGCAGCCGGCACGAAACATCACAACGCAGATCGCGGGTTATTGTCCGGTTGCAGCGTGGTCCCGCCGGTGATATTTCTGTTGACCGCGAAGGTATCGCACTGAACAATGCGCGGCATGCCGCATTCAACGCAACATCATAAGTATTTGTTTTTATTGAGTATTTTATAATGATATCGAATATTGTTTCCAGCCTGCAATCGCTCCTCGGCGCGCAAGGCGTGCTCACTTCAGCCGCAGACCTTGAACCTTATGTCGTGGACTGGCGCGGTGTGTACCGCGGCAGCGCGATCGCGGTCGCGCGCCCCGCAAACACCGCCCAGGTCGCAGCCGTCGTGAAGCTCTGCCATGAAACGGGAACGCCGCTGGTGCCCCAGGGCGGAAACACCGGCATGTGCGGCGCCTCCGTGCCGCAGCCGGAGGGGCGCGAAGTGGTGCTGTCGCTGGCACGGATGAACAGGATCCTCGATGTTGATCCGCTGAACAACACGCTGACCGCCGAAGCCGGCTGTGTGCTGGCCAACATCCAGCAGGCGGCGGCCGATGCCGGCCGCTTGTTTCCGCTGAGCCTCGGCGCCGAGGGCAGTTGCCAGATCGGCGGCAACCTGTCGACCAACGCCGGCGGCGTCAACGTGCTTCGTTACGGCAACACCCGCGACCTGGTGCTCGGCCTCGAAGTGGTGCTGCCCGACGGCCGCATCTGGAACGGCCTGCGCGGCCTGCGCAAGGACAATACCGGTTACGACCTCAAGCACCTGTTCATCGGCGCCGAGGGCACGCTGGGCATCATCACCGCGGCGACGCTGAAGCTGTTCCCCCGCCCCGCCGCCAACGCCACGGCATGGATGGCGGTGCGCGATCCGGAGGCCGCGCTGCAGCTGCTGGCATTGATGCGGCGGCATTGCAACGACCGCATCACCGCTTTCGAGCTGATCTCCCGGCACAGCCTGGAACTGGTGTGGAAACACGTGCCGGGCACCCGCGATCCGCTCAATGCGGAGCATCCCTGGATCGTGCTGACCGAACTTGCCGACGCCGGCGACGAAGCGGTCCTGCGTGCCGACCTCGAACGGGCACTGGAGTCGGCCTTCGAGGAGGATCTGGTGGTCGATGCCGTAATCGCCGAAAGCCGAAGCCAGGCGCAGGCGCTGTGGCACATGCGCGAGTCGATCCCGGAAGGCGCGCGGCAGGAGCCGGTGATGGTCTACCGCCACGACATTGCGGTGGCGGTCGGCCGCATTCCCGAATTCATCCGCGAGGCGCAGTCCGCGCTGGAGGCCAGATTCCCCGACGTGCGCCTGATCTGCTTCGGCCATCTCGGCGACGGCAACCTGCATTACAACGCCTACATTCCCTCGCGCCTGCGCACGGATGCCGCGGCACGCGAGGCTCACGACGTCACGGACACGGTCTACGACATCGTGCAGCAGTACGGCGGCAGCTTCAGCGCCGAGCATGGCATCGGCCTGTCGAAGGTGGCCGAACTCGTGCGTTACAAGAGTGCGGTGGAACTGGACCTGATGCGGACGGTCAAGAAGGCTCTGGATCCGCAGGGTCTGTTCAACCCGGGCAAACTGTTCTGAGCAAAACCCGTGTCAGGCAGCCACCACGAACAGCCCGATCACGCACAGCAGCCCGCCGCACCACAGCAGGGAACGCAGCATCGGCCGGTCGTAAAGGTAGGCCAGAGTGTAGAGGATGCGGAATGCGACGAACGACACCGCCAGCGCATCCACCCGCGGCTGAGCGGCGCCGGCCAGCTGTGCGATGATCACCGCCGCCGCAAACAGCGGAAATGCCTCGAAGGCGTTGAGCTGCGCCCAGTAGGCCCGCTGCTGGCGGGGCTGCAGGCGGTCGATACCGGCGCGCGGTGCGGCATTGTCATAGTCGCGGCGCAATTTTGATGCAACCGTCGGCCAATATGGCAGCAAACCGGCGACGAGGATCATCCAGTAGGCGGTGGTCATGGCATGCGGAACCAATTTGCGGGCCGGACGGCCCAAGGATGCATTATGAGTGAAAAAATCGAGAAAACCGAAGCCGAATGGAAAGCCCTGCTGACGCCCCGGCAGTTCGAGGTGGCGCGGCGCAAGGGCACCGAACGTGCCTTTACCGGGGAATACTGGGACAACCACGAAGAAGGCCTCTACCGCTGCATCTGCTGCGGCAATGAACTCTTCCGGTCCTCCGAAAAATTTGACTCCGGCACCGGCTGGCCGAGTTTCTGGAAACCGGCCGTGCCGGAGAATGTCGCCACCGAAGCCGATCACGGCTTTTTCATGACCCGCACCGAAGTGTTGTGCAGCCGCTGTGACGCCCATCTCGGCCATGTATTCGAGGATGGCCCGGCACCGACCGGCTTGCGTTACTGCATCAACTCGGCATCGCTCAAGTTCGACAAGACGTGAACCGCGCTGTTCGCCGCGCATTCGACCAGGCTGCGGACGCCCTGCTCGCTGCCTTTGAAAAAGCAGGCCCTTTTCCCGGCCAGGAGGTGACCCCGGCATTGCTCGCCGACGCCGTCCGCCAATGTTTTGAAATCTGCCGCCAGGTCGACGATTCGGGGGAAGTGCTGCCGCTGGAGGAGGTCGACGAGCTGGGAACCCACGCGCTGGAATGCCTCTCGGATCTCGGGCTGTGGGCGTACCAGCTGAATCAGGATCAGGCGCGGGCAGCCGTGGAAGGCATCGCGCTGGAACTGGCGCAATGGATCATCGGGC
This sequence comes from Burkholderiales bacterium, assembly GCA_022843705.1. Lineage (GTDB taxonomy): Bacteria > Pseudomonadota > Gammaproteobacteria > Burkholderiales > SG8-41. The sequence continues at coordinate 3,433 of JALHND010000197.1, forward strand.
ATGGCGGGCAGATTGCCGTGCTGGAGCCGGTGGTCAACGCCCTGGCACGCCAGGCCAATGCCACCGGGGATCCTGCCACCCTGGCCGGACTGTTCCAGCAGGCCTGCGCGGTGATCGCCCATGCGGAACCCGGGCTGGCCGCCAATACGGAGCCTGCGCGGCTGCAACCCTGGCTGATGCTGCATTTCAACTGCGCGATCATCGCCACGCGGACGCAGGATCCGGCCAGGATGAATGCCGCCTTCGACCTGCTTGAAAGCCATCTGCCCGGTCATTGTGCAGCCTTTTATGCGGAAGGCGTGCGCGAGGCGCAGAAAGCCGCCTGCGGCGATGCGGCAAGGGATGCCATGCGCAGCCGTCTCGCCAAATGGACTGGCCGGCACTAAGCGAGGATAATCAACGGCCATGAAATTCCTGTTCGACATTTTCCCGGTCATCCTGTTTTTTGCGGCATTCAAGGTCTACGACATCTACGTGGCCACCGGCGTCGCGATCGCCGCCACCATTGTGCAGATCGGCTGGGTCTGGTTCAGGCAGCACAAAGTCGACAACATGCAGTGGATCAGTCTTGCACTGATCGTGGTCTTCGGCGGGGCGACACTGCTGCTGCGGGATGAAACTTTCATCAAGTGGAAACCAACGGTGCTCTACTGGCTGTTCGCCGTGGCCCTGCTGGTCGCCGAACTGGGTTTCAGGAAAAACCTGATCCGGGCAATGATGGAAAAACAGGTGACCGCGCCGGACCCGGTATGGAAAAAACTGCTGATGGGCTGGGTCGGATTCTTCGCGGCGATGGGCGTGCTCAACCTGTATGTCGCCTACGGCTTTTCGACCGACATCTGGGTCAATTTCAAGCTTTTTGGCGGCATCGGCCTGATGATCGTTTTCGTGATTGCACAGGCTGCACTGCTGGCCCCGCACATCAAGGAAAAAGAGGCCGAATGAACGGGCTTCCGGCGGAAAGGGCACCGTGACGATTGCCGCCGCGATGCGCGAGAAACTCGCCGTCCTGGCCCCGGAGTCGGTGGAAATACTCGACGAATCAGGCCTGCATGCCGGCCACGCCGGCGCCCGCGACGGCGGCGGACACTATCAGCTGATCATCGTGTCCGGCGCCTTTTCCGGTCAGGCGCTGCAGGCGCGTCACCGCATGGTGTATGCGGCGCTCGGCACACTGATGCACAAGGACATCCACGCACTGGCCATCAAGGCCTATGCGCCGGACGAAATCTGAAACAAACGAATTCTGGATCAAATAGAGGAGCTGTCATGCAGAGAACCACCGTCATATCCGTGATGATCGCCATTGCTGCGGCCGCCGCGTCACCGGCAGCAATCGCCCAGGTCGCAAAGGTCAACGGCGCCACCATCCCCCAGGCACGCGCCGATGCCCTGCTCCGCGAGGTGACGGCACAGGGTCGCCAGGACACCCCCGAACTGCGCAAGATGATCAAGGACCGGCTGATCGAGAGCGAGATCATGTCGCAGGAAGCCGTGCGCATGGGGCTGAACAAAAACCCGGA
>JALHND010000198.1 GCA_022843705.1 Burkholderiales bacterium
TGCCGGCGACCACCATCTCCACCGGGCGGTCGGGATAAGACCCTGCCGCCTGCACCATCGCGGGCAATCCCGCCAGGGCAGCCACCGCTGCCGCCACACACCATTTTCCGAATTTCATGCTGGTCTCCTCCTGCATCCGGGTTGTTGGAATTGTTGAACCGGCAAAAGTATAACCCTGGTCCTGCAAGCGCCAGCGTCCACCACAGTCTGGAACACCATTTCGCTGCAGCAGCCCGGCGCCTTACAATGGCGGTCGGCAACAAGCATCAATGGAAGGGAATCGCTCCCGGTGGGGCGGCCGGACTTCAAACCCGGTAGGGGCCGCGAGCGGTCCTGTGTGGGTTCGACTCCCACTCTCTTCCGCCAGAATTCGCAGGCGCAGGCCATGAGCGCATCGCAATAACACTCTCCCTCTCCCCGCCCGCGGGGAGAGGGCCGGGGTGAGGGGCAAGCACCCGCGTCCCCATTTGCAGCGCAACTTGGGCTGTCGCCTTCACCGAGGAGCAGCGCCATGAGCTTCGCCGCAGAATTATCTAATAAAATCAATGATTTACAATACAGCGCACTGCCACCCGAAGCCGTGCACTGGGCAAAAGTCGGCATCCTCGACACTGTCGGCGTAACCCTCGCCGGAGCGCAGGAACCCGCGACGCGCATCGTGCTCGGCGTCTCCGGTTCGGCCAGCGGCCCCTCGCTGGTGTTCGGACATGCGCGGCGCATCGGCGCGCTCGACGCCGCGCTGGTCAACGGCACCGCATCACATGCGCTCGATTTCGATGACTGCAACAACACCCTGGGCGGCCATCCCTCGGTGCCCATCCTGCCCGCGCTGTTCGCGCTGGCCGACGAAACCGGCGCGACCGGAAAAGATTTCATCGCCGCCTATGTCGCCGGCTTCGAAACCGAATGCAAGCTGTCGATGGTGGTGAATTTCCACCAGTACACCAAGGGCTGGCATCCGACGACGACCATCGGCGTCTTCGGCGGCGCCGCGGCCTGCGCGCACCTGCTGAAACTGTCAGTCGAACAGACCGCGACCGCGCTGTCGATCGCCGCATCACTCGCCGCCGGCCTCAAATCCAATTTCGGCACCATGACCAAGCCGCTGCATGTCGGTCACTGTGCACGCAGCGGCCTCTTCGCCGCATTGCTCGCCCGCGACGGATTCACCGCCGGCGACACGGCCTTCGAACACAAACAGGGTTATTTCGAAGTCTTCAACGGCGCCGGCAACTACGATGCCTCGAAAGCTCTCCCGGCGTGGGCCGATCCGCTGGACATCACCCGCCCCGGCATCGCGATCAAGTCCTATCCCTGCTGCGGCAGCACCCACCCGGCGATCGACTGCATGCTGGAACTGGTGCACAAACACAACCTCAAACCGGAACAGGTCGCGCGCATCGAGTCCTGGACCCACGCGCGGCGGCTGGAACACACCAACCGCCCCGATCCGCAGTCCGACCTCGACGCCAAGTTCAGCGTGCAGTACACGCTGGCCCGCGCGCTGAAGGACCGCACGGTCAGGCTGGAACATTTTGAAGGCACGAACTGGCAGGATCCGGCCACGCGAGCGATCCTGCCGAAAATCCACGCCGCGCCCTACACCACCGATCAGTTCCCCGCCGACAACCACTTCGGCGCCGAAGTGAAGGTCACGCTGACCGACGGCCGTGTCGTCAGCACCAAGACCGACCAGGCGCTGGGCCGCAGCGTCGACAAACCGCTGCCGGCGGACATGCTCAAGGCCAAGTTCGACAACTGCGCCGCGCGTGCGCTGTCAGCCGACAACGTCGCGCGGCTGTATGCGGCGATCCAGGATTTCGAGAATGCGAAGGACGTGCGGGAGATTGCGGCGCTGGCGGCGGGACGCGGCGGGACGCAGCGCGTCGCCGCCTGACCCGAATCACCCTCACTGGAGCAAACTTTGGATCTGGAACTTCGCGGCAAGAAAGTGTTGATTACCGGCGCCTCCAAGGGGCTCGGCCTCGCCTGCGCACAGGGTTTTGCGTCGGAAGGGGCGACCGTGCACCTCGCCGCCCGCGACGAAGCCGCCCTGAAAGCCGCCGCCGAAAAGATCCGCAGCCAATACGGCGGCGAAGCCTTCATTCACCCGGTCGACCTCAGCCGCACGGACAATGTCATCGCGCTCGGCAGGGCCTGCGCCGGCGTCGATATCCTGGTCAACAACGCCGGCGCGATTCCCGGCGGCAGCCTGCTCGAGATCGACGACGAAAAATGGCGCAATGCCTGGGATCTGAAGGTCTTCGGCTTCATCAACCTGACCCGCGAACTCTACCGGTCGATGCGCGAGCGCAAGTCCGGCGTCATCGTCAACATCATCGGCATCGCCGGCGAACGCCACCGCGCGAACTACATCACCGGCACCACCGGCAACGCCGGCCTGATCGCCTTCACCCGCGCGCTGGGATCGGAGAGCGTCGATCACGGCATCCGCGTGGTCGGCGTCAATCCGGGACGCATCGAAACGGAGCGCCAGATCGGCCATTTCCGGGAACAGGCGCTGGCCGCCTTCGGCGACGAATCACGCTGGCCGGAAATCCGCGACAAGGTCGTCGCCTCGCTGCCCTTCGGCCGTGCCGGCCGGCCCGCCGAAGTTTCGGACCTGGTGACCTTTCTCGCTTCGGCCCGCGCCTCTTACATCAGCGGCACCGTGGTCGCCATCGACGGCGGCAGCTCGCTGCGGCCGCGGGTCTGATCCACAGCGGGTCGCTCACCGGCCCGGAACGGACCAGCCAAGCCATTCGCACAGCCCGCGACCCATGATCCACTCGAGATCATCGGCCGAGAGCCAGGGCAGTTCCTCGGTGAACAGCGTCACGCACTGGCGGTAGCTGCACTTCAGGCGCGTCAGGTCGCTGCCCCAGAACATGCGGCGCGGCCCGAAAGCATCGTAGACCTGCCGCAGGTAACCGTGGAGGTTGCGGCAGGGATAAGGCGCCGTCGAATACCCGGGAATGGCGCTGGCCTTGACCGCCACGTTCGGCCGCTTCGCGATCGCCAGCAGCTGGTCGAGTTCATTGAAGGCCGCATCATCTTTTGCACCGCTCGCCAGCGCGAGATGGTCGAGGATGATGCGCAGCCGCGGATGGCGCTCCGCCACTGCATCGACGTATTTGACTGCCGGATGGTCAACGCCGATGTAGAGCGGGATGCCGGCATCTTCCGCCTCGCCCCAAAGCGCACCCATGTACTCCGGCTTCGTCAGCCGGTCCATGTTCTTCTTGAAATTGAAGCGCAGCCCCAGCATGCCCGGCTGCCGCCGCCAGCCCGCCATCACGCCACGGGATTGCGGTGCTGACGGGTTGATCTTGCCCATCACCGCGAAGCGGTCGGGATGCGCCTGCGCCGCAGCCAGCGCAAGATCGTTGCGCGTGCGGTCGAGACTCGGCGGCACCAGTACCGCGCGATGCACCCCCGCGGCATCCATCTCGCGCAGCAATTCTTCGTGCCCGAACGGCTCCGGCCGGTGCGGCTTCGCGCCGGGCGCCCAGGGACGCTCCGGCGTGTCGGCTGCCCAGATGTGCACCTGCGAATCGACGATCAGCACACGCAAATCCTCTCCGGGATCCGGCCGTCAGCCCCGGCCTGTGTCAAACCACTCAACTTGCGCTGATGCCCTGCTCCCGGATCACGCGCCCCCATTTGTCGTATTCAGACTTGAGGAAGGCAGCGAAGGCCTCCGGGCTGCTGGTCCAGACCTCACCCTGTGCCAGCATCGCCTCCACGACATCGGGTCGGCCAAGGATTTGCACGATTTCCTTGTTGAGCCGGGACACGATGGCCTGCTGCGTTTTTGCCGCAACGACGATCCCGTACCAGCTTTTTGCCTCGTACCCCGGTACACCGGCTTCGGCAATCGTCGGCAGATCCGGGAATATCTTTGACCGATTCGCAGTGCCTATCGCCAGCGGGCGCAGTCGACCGGAGTTGATATATGTGGACACGCTCGCCGGCGAGGCGAACGACATCTGCACTTCCCCGGCCACCAGGTTGAGAACGGCCGGGCCGTTGCCCTTGTAGGGGACATGCAGCAGCTTGATCTTGGCCATCGACTGCAGCAATCCCGAGGCCAGATGTCCCGAGCCGCCGATCCCCGAAGAACCGAAGGCCAGTTCCCCCGGCCGCGCACGCGCGATGGCCAGCAACTCTCTTAACGATTTCGCGGGCAAAGAGGGGTGAATCACCAGCACGCTGCCGCTGGTGACCACAGGCGTCACAGGAGCAAGATCACGCAGCGGGTCATAGGGCATGTTTTTGATGAAAAATGCATTGGATCCGAGGTTACCCACCGCCCCCAGCATCAACGTATAGCCGTCAGGTGCCGACTTGGCGGTCAACTCGCCAGCCAGCGAGCCGTTGGCGCCGGCGCGATTATCGACCATCACGTTCTGGCCCAGGGCATCACCCAGCCGGGGGGCAATAATCCGGGCAACGGTATCGATTCCGCCACCTGGTGACTGCGAAGCTATCAGGCGGATGGGTTTTGCCGGATAGGCAGGCTGCTGCGCCAGAACAGGCTGCACCATCATCGACAGGACTGTGGCCGCGGCAGCATTCCACAGGGCAAACTGACGAAATTCGGTCTTCACCATCATTCAAACTCCCCCGATTTGTTGATGTGAATTTTGTTGTTTTCAGGCTAACAGCAGCCGCGAGTATCAGCAAGCATTCAGCATGATCCGGATCTTCGTATCATCCGCGTGACTGCATTTCACGCCGCGGCCCCGCCCCGCGCTTTCTCAATATCGCCAGAAAATCCTGCGCCGCCGGTGACAGCGTGACACCACGGCGCCGGATCACCGCCAGCGTCCGCGTCAGTTTCGGCTCCACCAGCGGCCGGCTGACCAGCCGCGCATCTTTCCGCCCCGCCAGCGCCAGCATCGGCACCGC
>JALHND010000199.1 GCA_022843705.1 Burkholderiales bacterium
ACGGCCATTTTCTCCGGGACTTTCGGCAACGCGTCCCTGCGCCCCATATTAATACAGTTGCGGTAGTACACAAGTTCCCGGCAGTTGTCGCGGATCGCGTTCCAGGTCGGCTCGCCCTTGACCAGAACCTTGAAGGCTTCGAGGATGTCGGACTCCGCGGCGGGCGGCGCCTTGATGCCGGCAGCAGCAACATAGGCACTGACCAGGCCCTGCGTCAGCGCGATCATGGCGTCCACGGTTTCGGTCAAGGGCAGCGCCTCGCCGCGCATGATCGCCGCTTCGTGATCGGACAAGGCAGCGTCGGCCGCTGTGAAAATCTCCGCGAGCTTGAATCCGGCGACAGGATCAGTCATTACAAAAATATAAATATAATCAATAACTTATAGAGCACCCTCGACACAACCCCCATCAGGCCATGCCGATCGGTTCCGCCAGATCGTCACGCAGCCTGCCGGGCCTCGCGCGCATCAGATCCTCCAGCTCCCGGCGCACCTTGGCGAAGGCGGGATCATCGAAGCGGTTGTGCATTTCGTCCGGATCGTTGACCAGGTCGTACAGCTCGCCCGCCCCCGAACCGAGTTCAAAGGTGCACTTGTGGGTGCGCGTGCGCACGGTGCGCAGCTGCAGGCCGACGCCACAGCGTGAAGGATGCACATGCCATTCGCTGTAGGCCGCATCCCGCGCCTGCGCCTTGCCGGCCAGCAGCGGCAGCAGGCTGCGGCTCTGCGCGTCTTCCGGCAGCCGCGCGCCACCCGCCTCGCAGACGGTGGCCGCAACGTCCATGGTCGACACCGGTTCCGCCACCACCTGGCCGCGCTTGACACCGGGGCCGCGCGCAACCAGCGTCACCCGCAGCAGGTCCTCGTACGGCGTGGGTCCCTTGAGGTACAGCCCGCGGTTGCCCAGCAGTTCTCCGTGATCGGTGGTGTAGATGACCAGCGTGTCCTCGGCACAGCCGTGTGTTTCCAGCGCATCGAGGATGCGGCCGACATTGTGGTCGATCTGCGAAATCATGCCGTAGTAGTTCGCGGTCATTTCAGCGAGCTGCGCATCCGACTGGTCGGGCACGCGCGAACCCTGGGCACGGAACTTGAGCATCACCGGATCGGCGAGCTGCGGCACGCCTTCGAGCGAAGCCTTGTGCCACCACGGCCGGCGCTCGAAGTCGCGCTGGCGGTGTTTCGGCAGCTTCATGTCCTTCGGGTCATACATCAGGCTCCAGGGCTCCGGACAGTCGAAGGGATGGTGCGGATCCGGAAACGAGGCCCACATGCACAGCGGCCGGTCGCGGTCGCGGCGGGCAATGCGTTCGATCGCGCGGTCCGCCACCCAGGTACTGCTGTGCCAGGCAGCCGGCAGCGCCGAGAACCAGGTCTGCGCGGCGCCGCTGCCGGTACGCGTCTCCTGCCCCCACAAGGCAATGCCCTCGCCGTTGCCGCGCGCCTTCAGCCAGCGCTCGTAATGGCCCGCAGGCGGCTCCTCCAGCGGCCGCGTGCGGTGCAGATGGCCAACCACCGCGAGTTCGACATGGCGAAAACCCATGTACGGCCCGGTCCAGTCCGGTCCGTATTTCGCCTGGCTCCTGCTGCACTCCGGCGTGCCGGTCGGCGCAAAGGTTGCCTTGGTCGCGAAGTGCGCCTTGCCGATGAACGCGGTGTCATAACCTTTCGCCGCCAGCGCGCCTGCAAACCCCGCCTCGCCGATGCGCGGCTCGAGGTCGACGCCGTTGTCCCAGACACCGTGGGTCAGCGGCAACATGCCGGTCAGGATCGACGCGCGGGACGGCTGGCACACCAGGTTCGGCGTGATGCTGGCCGAAAAACGCGTGCCCTCGCGCGCCAGGCGGTCGATGTGCGGTGTGCGGATCAGCGGATTCTCGAAACCGTTGCAGTCCGCGCGCTGCTGGTCCGAGGTGATCAGCAGGATGTTCGGTGCTTTTGTGGCCATCGATTTTCCCGGCATCCTCATTTGCTGCCGATGTCGGCCCAGATCGAGCGGAAAGTGCCGAGCTCCGCGCGCAGGAATTTGTCGAACTGCGCGCCGCTCTGGAAATTCGCCTTCCAGAAATTGCGCTCGAGGTCCTTCTGCCACGCATCGCTGTCACTGGCGGACTTCAGCGCCCTGACCCAGAAATCGACTTGTTCCTTGCGCATGCCTTTGGGACCGACCACGCCGCGCCAGTTGGTGAAAGTCGCGGACACGCCCTGCTCCTTCGCCGTCGGCACGTTCGCCAGCGAACCCCACAGCCGCTGCGGCGCGATGATCGCTATCGCACGCACCCTTCCGGCGGCGATGAACGGCGGCGCATTGACCGCGGTGCCGCTGACGATCTCGATCTGCCCGCCGAGCATCGCGGTGACCGCCTCGCCCGCCGAACGGTAGGGAATCATCCGGCTTTTCTTCACGTCGATGCCCATGCCCTTGACCACCACCGCCGCCGCCGAATGCGAACCGGCACCGATGCCCGGACCAAACCCGATCGCCAGCGCACCCGGATCCTGCTGCAGCCGCTGTTTGACGTCGGCCAGCGACTTCAGCGGCGAATCGGCGCGCACCATCAGGATGAAATAATCGTCGAACAGCAGCGCCAGCGGCGTGACGTCGCTGAATCCGGCCAGGTTGCCCCCCATGACCGGATTGGACACCAGATTCGTCGTGCCTATGGCCACCGCATGGCCGTCACCACCACGTTCGTTCAGATAGTTCCAGGCCACGCTGTTGCCGGCACCCGGCTTGTTGATCACGATCACCGGCGGCTTCACCGTCTGGTTCTGCTCCCAGATGCGCTGCAGGGTGCGCGCCGTCAGGTCGAGACTGCCGCCCGCCGCCGAACCGGCGATGAAAGCCACCGGCCGGGACGGCGCCCAGCCCTGTGCCGCAACCGCCGGCGTTGCCAGGCCGCAACACAACACTGCCCATGACAGGGCCATGATCCGCTGATTCATTTTTTTCTCCTCCATCGTCCGCGGGCCGGATGACCGCGCTGCGGCTTACAGTCTCGCACCACCGGGCAGGCGTCAAGCGGAATTGCGGATGGTGGCCGGTGGCACACAACATGCGGACATGCCGGTGAAAACACGGCTCCGGTACCTGCGGTTATGATGCATGCCTCCCGAACCCGACCCGCTCCCCTGCAGATGGCACCGCAACGCAATCCGCCGATCATCGACATCGAAGCCTCGGGATTCGGGCCGGCGAGTTATCCGATCGAGATCGGTGTCGCGCTGGATGACCTCGTCAAGTACTGCGCGCTGATCCGTCCCGCGCCGGACTGGACGTTCTGGGACAGCGAGGCCGAAAAAATCCACGGCATCAGCCGCGACATGCTTGAAACCCACGGCAAGCCGCTGCGCGAAGTCGCATCACAGCTCAACACGCTGCTCGCGGGCAAAACCCTCTACTCCGACGGCTGGGTGGTCGACCGTCCCTGGCTGACCACGCTGTTCCATGCCGCGCGGATGGACATGGCCTTCCGCGTCAGTCCGCTGGAACTGATCCTCTCCGAATTCCAGATGGACCACTGGCATCCCGTCCGGCAGCGCGTGATCGAGGACATGGCCGGCCGCCGCCATCGCGCCAGCCACGACGCCTGGGCCATCCAGGAAACCTACCGCCGCACCCGTCTCGCCGCAGCCGCCTGAGCGGCCTCAGCAGCCGCGCCGCTTCAGTTCCGACAGCGCGGTGTTGTGAAGCACCTCGCCGCCGGTGGAACCCGCACGCGCCACCTGTCTGCAGCTCGCGCGCGGCGAACGCAGCACCGCATGGGCGAGGAAATATTCCGGCGACTCGCGCGCGGCAATGCGGTCGAATGCATCCTGCGATATCGCCGGATTGCGCAGCAACGCAGCCAGCACATAGGTCTGGTACAACTTGTATTCCACGTCATGCTGGAAATCGCCGCGGCTGACGTTCGCCAGCCGCTCCACCATTGCCGGCGTGATGCGCGGGTGGGTCGCCAGCCCGCCCATGCGCTCATACCCGAGGGGGCCCGCCGCGATTTTCTCCAGCACCGGCAGCGGCGTATGGGGATGCGCGCCGGCCAGCGAGACCAGATAACCATCGCGCCCGTCTTCAACCACCGCGGTCAGCAGCGCGGCCGGCGCCGCCGGGTTTTTGATCAGCGCGATATCGACATTCCTGCGCCACAGCGGAATCCAGGAACGGCTGATCTCCTCCAGCATCTCCGGCGTCGCCCGCGGATCCGAAGCCACCGCCAGCGCGTGGCGCTGCTGCAGCAGCGCGCTGGCGAACAGCGCAGCGGCGGCCAGCAGCAGGCCGGAAACCAGCACCGGGGCGCTGTGCCAGGCCTTGCGGCCGGCCAGTGCGTCGGACAACGCAAATCCGACATAGGCCACCGCGCAGCCGAGAAGCGCTCCGCCGAGGCCATAGAAAGGCACAAAGATCAGGCCGATCGCCGCGGTGGAACTGCTCGAAGTGAACACGGCATGGAGAACCCAGGCCGCGGCAATCAGAAAGCCGGCGGCGGCGGAGAGAGCGTAGATTCTCTTGCGGGAACGTGGCGCGTCAGCCATGTGCTGCTCAGGCCGCAGTCTGCGGCTCGTACAGGTATTTCTGGAATCCGCTGAACACCTGACCGATCTCTTCCGGTTGCCCCAGATCAGCCACCGCATCCGCCAGCGAGTCGTGGTATTTCAGGCGCAGCAGCGGTGTCAGCTTTTCGGAATCGAGTTCTTCCACACCGACGCTGACGTAATGCGACAGCACGAAGTCGATGAACACCTGCTGCCTTGAATTGAAATGCGTGCTGACGATGGCCATCGCGCGCGCCGCGCGCTCGTCGCGCGTCTGCGGCGCCAGCGCCCAGGCGACATGCGCGAGCACATCGAAGAGATCGCTCTTTTCCGCATCGATGATCCGCTGCATTTCCATGAGTTGTTG
>JALHND010000200.1 GCA_022843705.1 Burkholderiales bacterium
GCGCCGTGGCCATCACCCGCCACGAAACACCCAAGGCGGTGCTGCTGGCCTACGATGAATTCGTGGCGCTTACCAAAGATCGTGCGCCGGCATTGAATGATCTGGCCGCCGAATACGATGTGCTGCTGGCGCGCATGCAGACGCCGCAGGCGCGCAAGGCGATGGCGGTCGCCTTCAATGCCACGCCCGCGGAACTGGGGCGGGCGGCGGTCAAGGCGGCGCGCAAGCGGCGCTGATCAGGACCGGGCAGGGCGCGGCCGGTGCCGAATATCTATGTTCTGGCCGGCGTCAACGGTGCCGGCAAAAGCAGCATCGCCGGTGCGGCATTCCGCGACAAAGGCGCCGACTACTACAACCCCGACGAAGCGGCTGCGGAACTGAGGCGCGCCAATCCCGGCCTGAGCCAGTTGCAGGCCAACAGCGCAGCCTGGCACCGCGGCCGTCATCTGCTGGAGCGCGCGATCGCCGGCAGGCTGGATTTTGTTTTCGAAACCACGCTCGGCGCGTCCACGTTGCCGCGCATGCTGATTGGCGCCGCGGGGCAGGGCATCGATGTGCATGTCTGGTACGCGGGGCTGGCGACACCCGAACTGCATCTCGCGCGGGTGCGTGCCCGCGTTGCGCGTGGCGGCCATGACATACCCGAAGAGGCCATACGCCGCCGCTTCGAACACAGCCGGCTCAACCTGGTCATGCTGCTGCCGGTGCTGGCCTCGCTGCGGGTTTATGACAACAGCCTCGAAGCCGATCCTGCCGCGGGCAAGGCACCCAAACCGGTACTGCTGCTGCACATGGCGCGCGGGCGCATCCTCAACCCGCAGGATCTGCCGCGGGTGCCGGACTGGGCGAGGCCGATTGCGGCGGCGGCGATGAAAATCCACGCGGCCTGAGTTTTCGAATAATCCAAGCGCTCAAACCGTTGCCCCTGCGGACGCCGGGGTCCGGCGACGGAGGTGGTATTCCCATCCGTCGTTGCCTGGATTCCGGCTTGCGCCGGAATGACGGTTTTGAGTGGCCGATGGCCGTTGAATTTGCCATCACCGTCATTCCGGACGCGCATCGCGCGATCCGGAATCCAGAAAGGACATGCCGACCCTGTTTGCGGGATTCCGGTTTCTCCCACAAGGGGACTTCCTTACGGGCGCGCTGGAATGGCCGATTGGTTGCATTGGTCGCATCCTGCGGATTGACAGCATCCGGTCCCCTCCACACAATGCCCGCACCCTCAGGAAGAGAACAACAATGAAAATCACGACCGGTATCACCGCCATCGCGCTGTCACTGTTTGCCGCTGCAGCGGCCGCGCAGTCCTTCCCGTCCAAACCCGTGCGCATCCTCGTCGGTTTCGGTGCCGGCGGCAGCACCGACATCGTCGCGCGCACACTGGCGCAGAGCCTCACCGCCGACTGGAAGCAGAACGTGCTGGTCGAAAACCGCCCCGGCGCCAGCGGCATGATCGCCGCCGAGCTGGTGGCCAAGTCGCCGCCCGACGGCCATACGCTGATGATTACGCCGCAGACCAGCCTCGCGGTCGCGCCGGCACTCTACGGCAAGGCCGCCTACGACACCATGCGCGACTTCACGCCGATCACGCTGACCGGCTACACGCCGCTGCTGATGGTGGTGCATCCGTCCTTCCCGCCGAAAACCTTCAGGGAATTCATCGCGCTCGCGAAAAAGAGCAAGGAGCCGATCACCTTCGGTTCCGGCGGCGTCGGCTCCTCGCCGCACATGGCGGGTGAACTGATGGCGGTCCAGCTCGGCATCAAGATCACCCACGTGCCGTACAAGGGCGAGAATCCCGCGCTCGCCGACACCATCGGCGGCCAGATTCCGATCATGTTCGGCAACCTGCCGGTGGCCGTGCCGCACGTCAACAGCGGCCGTCTGCGCGGACTCGCCAACACCTGGAGCAAGCGTTCGCCGCTGGCCAAGGACATCCCGACTGTCGCCGAATCCGGCTTCAAGGATTACGCCATCGCCACCTGGTTCGGCCTGCTCGGCCCGGCCAACATGCCGGCGGAACTGGTGATGCGCATCCAGCGTGATACCGCGCGCCTGTTCAACGTGCCTGCCACCAAGGACAAACTCACCGGCATGGGCGTCGACCTCGTGCTCGACACGCCCGAGCAGTTCCGCGAATACCTCAAAAGCGAAGTCGCCCGCTACAGCAAGGTGATCCGCGACGCCGGCATCAAGGCGCAATAGATGCAACGGCCGCAGATGCGCGTCGGTGTCATCGGCCTCGGCGCGCTGGGCCGGCCGGTCAGCGAACTCTTGCTGAAGGCCGGTTACCACACGGCGGTGTACGACCTGCGCCGCGAACCGGTGCGTGAACTCGCCGCACTCGGCGCGCAGGCCTGCAAGGCGCCGGTGGAGCTTGCCGAGCAGAGCGACCTGATCATCAGCCTGGTGTCGGATGCCGCGCAGACCGACGCCATCGTCTCCGGCAAGGACGGGCTGCTCGACGCTTTCCCGCGCGGCGGCATCTTTGCAACCGGCAGCACGCTGGGCCCCGAACCGGTGCAGCGGGTCGCGATGCAGATCGCGGCGAAGGGCGGCGACACCCTCGACATCCCCATCTCCGGCGGCATCCTCGCCGCGAAGGAGGGCGCGCTGAGCCTGATGGTCGGCGGCAGCGAACGCACGCTCGAACGCGCGCTGCCGGTGCTGCGCGTGTTCGCGCGCGACATCACCCACTGCGGCCCCGTCGGCAGCGGCCAGGCCGCAAAACTCGCGCACCAGCTGGTGTTCGGCGTCAACGTGATGGCGCTGCTCGAAGGCCTCGCGCTGGGCAAGGCCGGCGGTGTTGATCCCGAAATCATGAAAACCGTGCTCAAGCAGGGCCTCGCCAACAGCGCCGTGCTGCAGGTCTGGCACGATCTCGGGCCGCGCTGGAAAGGCATGCTCGAAACCACGGCCCCCGACGCGCCGCTGCCCAACCTGCGCAAGGACCTGCACCTGGTGCTGGAGATGGCGGAGTCGCTGGGTGTTCCGCTGCAGGTCGCGCAACATGCCTCGCAGGTGGCGGATTCCGGCACGGCGACCGGGCATGACGATCCGCTGCTTTGACCTGGATTGCCGTCACTCCGACGAAAAGAGCAAACCTAAACCGTCATTCCGGCTTTCGCCGGAATGACGAATTGAAGTTTCGACTGTTTGATCACTGAATCGACATGATCCACACCCGACCCCGCCTGCCATCCCCGCCCGGCACCTGCGACACCCACATGCACATCTTCGAGCCGGGTTACAGCGTCATGCCCGGCACCAACCTGCCGTCGATGCCGGGCACCATGGCCGAGTACCGCAAACTGCGTGAACGCCTCGGCATCACGCGCACGGTGATCGTGCAACCCGCCGCCTACGGCCGCGACAATCGCTGCACGCTGGCGGCGATGAAGGCGCTGGCCGATGACCGGCACCAGACCCGCGGCGTGGCGATCGTGCTGCCTGAAGACAGCGACAAACATATCGCAGAGCTCACCGCCGCCGGCATCCGCGGCATCCGTTACCACCTGCTGCCCTACGGCGGCGTCAGCTGGGACACCCTCAGGGAAATGGCCGCGCGTGTCGCGCCCCACGGCTGGCATGTGCAGATCCAGTGCGAGGGCGGCGAACTCGCCGGGCGTGCGGCGCTGCTGAAGGCGTTGCCCTGCGACATCGTCATCGACCACATCGGCCGCTTCACGCAGCCGGTGGCGGCGGACGATCCGGGCTGGAAATCGATGCGCAGCCTGATCGATGGCGGCCGCTGCTGGGTCAAACTCTCGGCGCCGTACCACGGCTCGAAAACCGGCGCGCCGGATTACGCCGATGCTGCCGCGTCAGCCAAAGAGCTGATCCACGCTGCGCCCGAACGCATGCTCTACGCCACGAACTGGCCGCATCCCTCGCTGAAAAAAAACCTGCCCGACGATGCGGCGCTGCTCGACTGGGTCAACGACCTGGCGGGGAGTGAAGCGCTGCGGGAGCGGATACTGGTGGACAATCCGGCGAAGCTTTATGGATTTTGACCCGCAACCTTGATCCCAGGCGGTGTTGTAGCCCGGATGAAGCGAAGCGTAATCCGGGGAGAAGCACCGATGTCAGTTTCTGAGGTCGAGTATTCCCGGATTCCGGCCTGACGGCCTGCATCCGGGCTACGAGACTGTTGTAATGACCACCATCGTCATTCCGGACGCGCAAAGCGCGTGGCGGAATCCGGAATCGTGTCGACAGTGCCGTAGCCCGGATTACGCTTCGCTCTCCCCCAGGAGGACTTCCTTCGGGGCGCATCCGGGCTACGAGTGATTGGTGACCCGGATGGCGCTGCGGTTTTCACACCTCACACCTAGCTCCTCGCTCCTTACTCCTCGCAGCCCTTCAGTGTCCGCCGGCCCCGAAATGCCCCTGCAGTTCCTCGTCGAACTGGCCATCGATCAGCACATAGAGCATCAGCACCGGCTTGTCCGAGCGGTTGCTCCAGGCGTGGTTGGTGCCGCGCTGGATGACGACGTCGCCTTCCTTCAGCACCACGTCCTGGTCGTCGAGCAGCATCGTCACTTCGCCTTTCAGCACCACCGCATAGTCGATGGTCTGCGTGCGGTGCATGAAGGGATGGCGGCCCTTGGCCGAACCGGCGGTGGTGGCATTGCGGTTGCCCATCGCCTCGAAAACCGCCTTCGACTGCTCCGGTGAAATATTGCGGATCGCTTCGGTCTCGGGCGCGATCTCGCTGATGCGGAACACCGTGCCGCCGGGCAGGGGGTGGATCTGCTTCGGGCCACCGGTGGGATCGGGCTCGGTGGCGTGCAGGATGTGCGGCGTTGCCGCGGTTTTCCACATGTCCACCGAGATATGCCCCGGGCGCAGCGGATTGGTACGCACGGCTGGCGC
>JALHND010000201.1 GCA_022843705.1 Burkholderiales bacterium
GCCACGATGGCCGAACAACGGAAAAAACTGCGGCTGGGTGAACTGCTGGTACAGCAGGGGCTGATCACCAAGGATCAGCTCGCGATCGTGCTCGCCGAGCAGCGCAACAGCAACATCCCGATCGGCCGCCTGCTGGTGCGGCTGGGTTTCGTCACCGAAACCGCGATCCGCGACATCATGGCGCGGACCGTCGGCCAGGAATCCATCGACCTCGCGCAGGTGGTTGCCGATCCCGAGGCGCTGAGCCTGGTGCCTGAGGATTTCGCGCGGCGCAACCGCGTGCTGCCGATCGCCTACGATCCGCTGGAGCAGGTGCTGACCATCGCGACGACCGAGATTTTCAACGTCGTCGCGCTCGACCAGCTGCGCGCGATACTCGGCCCCCAGGTCGAACTGAAGACACAACTGGCGGCCGAAGCCCAGCTCGGCGACGTCATCGACCAGTTCTACGGCCACGAGCTTTCGGTCGACGGCATCCTCGCCGAGATCGAGACCGGGGAAATCGACTACGAGAGCCTGGCCGTCGGCGATGACGAATACACCCAGCCGATGGTGCGCCTGGTCAACGCCATCCTGGTCGATGCCGTCAAGCGCGGCGCCTCGGACATCCATTTCGAACCCGAATACGCCTTCATGCGCATCCGTTACCGCATCGACGGCGTGCTCGAAACGGTGCGCAGCCTGCACAAGACCTACATGCCCGGCATCACGGTGCGGGTGAAGGTGGTCAGCGACATGAACATCGCGGAGACGCGCGCCCCCCAGGACGGACGGCTGTCGCTGATGCTGAACGGCCGGCCGGTCGATTTCCGCGTGTCGACCCAGCCGACCATCTACGGCGAGAACATCGTGCTGCGCGTGCTGGACCGCGAAAAATCCATCGTCAACCTCGACCGCATGAACCTGCCGGCCGAGACCATGAACAAGCTGGAACTCATGCTGGCGCGCCCGGAGGGCATCCTCGTCGTCACCGGCCCCACCGGCAGCGGCAAGACAACGACGCTTTACTCGCTGCTGGCCCAGGTCAACGACGAGACCGTCAACATCATGACGCTGGAAGATCCGGTGGAATATCCGCTGACGCTGATGCGCCAGACCTCGGTCAACGAGGTGGCGCGCATGGATTTCGCCAACGGCATCCGCTCGATCATGCGCCAGGACCCGGACATCATCCTGGTCGGCGAGGTGCGCGACAAGGAAACCGCGGAAATGGCCTTCCGCGCGGCGATGACCGGCCACCAGGTGTTCACCACGCTGCACACCAACTCGGCGCTGGGCGCCTTCCCCCGTCTGCTCGACATCGGCATCCAGCCCGACATCATGGCCGGCAACATCATCGGCATCATCGCCCAGCGCCTGGTGCGCCTGCTGTGCACCCATTGCAAGGAGGCCTACGCCCCCTCCCAGGAAGAACGCGCGCTGCTCGGCAACGCGGCCGATTCGGCGTCCTTCCTCTACCGTCCCGTCGGCTGCAAGCACTGCGCCAACAAGGGTTACCGCGGCCGCACGCCGATCATGGAACTGCTGGTGATGGACAGCGACATGGATGAACTGGTCGCGCGCCGCGCCACCGCCAAGGAACTGCGGGCCGAGGCCGCGCTGAAGGGTTTCCGCTCGCTCGCCGAGGAGGGCATCGCCCGCGTCGTCGATGGCAGCACCAGCCTCGCGGAAGTCGCGCGCTCGGTGGACCTGACCGGCAGGCTGCGCCAGTGATGCGCGCCTGATCCGCCGAGCACAACGTGCCCTCCTTCCAGTACAAGGCGATCGACAAGACCGGCCAGCCGGCCCGGGGCGGGCTGGAGGCCGTCAACGAAGTCGATCTCGAGCTGCGCCTGCGGCGGATGGGGCTCGACCTGATCACCTGCAAGCAGGTCGACCGCCAGACCTCCATTTCCTCCGGCGGCCGCATCACGCGCCAGGATCTCGTCAACTTCTGCTTCGACATGGAGCAGATGGTGCGCTCCGGCATTCCGATCATCGACGGCCTGCGCGACATGCGCGACACGATCGACACTCCGCGCTTCCGCGAAGTGCTGACGGCCATGACCGAGGAAATGGAGGCCGGCAGCGTGCTGTCGCAGTGCATGGCCTCGAACCCGGACGTGTTCGACAAGGTTTTCGTCAGCCTGATCCGTGCCGGCGAACAGTCGGGCCAGCTGCCCGAGGTGTTCAAAAACCTCGCCGACACCATCCGCTGGCAGGACGAACTGATCTCGCAGACGCGGCGCCTGCTGATGTATCCGGCGCTGACGCTGGTGGTGGTGCTGGGCGTGATGGCGGCACTGCTGATTTTCCTGGTGCCGCAGATCGCCCAGCTGTTCAAGTCGATGGGCATGGAACTGCCGGTACAGACCCGCGCGCTGCTCGCCGTGTCGGGCTTCGCCGGGAATTTCTGGCTGCCGATCCTGCTCGCGCCCGTGGCCGCCATCGTTGCGCTGACGGTCACCGTGCGCCGCTCCGGCAAGGCCGCCTACCTGTGGGACTACGCCAAGCTGCGCCTGCCGGTGATCGGCCCGATCCTGCAGAAAATCATCCTGTCCCGCTTCACCAACGTGTTCGGCCTGATGTACCGCTCGGGCATCACGGTGCTCGAGGGCATCCGCATCAGCGAGGAAGTGGTCGGCAACCGCGTGGTGGCCGACGGCCTGAACCGCGCGGCCCAGCAGATCGCCGCCGGCGACGGCATGACGGAGTCGTTCAACAACCTCGGCCTGTTCCCGCCGCTGGTGATCCGCATGCTGCGGGTGGGGGAAACCACCGGCGCACTCGACGTGGCGCTGGGCAATATCACCTATTTCTACAATCGTGACGTCAAGGATTCGGTGGACAAGGGCATGAAAATGCTCGGCCCGGCATTGACCCTGATACTGGGCGGCATGATCGCCTTCGTGATCTGGGCGGTGCTCGGACCCGTCTATGATATTCTCGGCAAACTGCAATTTTAGCCGCGGGTCGCCCTCCCATCCATGGCCAGCAAACTCCTGATCTGCATCTCGGCGAACCGCACCACAGTCGCGCGCTGGCGCGGCGGCAGCCTCCATGACTGCGAGGTTTTTGCCGATGACGAAGCCGGCATCGCGGAATTCAGTGCCTACGCCGCCGCCTGCGGCAACATCCCGGCCTTCATCATCGTCGATGCGGTGGAGGAGGATTACCGCTTCGATACGCTGCCCCATGCCACGGGTTCGGATCGCGCGCAGATGGTCGAGCGCAAGCTGCGGCAGTATTACCGCACCTCCCCTTACTGCGCGGCGTCGCTGATCGGCAGGGACAGCAGCAAGCGGCGCGATGACCGTTTCCTCTTCGCCGCGCTGACCAATCCGGAAATCGTCGCCCCCTGGCTCGGCGTGCTGATCGAATGCGGGCTGCCGGTCGGCGGCATCTTCCTGCTGCCGATGGTGACTTCCGGCATCCTCGGCCTGCTCGACAACAAGGCCGGAAACCTGCTGCTGGTCGCCGCGCATCCCGCGGGAATCCGGTTGACGTTTTTCCGGGAAGGCGCGTTCCGCCTGAGCCGGCTGAGCCGGGGGGATGCCGCGACGGTCGTGCAGAGCCGCGCGATCGTTGACGAAATCTCCAATACCCGGCTCTACCTGCACGCGCTTCGCGCGGCGACACTGGATGAACCGGTCAGCGTCGTGTTCCTCGATCACGGTGACCAGCTCGGCGACATACCGCGCCAGATCAGCGAGGAAAACACCAGCCTGCAATGCAGTGCCCTGGGGCGCAACGAGATTGCGAAACGCCTCCGGCTGGATCCTGCGCTGATCGGCATCTCGCCGGCGGTCATCTACCTGCAGCTCCTCGGCCGCAGCACACCGGAAAACAACCTGGCATCGCCCGCGATCACCGCGGGTTATCGCCGCTACCGGGCGCGCCACCGGCTGTATGCCGCCAGTGCGGCCGTGGCCTGCATCGGGCTGGCATGGTCCGGAGCCAATCTCTGGCAGCAGTTTTCGACCCAGGAAAACATCGACGACATCGTGCGCAAGACCACCCGGGTCAATGCGGAGTACCAGGCCGCGACCCTGCAGTTCCCGGCGGCCCCGACCTCGGCCGACAACCTCAAGCGCGCCACCGAGCTCGCCGAAAAACTGCGCAGCTCGGCGACCTCCCCGGAACCCTTCCTGCAGGTCGTCGGCCGTGCGCTGGCACCCAGCCCCGAAATCATGCTGACTGAACTCGGCTGGCAGTATCGGCCGGGCGAATTCGAGGCCGGCGGGCAGGCCGGAACCTCCGCCGCACCGCGCCAGACCGCAGCAACCGCCGGACCGGCACCGGCGCTGCGGCGGCACAGCGGATTGCTGGCGGGCCAGGTGCGCGACTTCAAGGGGGATTTCCGCCAGGCCATCCTGTCGATCAACGCGCTGGCTGAACGCCTGCGCGAGGACCCGGCGGTCGAGAGCGTGCGCGTGGTGCAGCTGCCGCTCAATGTCAGCCCGGGCACCGCCCTGTCGGGCAACACCTCGGATGCGCCGGCACAGGGCGGCAACGCCGATTTCCGCATCGTCGTGACACTCAGGCAAGCCTCATGAACGGCGAAGAACTCAAGGCCCTGCGCGGCCCGCTGATCCTGCTGGCCGTGATCATCGCGGCGGCGGCGGGGGCGGTGTACTACACCGACCTGCTGCGCAAGCAGTCACAGACCACACTGACCCGCCAGCAGGTCCAGCTGCGCGAAGCGCAAACCCGGATGCAGCGTTCCGGCGACGAAAAGGGCATCATCGTCCAGTACGTCGACAAGTACCGGCAGCTCGAAGCCGCCGGCTTCATCGGCGAGGAGCAGCGCATCAACTGGATCGACGCCCTGCGCAGCGCAAACGCCGGGGTCGACCTGTTCGGCGTCAGCTACGACATCGGCGCCCAGCAGCCCTA
>JALHND010000202.1 GCA_022843705.1 Burkholderiales bacterium
TTTTCGGTGGCGATGATGCCGACGTCCTTGGCCTGCGCTTCGGCGCATTCGCGGGTGCAGCCGGAGACGCCCATTTTCAGCTTGTGCGGTGAACGCAGGCCGCGGTAGCGGTTTTCAAGGTGGATCGCCATGCCCACCGAGTCCTGCACGCCGTAGCGGCACCAGGTGCTGCCGACGCAGGATTTCACGGTGCGCAGCGCCTTGCCGTAGGCGTGGCCCGATTCGAAGCCGGCGTCGACCAGTTCGCGCCAGATCAGCGGCAGTTGTTCCATCCGCGCGCCGAAGAGGTCGATGCGCTGGCCGCCGGTGATCTTGGTGTAGAGCTTGTACTTTTTGGCCACGGCGCCGAGCACGATCAGTTTTTCCGGCGTGATCTCGCCGCCGGGCACCCGCGGCACGATGGAGTAGGTGCCGTCCTTCTGCATGTTGGCGAGGAAACGGTCGTTGGTGTCCTGCAGCGGCGCGTGTTTGGGCTTCAGCACGTATTCGTTCCAGGTCGATGCGAGGATCGAGGCCACCGCCGGCTTGCAGATGTCGCAGCCGTGGCCGCTGCCGTGTCTGGCGAGCAGGTCATCGAAGGTCTTCAGGCCGCCGACGCGCACCAGGTGGAACAGTTCCTGGCGCGAGTACGGAAAGTGTTCACAGAGGTGGTTCTTGACCTCGACGCCCTGCCGGCGCAGTTCCGCGTCGAGGATCTGCTTGACCATAGGCGCGCAGCCGCCGCAGCTGCTGCCGGCTTTGGTTTCCTTTTTCAGCGCGCCGACGGTCGTGCAGCCGGCGGCCACGGCGTCACAGATCGCGCCCTTGCTGACGTTGTTGCAGGAGCAGATCAAGGCGGTGGCCGGCAGCAGGTCGACGCCGAGCCCGCTTTTTTGTCCATCCTTGCCGCCTTCGCGCGCCGGCAGGATCAGGTTCTCCGGATGTTCGGGCAGCGGGATCGCATTCAGCGTCATCTGCAGCAGGCCGTTGTATTCGGCGGCGTCGCCGACGAGGATCGCGCCCAGCAGCTGTTTGCCGTCGCCGGATACCACCAGCTTCTTGTAGATGCCCTGCAGCGGGTCGGTGTAGACGTAGTCGAGGGCGCCCGGCGTCTTGCCCAGCGCGTCGCCGACCGAGGCGACATCGACGCCCATCAGCTTCAGCTTGGTGCTCATGTCGGCGCCGCCGAAGGTCATGCCGGTTTCGCCGGCGACATGGCGCGCGGCGACTTCGGCCATCTGGTAGCCGGGGGCCACCAGGCCGAAGATGCGGCCGTTCCACAGCGCGCATTCGCCGATGGCGTAGATGTCGGGGTCGGAGCTGCGGCAGTACCCGTCGATGCCGATTCCGCCGCGTTCGCCGACCGCGAGTTTCGCGGCGCGTGCCAGCGCGTCATTTGGGCGGATGCCGGCGGAGTAGACGATCAGGTCGGTTTCCAGCGCCGAGCCGTCGGCGAAGACCATGCGGTGGGGGTGGGCCTCGCCGTTGACGATTTCCTTCGTGCTTTTCGAGGTGTGCACGGTGACGCCCAGCGTTTCGATTTTCCGCTGCAGCAGCCTGCCGCCGGCCTCGTCGAGCTGCACCGCCATCAGCCGCGGCGCGAATTCGACGACATGGGTTTCGAGGCCGAGGTCCTTCAGCGCCTTGGCTGCCTCGAGGCCGAGCAGGCCGCCGCCGACGACGGTGCCGATGCGCGATTTTTTCGCGGCGGCGCGGATCACCTCGAGGTCCTCGATCGAGCGGTAGACATAGCAGCCGCGGCGGTCGTGGCCGGGGATCGGCGGCACAAAGGGATAGGAGCCGGTGGCGAGCACCAGCTTGTCGTAGGGCACGTCGCGGTAACGCGCGGAGCTGACGGTTTTTTTGCTGCGATCGATGGCGATCACCGGATCGTTCAGGCGCAGCGTGATCGCCTTGTCCTCGAAAAAACGTTCGGGCACGACGCTGAGGTCGATCGCCGACTTGCCGGCGAAAAAGCTGGTGAGCTGCACGCGGTCGTAGGCGGCGCGCGGTTCCTCGCAGAATACCGTGACCTCAACCTGGTCGCTGCCCATGCGGCTGGTCAGCTGTTCGAGGAAGCGCTGGCCGACCATGCCGTTGCCGATGACGACGATTTTCTGTGTGTTCATGGTTGTCTGCTCATGCGGCCTGTAGGCGGGAAGGGAGGGCTTCTGTTCTGGCGTGGCGCACGACCTCGCCCACGATCAGCAGTCCGGGGCTGCCGAGGCCGGCATCGGCGATGCCCGCGGGCAGTGCGGCGAGGGTCGAGACCACGCTGGCCTGGGTTTCGAGCGTGCCGTTCTGGATCGCGCAGGCCGGCGTGTCGGCGGGGAAGCCTGCCGCAATCATCGCTTCGACCAGCGCTTTTGCTTTTCGGATGCCCATGTAGATCACCAGCGTGGTGCCGCCGGCGCGTAATGCCGCCCAGTCGGGGCTGGAGCCGTCGCGGGTGTGGCCGGTGACGAGGGTCACGCCGCGCGCGGTGTCGCGGTGGGTGACGGGGATGCCGAGGGCCGCCGGCACCGCGATGCCGGAGGTGATGCCGTTGACCACTTCGCAGCGGATGCCGGCTTTGGCCAGTGTTTCAACTTCCTCGCCGCCGCGGCCGAAGACAAAAGGATCACCGCCCTTGAGCCGCACCACCGTCGCGCCGCGGCGCGCGAGGCGAACCATCAGCTTCTCGATGAAGGCCTGCGGCGTCGAGCGGCAGCCGCCGCGTTTGCCGACTTCAACGATGCGTGCGCCGGGACGCACATGGCTGAGGATGCGCGGATCGACCAGATCGTCGACCAGCACGACGTCGGCGGCGCCGAGCACACGCGCGGCCTTCAGCGTCAGCAGTTCGGGGTCGCCGGGGCCGGCGCCGACCAGCCAGACTTTACCGCTTGGGTTTTTTGTGCTCATGTGCGTGGTTTTCTTTTTTTAAGTCTGTTACGAGTTTGCGAAAATCTTCCCTCATCCCAACCCTTCTGCTCCGCTTCCAGTGTTCCCTGGTCCCGGAGGGAGAAGGGCTTTTCACCCTCTCCCGCCGGGAGAGGGTCGGGGTGAGGGAGAGGCCGTTGATTGTTTCGCAAGTTCATCGCGAGTCCTAAGCTGCGGCCACCGCGGCCGCAGCGAGTTTGCGCAGTTCCGGCAGGCAGGAACCGCATTGGGTGCCGCACAGCAGTTGCTGCTGTGCCGAACCGAGGCGTGCCGTGGCGTCGCCGGCGGCGCCCTGCAGCGCATCGACGATGGCGGTTTCGCCGACACCGTGGCAGCTGCAGATGATGCGGCCGCGTGATGCGGCACCGGCCGGTGCGCGGGCGCTGGGTGACAGCAGCATCGCGCCGAGTGCGGCGGCGGGCAGGCCCTGGGCATGGAATTCGCGCAGCCAGGATTCGCTGCTGCCGTCGCCGGTCAGGCAGACCGCGGTTACGCGTTCGCCGTCGAGGCGGATGCGGCGGGTGTTGCCGCGCGCGGGATCGGCATAACGCAGCACGTCGTCGCCGTCGAGTTCGAACAGGGCGTGCAGGGTTTCGAGCACATCGGCCGCGGGCGCGGTACCGGCCGCGGCGCGCAGCAGCACACCGCCGGCATCGGCGGTCAGCGCGCAGGATGCGAACTCGAAACGCGGCAGCCAGGCCTGCACCCGCGCGAGCTGCGCCAGCGCATCGCCGTCGCGCGGCGTGCCGAAAGCAACCAGCCGCCAGGGCAGCGCGGCCTTCACCAGCCGGATCGCGCAGTGTTTCAGTTCAGGCTGGAAGGAGCGGGGGTCGGTCACCGGCAGCGTCAGGGCATTGATGCCGGCGCCGGAGAGGTAACGGCTGCCCCAGTGCATCGGCAGAAAAGCCTGCCCCGGCGCGATGCCGGCATCAGCGGCGGCGATCACATGCAGCGCACCGCGCCGCGATTCCAGGCGCAGCAGGTCGCCGGCCTGCAGGCCGCGCCGCTCAAGATCGGCCGGGTTCAGCGCGACCGCCGGTTCGGGGGCATGCGCCCACAGGCGGGCGACACGGCCGCTGCGGGTCATGCCATGCCACTGGTCGCGCAGGCGGCCGGTGTTGAGGCGGACCGGGAAACGTGCATCGGTTTTTTCGGCGACTGGCCGGTACGGCACGGCGGCGAAATGCGCGCGGCCGCCGGCAATCGGGAACACGCCGTTCGCATACAGACGCGGCGTGCCCTGGCGCGCGCCGATGGCATAGGGCCACTGCTGCGGGCCCTTGGCATCGAGCGTGGCGTAACCGAGGCCGCTGATGTCGGTGTTGCGGCCGCGGGTCATCTCGCGGTACTCGTTGAAGATCTGCCGCGGATTGTCGAAGGCGAAACGCGCCGAGCTGTGGCCGTGCAACCGGCGCTCGAGCCGCATCGCGAAATCGCAGACGATGCGCCAGTCGGGCCGCGCCTCGCCGGGCGGCGCGATGGCGGCGCGCACGCGAGAAATGCGCCGCTCGGAGTTGGTCACCGTGCCTTCCTTTTCGCCCCAGGCGGCGGCGGGCAGCAGCACGTCGGCGTACGGCGCGGTCTCGGTGTCGGCATAGGCTTCCTGCAGCACCACCAGTTCCGCGTTCATCAGCGCGTCGCGCACCGCATTCTGCGCGGGCAGCGACTGCGCGGGATTGGTGCAGGCGATCCACACCGCCTTGATTTCGCCGCGGCCGATGGCCTCGAACATCTCGACCGCGGTTTTGCCGGGGCGGGCGGGAATTGCCGGCACATCCCACAGCTTCGCCACTTCGGCGCGGTCGGCGGCGTCGTTGAGGTCGCGGTGGCCGATCAGCAGGTTGGCCATGCTGCCGGTCTCGCGTCCGCCCATCGC
>JALHND010000203.1:0-433 GCA_022843705.1 Burkholderiales bacterium
AATCCCTTCAAATACTCCCCCTCCGGAAAATTCAGCGCCACCGGATGGTCGGCCGAGGCATGCAGCCAGCCCTCGATGCGCGCATCGACCCCGGCATCCAGCGCCGCACCGGCGACGATTTTCTGGAATAAATCGGGACTGACGCCGCCGGAGCAGGAATAGCTCATCAGCACACCGCCGGGATTGAGCAACCGGAAACCGAGCAGGTTGATGTCCTTGTAGGCGCGCGCGGCCTTCTCGGCGTGGGCCGCGGTGGGCGCGAATTTCGGCGGGTCGAGTACGATCAGGTCGAACTTGCGGCCCTCATCGCGGAATTTGCGCAGGGCCTGGAAGACGTCGGCTTCCAGCCATTCGGCTCCGGGCAAACGGTTGCGTTCGGCATTGGCCTTTGCCGCGGCCAGCGCCGGGCCCGAACTGTCGATCGCGGTGACCG
>JALHND010000203.1:443-4744 GCA_022843705.1 Burkholderiales bacterium
GCGCGTTCAGCGCGAAGCCGCCGCAGTAGCAGAAACAGTCGAGCACGGTTTTGTCCTTTACCAGCCCGCGCAGCAGCAGGCGGTTGTCGCGCTGGTCGAGGTAGAAGCCGGTCTTGTGGCCCTGTTCGGCGTCGACCGCGAAGTCGAGGCCGTGTTCGCGCACCGACAGCGGTCCTCCCGCAGGCTCGCCGCGCAACAGGCCGGACTGCGGCGGCAGGCCCTCCAGTTCACGCACGTCGGCCTCGGAACGTTCGATCACGCGCGCGATGCCGGGCAGCGCCGCCAGCGCATCGGCGATCGCGCCGCGCCAGCGTTCGGCGCCGGCGCTGAGCAGCTGCAGCACCACGGTATCGCCGTAACGGTCGGCGATAACGCCGGGCAGACCGTCGGATTCGCCGTGCACCAGGCGCGCGCCTTCGCCGCCGGAAACACTGCGCGCCGCCGCGGCGCGCGCGACGCGTTGCGCGAAAAATGCGGCGTCGATGTCGCCCGCGGCCCAGGACCAGACGCGGGCGCGGATCTGCGATTCGGGGCTGTACGCGGCGACCGCGAGAAAGGCGCCGTCGGCGGAGCGCACATCGACGCTGTCGCCGAGCTGCGGCTTGCCTTCGACTTTGGCGATGGCGCCGGAAAATACCCAGGGATGCCGGCGTTTCAG
Source organism: Burkholderiales bacterium (assembly GCA_022843705.1). Taxonomy (GTDB): domain Bacteria; phylum Pseudomonadota; class Gammaproteobacteria; order Burkholderiales; family SG8-41. The sequence goes on from JALHND010000203.1 coordinate 1,102, forward strand.
TGATTTCTCGCGGCCGGGCTTCAGGATCAGTTTATGCATGGGGAAAATTCATTCTGTTGTCGGCAAATGGTGCGGCATCGCGGGCTTTTGGGTTCTTCATGTAGGGTGGGCAAAGCGCAGCGTGCCCACGCGGGCGCACCGAATGTTGAATGGTGGGCACGCTACGCTTTGCCCACCCTACCCACTTTGCCCAAGCTGCGCGCTACTTTTTCTTTGCCCGCGGATGCGCGGCGTCGTAAATCTTCGCGAGGTGTTGAAAATCCAGCTGCGTGTACACCTGCGTCGTCGAGATACTGGCATGGCCGAGCATTTCCTGCACCGCCCGCAGGTCGCTGCTCGACTGCAGCACATGCGAGGCGAAGGAATGGCGCAGCATGTGCGGATGGACGCGGGCGGCGATGCCCTGCTGCTGGGCACGGGCGCGCACGCAGGACTGCACCGCGCGCGGGGCGAGGCGCCGGCCCTTCGGATTGACGAACAGCGCCTGGGCGTCGGCCAGCGGCAGCGTCGCGCGCTGCGCGAGCCAGGCCTGCAGCGCCTGCACGGCATGGCTGCCCACCGGCACGATGCGTGTCTTGTTGCCCTTGCCGGTAACGCGCACCGTGGCATCGGAGAAATTGATGTCCTCCGGCGCGAGGCCGGTCAGTTCCGACAGGCGCAGGCCCGAGGAGTAGAACAGCTCAAGGATCGCGCGGTCGCGCACGGCCAGGGGATCATCGGCGTTCAACTCGACCAGTTGCCGCGCCTCGTCGGGCGACAGCGCATGCGGCAGGCGCTTGGCGCTTTTCGGCGCGCGGATGCCGATGCAGGGATTCTGCGCGGCGCCATGATCGCGGGCCAGGTAGTGGTAAAAACCGCGCCAGGCCGAGAGCATGCGCGCGAGGCTGCGGCCGTCGAGGCCGCGGCCGTGCAGTTGCGCGATGCAGCGGCGGATGTCGTGGGCAGTCAGTTCGCCCGGGGTGCGCCCGGCGGCGTAACGCAGCAGCGCCTCGATGTCGCGGCGGTAGTTCTTCGCGGTATGGTCCGACAGCCGGCGTTCGTGGGTCAGGTGGCGGATGTAGCCGTCGAGTTGTCCGGCGGAAGCCGGAAGTATCGGCGCAGCGGGCGCTTCGGGGAATTTTCGCCCGCGGGCGGTCACGCCGGTTCCAGCTGGCGCCGCAGGCAGGCGGAAATGATTTCGCCGATGCGGGTCAGGTAGAGGGTACCCATCTCGGGATAAAAACGCTGCGCATCCTCGCTCGCCAGCGCGAGCAGGCCGAAAGTGTCGGCGCCGCGCAGGGCGACATAGGCGTACGATTTCAGCAGCGGTGCGGCTTCGCCGAAGAAGGCCGCGGTGTCGGCCATCGCCAGCGGCCCGCAATGCGGGTGCAGCAGGCTCGCGGCAAAAACACGCGTCGCTTCCGACACGCCGTCGTCCGCAGCCGGATGCCACAGCTTCATGACCACATGCGGCACCGCAAAGTCCTCGCGCAGGTTGAAATCGGCGGCATGGCGCAGGGTGGCAAGGTCGCGCGCGCCGACCAGCGCCAGCACCAGGCGGTGCACCTTCTCGCCGATGATGTCGTTTTCCTCGCCGAACTGGATCATCTCGGTGAGTTTGCCTTCGAGCTGCTTGCCGCGTTCGCGCAGTGTCAGGATCTGGCGCTCGCTGATCGAAATCGCGCGCCCGCCGTGGGGGTGCGGAATGAACACGTCGGCGACAATGTCCGCGTAATGCTCGAAAAACTCCGGGTGTTCCTTCAGGTACGCGGCAACGTCATCGGGCTTCATCTTGTTCCTTGCGTTTCGTTCTGGATCTGTTCAGTCGGGCAGTTCGATGGCGCCGTCGAATACGGTCACTGCGGGCCCGGTCATCAGCACCGGCTGGCCTGCGCCGGACCATACTATAACGAGGTCGCCGCCGCGCGTCGAAACCCTGACCCGCGCATCAAGCAGGCCGCGTTCGATGCCGGCGACCACCGCGGCACAGGCGCCCGTGCCGCAGGCCAGCGTTTCGCCGGCGCCGCGTTCGTAGACACGCAGGCGGATGTGGCCGCGATCAACGACCTGCATGAAGCCGGCATTGACCCGCTGCGGGAACAGCGGATGGGCTTCGATCAGCGAGCCCTGGGTCGCCACCGGCGCCGTATCGACGTCAGTGACGACCTGCACAGCGTGCGGGTTGCCCATCGATAAAGCATTGATTTTTAACGTATTTTTTTCAATTACCAGATCGTACAAGGGCTGCCGGGCCGGCATCGTGAAGGGAATCTTCGCCGGCTCGAACTCGGGCACACCCATGTTCACGGTGACTTCGCCATTCATTTCCAGCCGCGGCTCGATGATGCCGGCGAGGGTGCCGACTCGAATCACGGTTTTTTGTGTCAGCCCGCGCTCGTGCACATAACGCACGAAGCAGCGCGCGCCGTTGCCGCACTGCTCCACCTCGCCGCCGTCGGCGTTGAAAATGCGGTAATAAAAGTCGGTGTCCGCGGAGCGCGCGGGCTCGACCATCAGCAACTGGTCACAGCCGACGCCGAAATGGCGGTCGGCGATGAAACGCAGCTGGGCAGGCGTCAGCACGACCGGCGCTTTTGTGGCGTCGACGACGACGAAGTCATTGCCGAGGCCGTGCATCTTGGTGAATTCGAGGCGCATGTCAGGGAAGCCCATACAGGAAATTCGCTGGATGCCACGCGCAGCCCGCCCCCACCCCCGGCCCCTCCCCCGAAGGGAGAGGGGAGATATCAGATGCCGCTGAACTGATGTTCATCGGCCTGCCTGGCATTGATCGCGGTAGTCGCGGTAGATGCAGCGATCCATGACCACTGTCATGCCGCCGGCCTGCGCGCGCAAAGCGGCCGGCTCGTTGACGATGCCTTCCTGGATCCAGATTGCCTTCAAGCCCAGCGCGAGGCATTCGTCGACTACACCGTCGATGAATTCCGCGCTGCGGAACACATCGACGAGATCGATTTTTTCAGGGATATCCTTCAGCGCCGGATAAACCTTCTCGCCGAGGATTTCCTTCGCCGCCGGATGCACCGGAATCACGCGGAAGCCGAACTCCTGCATCGCCTTCGATACGCCGTAACTCGGCCGCGACGCGTTCGGCGACAGGCCGACCACGGCGATGGTTTTTATTTTTTTGAGCAAGGCGCAACGCGCCTCGGCATCGGGATTCTCGAACATGTTCGGACTCATTTCACATTCAGCGTTTTGACCATCCAGTAATCGTCCATCACGAATCCGCCGCCGATATCCTTGACCACTGCCTCGCGCACCACAAAACCGTGTTTGAGATAAGCGGCAATCGCCTTCGTGTTGCCGCGGTTCACCGCCAGTTCCAGCTCATTGCAGCCTTCGCGTCGCGCCAGTGTTTCCGCCTGTGCGATCAGGCATCCGCCGCAACCGCGGCGCTGCATGTCCGGCCGCACATACAGCTTGTCGATCTTCAGCGCGGCATCGCCTTCCTTCTGCAGCGACATATAAGCCGCGATGTCGCCCTCCCTGCGCAGCACGAACCACCACACATCCGCCTGCCTCAGTTCGGCGCGGATCACCGCCGGATCGTAGCGCTGCGCCAGCATGTATTCTATCTGCGCGCTGCTGATGATGCCCGGGTAATGCGCATGCCAGATCATGCGCGCCAGCGCGGCCACCG
>JALHND010000204.1 GCA_022843705.1 Burkholderiales bacterium
CGGCCGAGCAGGAAGTCCTCCGGCACATCGAGGCGCTTGAGTCCGGCCGCCTCCATGTCACGGACGTGTTTGACGGTGATGCGCTTGTCCTTGGCAACAATCAGCTTGCCGCCCTTGGCGGTGATGTCGAAACGCGCCGTCTCGCCGCGCATCCGCTCCGGCTTCAACTCGAACTCCACACCACCCTTGGTAATGTGGAAAGTGTCGAATTCGAAAAATTCCTTGAGGATCTGCTCGGAGCTGTAACCCAGCGCCTTGAGCAGGATCGTGACCGGCATCTTGCGGCGGCGGTCAACGCGGAAATACAGGTAATCCTTGGCGTCGTATTCGAAGTCCAGCCACGAACCGCGATAGGGAATGATCCGCGCGGAAAACAGCAGTTTTCCGGAGGAATGGGTCTTGCCGCGGTCATGCTCGAAAAACACGCCCGGCGAGCGGTGCAGCTGAGACACGATAACGCGCTCGGTGCCGTTGATGACGAAGGAGCCGGTGTTGGTCATGAGCGGAATCTCGCCCATGTAAACCTCCTGCTCTTTCACTTCCTTGACAGTCGGTTTGGACGCTTCCTTGTCCATGATCGTCAGGCGCACCTTGGCGCGCAGCGGCGCCGCCAGCGTCAGGCCGCGCTGCTGGCACTCCTTGACGTCGAAAGGCGGCACACCCAGCGCGTAGCTGACGAACTCCAGCCGCGCGTTCTTGGAATGGCTCTCTATCGGAAAAATGCTGGTGAACGCCGCCTGCAGGCCTTCATTCTTGCGCGCGTTTGGCGGCGTGAATTCCTGCAGGAAAGCCGCGAACGACTCGAGCTGGGTCGTCAGCAGGTACGGCACCTGCAATACGCTCTCGCGCTTGGCGAAACTCTTGCGAATGCGTTTCTTTTCGGTGAATGAATAGGCCATGTCCACTCCGGAGCAGAGTCAGAAAGTCAAACGTTGCAGGTCACAGTCGCATGTTTGCGGTATGACCTGCCACTTTCGACCTTCAGCAAATCAGTCAAAAGGCGCCGGGCAGCAGATGCCGTCCGGCGCGAGGTCCAGCAGTTACTTGATTTCAGCGGTGCCGCCGGCTTCGGTGATCTGCTTGGCGATTGCTTCCGCATCCGCCTTCGGCACACCTTCCTTGACGGGTTTCGGCGCACCGTCGACCAGGTCCTTGGCTTCCTTCAGGCCCAGGCCGGTCACTGCACGCACCACCTTGATGACGTTGACCTTGTTGGCACCGGCGTTCGTCAGATTGACGGTGAACTCGGTCTTCTCTTCGGCAGCAGCAGCGCCACCGCCGGCGGCGGGAGCAGCCACGGCGACGGCGGCAGCAGCGGCCGACACGCCGAACTTCTCTTCCATCTCTTTGATCAGCTGGGACAACTCGAGCACGGTCATACCGGCAATCGCGTCGAGGATTTCTGCTTTGGCAACAGCCATGTCGTTCTCCTGAAAACCTAAAAGTTTAATTAAAACAATAAGTTACTATGCTGCGGCTTCACGCCCGAAGGCGATGAATTCACGCCGCCTGCTTTTCTTTCTGATCCCGCACGGCGGCAAGCGCACGCACGAACTTGGACGGCACCTCGTTGAGGGTCCGCACAAAGGTCGCCACGGGGGCCTGCATGGTTCCGAGCAGGGTTGCGAGCAGCTCCTGACGGCTGGGCATCTTGGCAAGCGCCGCGACTTCATTGGCACTCATCACGACGTTCGGCATTGCGCCGCCCTTGATCACGAGACGCTCATTACCCTTCGAAAACTCGTGCAGCACCTTGGCAGCCGCCACCGGATCGCTCGAAATGCCGTAGGCCAGCGGACCGATCATCTGGTCAGCCAGCGCCTTGAACGGCGTCTCGGCAACGGCGCGGCGCGCCAGGGTATTCTTCAGAACGCGGAAGTACACGCCCGACTCGCGCGCTTTTTTGCGCAACTCGGTCATGGCTCCCACGGGCAGGCTGCGGTACTCGGCGAGTACGATGGTCTGGGCTTGCGCAATCTGCGCGCTCACCTCGGCCACCACCGCTTGCTTCTGCTCCAGATTGAGACTCAAGGTCGTTCTCCGTTAAACGTTAAACGATGACCGGCGGACACTGGACGGGAACAAGTCCGGACTGCCATTCGGCCTTCCGGACGACATTCCCGTTACACGCCCGCCGTACTGCACGGCGACTGATCCAGGAGCCAGACATGAACATGTTTGACCTGTTTCGGGCACACCGTCTGCGTAGGACTTCAGCGTCCGGCCACCGGCTGTCTGCCTGCGGCCTTCTTCCAAAAATTAAACCTCTCGGTGCCTACGGTCTTTGACAACCCGCCGGCGATGAACTGCCGGCGGCCCAAAGTTGCTGCCCCGCGCGATCCCGCGCGGGGGCTTCAAATTACTGCTGCGCCTGCTGCGCGAAGCTCGACTGGTCAACGCGCACACCGGGGCCCATGGTGCTCGAAACCGCCACCTTTCTCAGGTAGATGCCCTTGGTCCCTGCCGGACGCGACTTGTTCACGGCATCGACCAGCGCGCGGATGTTTTCTTCCAGCGCGTCGACGGTGAAGGAGGCGCGGCCGATCGTGCACTGCACGATCCCCGCCTTGTCGGCGCGGTATTGCACCTGGCCGGCCTTGGCGTTTTTCACCGCCAGCGTCACGTCCATGGTCACGGTGCCGACTTTCGGGTTCGGCATCAGGCCGCGCGGGCCCAGCACCTGGCCCAGCTGGCCGACCACGCGCATCGCATCCGGCGTGGCGATAACCACGTCGAAATCCATCTTGCCGCCCTTGATTTCGGCGGCCAGATCGTCGAATCCGACGAGGTCGGCGCCCGCGTCCTTCGCCTGCTGGGCCTTTTCGCCCTGTGCGAACACCGCTACGCGCACGGTTTTGCCGGTGCCCTGCGGCAGCACGACCGAGCCGCGCACATTCTGGTCGGATTTCTTGGCATCAATGCCGAGGTTGAGAGCGACATCGACCGCCTCGTTGAATTTTGCCGTCGCGCTTTCCTTGACCAGCTGCAGCGCATCTTTCAGCGCGTAGAGCTTGTTGCGGTCAACCTTGGCGCGGACCGCCTTGTAGCGTTTGGACACGTTGGCCATTTACACACCCTCCACATCGACGCCCATGCTGCGGGCGCTGCCGGCAATCGTGCGCACGGCTGCATTCAGGTCCGCCGCGGTTAGGTCAGGCATTTTCGCCTTCGCGATTTCCTCGACCTGTGCACGGGTCAGCCGACCCACTTTTTCGGTATTCGGACGCTTGCTGCCGCTTTCGATCTTGGCAGCCTTCTTGATCAGGACCGACGCCGGCGGCGTCTTCATGATGAAGGTGAAACTCTTGTCCTGGTAAGCGGTGATCACCACGGGCACCGGCAGGCCGGGCTCCATTTTCTGCGTGGCGGCATTAAACGCCTTGCAGAACTCCATGATGTTCAGGCCACGCTGGCCGAGCGCCGGACCGATGGGCGGCGAGGGATTCGCCTTGCCCGCCGGCACCTGCAGCTTGATGAAGCCGACTACTTTCTTTGCCATCACACTCTCCTTGCGGGTTCAAACGGGCTCGCATCAAGGGATGCAAAACCCTCCCCGGGGTTAAACCAACAAAAAACCGGTCAGGCCTTCTCGACCTGGCCAAAATCCAGCTCGACCGGAGTCGAGCGGCCGAAGATCGTCACCGACACGCGCAGCTTGCTCTTGTCGTAATTGACGTCTTCCACGTTGCCGTGAAAATCGGCAAACGGGCCTTCCTTGACGCGCACCGCCTCGCCCACTTCGAACAGCACCTTGGGCCGCGGCTTTTCGACACCTTCCTGAATCTGGTTCAGGATGTTCTGCACTTCCTTGTCCGAGATCGGCGTCGGCTTGGTCGCGGTGCCGCCGACAAAACCGGTGACCTTGGCCGTGTTCTTGATCAGATGCCAGGTCTCGTCGGTCATCTCCATCTCGACCAGCACGTAGCCCGGGAAAAACTTCCGCTCGCTGATGCTTTTCTGGCCGCCCTTCATCTCGATCACTTCCTCGACCGGCACCAGGATCTGGCCGAACTTGTCCTCCATCCCGGCACGGCGGATTCGATCGAGCAACGCGCGCTGCACGCTTTTTTCGAAGCCCGAATACGCGTGCACCACATACCATTTTTTGCTCATCATTCCCCGCCGATCAGCTTTTTGATGACCCACAGCAGGATGCCGTCAACGATCCACAGGAACAGCGCCATGATCACCACGAACACGAACACGATGGCGGTCGCCTGCAAGGTCTCGTTGCGGGTGGGCCAGACCACCTTGCGGGTTTCTGCGGCGGACTCGTGCGCAAAGGCGAAAAAGCTCTGCCCGGCCGCGGTTGTCCACAGCACGACAGCGCCTGCCGCCAGCCCGGCCAGAAACACCGCCAGCCGGATGACCGTGGCGCTTTCCTGCAGGTAGTAAAACCCGCCGATACCCGCGGCCACGAGCAACACAGCCGCCGCAACCTTGATCTTGTCCACTATCAAAACCACCTTCTGCTGGCCTCGGGCCGGGCTTTGCAGCCCGGCATTTCAGCCTTGAATACCGCCTGTTGTTGGCAGGCCAGGAGGGAATCGAACCCCCAACCTTCGGTTTTGGAGACCGACGCTCTGCCAGTTGAGCTACTGGCCTGCAGCCTTACTCGATAATCTTGGCGACGACGCCGGCGCCAACGGTGCGGCCACCCTCGCGGATGGCGAAACGCAGTCCCTCTTCCATCGCGATCGGCTGGATCAGCGTCACCGTGATCGAAATGT
>JALHND010000205.1 GCA_022843705.1 Burkholderiales bacterium
CCGCGCAGCATGACCGTCTGGCGTTCGGTATGCACTTTCAGCGGCGAGCCCTCCTTGGTCCAGACCTGGGCGTAACGCGCCGCCGAAGCCTTCGGCCGCAGCGTCAGCACGAACAGGTTGAGGATCAGCCACCAGACCGGCCGCGGAATCTCGACGACATGGGGGTCGGACAGGAATTCGCGCAGGTAGCTGCGCACCGCGCCCGGCGTCGCCGCCTCGGGCGAGCCGAGGTTGACCAGCAGGATGCCGATTTTCGGCGCGCTGCCGTGGGTATAGGGCGGTTCTTTCTGGAAATGGGGCATGGCGTCGATGTTAAAGGGTGAGCGGTAAGCGGTAAGTCGTAACCGGCGGGGGCTATCCCCCGGCATGCCTTGCTCAGCGCTGGGTCAGCGCGCTGGAGAGCAGTTTGGCGGTGATGTCGACGATCGGGATCACGCGTTCATAGGCCATGCGTGTCGGTCCGATGACGCCGACCGTGCCGACGACCTTGCCGTCAACCTCGTAGGGCGCGGTGACCACGCTGCATTCGTCCAGCGGCTGCAGGCCGGCTTCGCCGCCGATGAAGATCTGCACACCCTGGGCGCGGCTGGAATGGTCCAGCAACTGCAGCAGTGTGGTGCGGTGCTCGAACAGGTTGAACAGGTCACGCAGCTTGTTCATGTTCGACGACAGGTCGTCGATGCCGAGCAGGTTGACCTCGCCCGAGATCACCACATCCTCGGAAGATTCGCTGACCGCCTGGTCGCCGGCCGCCAGTGCCGCGGTCATCAGTTGACCCATGTCCTCGCGCAGCTGTTTGAGTTCGGCCTGGACGCGGCGGCGGATGTCCTCGAAACTGCAGCCGGCGTAGTTCTGGTTGAGGATGTTGGCGGCTTCGACCAGTTCGGAAGGCGAGTAGGATTTCTCGGTCTGGATGATGCGGTTCTGCACGTCGCCCTCGGCGGTGACCAGGATCAGCAGCAGGCGTTTCTCGGCGAGCTTGAGGAATTCGATGTGGCGGAAGCCGGCGCTGCGCCGCGGCGTGACGACGACGCCGGCGAAACGTGTCAATTCCGACAGCACATGGGAGGCCGAAGTCACCAGTTTCTGCGTGTTGTCGACCTGCAGCTGGCCTTCGAGCTGGTTGATCTCGATGCGGTCCAGGGGTTTGACCGTGAGCAGCGTGTCGACGAAGAAGCGGTAACCGCGTGCGGTCGGGATGCGGCCGGCGGAGGTGTGCGGGCTGGCGATGAAGCCCATGTCCTCGAGGTCGGCCATCACGTTGCGGATACTCGCCGGTGACAGGTCTAGGCCCGAGAGTTTGGACAGGGCACGCGATCCGACCGGCTGGCCGTCGGCGATGTAGCGCTCGACCAGGGCCTTCAGCAACAGTTGCGCGCGTTCGTTCAGCTGTTGTGTTTCGTTCGCCATGCGGACGATTTTACACAAAAAGCCGGCGCCGCCAGCACTCATCCCGGAGGAGCGCCAATGCCTTGTTTTGTATGGATTTGCCGGGCACCGGCGGCAAACGAATTATGGTTTAATGAGCGTCGAACAATAAAGCGGGTGACGTTCATTCCTCACCTGCATGCCCGCGAAATCAACCATGGCCGCCATGCCTGCCGCATTCCCCGCCGTCGCACTGATCGGCAAATACAAGACGCCGGAGATTGCCGGACCGGTGATGGCGCTCGCGCGTTTCCTCGAAAAACGTGGCGTGCGCGTGTTGCTTGACCGCCTGACCGCGGCGCACATCAGCGACTGTCCCTACGAGGTGCTGCTGCTCGAGGACCTCGGCCGCGAGGCCGATCTCGCCGTGGTCATCGGCGGCGACGGCACGATGCTCAACATCGCGCGCACTTTCGCGCCGTACGACGTGGCGCTGGTGGGCGTCAACCAGGGGCGCCTCGGGTTCCTGACCGACATCTCCCAGGACACGATGTTCGAGACCATCACCTCGATTCTCGACGGCCAGTACGTGACCGAAGAGCGGATGCTGCTGGAGTCGGAAGTCTGGAGCGGCATCAACGGCGGCCAGGAACGGGTGTTCGAGGTGCTGGCTTTCAACGACGTGGTGGTCGCCAAGGGTTTCCGCGGCGGCCTGGTCGAGATCGAGGTGCAGATCGACGGCCAGTTCATCTACAACCAGCGTTCCGACGGGCTGATCGTGGCCACGCCCACGGGCTCCACCGCCTACGCGCTGTCCTCGGGCGGCCCGATCGTGCACCCCGCGCTGTCGGTGATGGCGCTGGTGCCGGTGTCGCCGCACACGCTGTCGAACCGTCCCATCGTGATCAGTGCCGACAGCACGGTCGAAATCGTCGTGCGCAGCGCCGACGATCCGCGCGCGCACTTTGACAGCCACTCGCATTTCGACCTGCGCGAGGGTGACCGCGTGGTCGTGCGCCGTTATCCGCACAAGATCAAGCTGCTGCATCCGGTCGGACACAGTTATTACGCGATGCTGCGCGAGAAACTGCACTGGAACAGGGACTGACCGGGTAAGTGGTAATTGGTAAGCGGTAATTGGCCGGCAACTTTACCGTTTACCATTTACCAATCACCCATTACCGCCTCATGCTGCAACGCCTGACCATCCGGGATTTTGTCATCGTCGAGCGCCTTGAGCTCGAGTTCGGTCCCGGCTTCACCGTGCTTACCGGTGAAACCGGTGCCGGCAAGTCGATCCTGATCGACGCGCTGGCGCTGACGCTGGGGGAGCGCGCCGATGCCATTGCGGTGCGCGAGGGTGCCGCGCGCGCCGACATCACCGCCGAATTCGACATTCGCGGCAACCGGCCGCTGGAGAGCTGGCTTGCCGACTGCGACCTTGGCGGCGACGAGGGCCTGTGCCTGCTGCGGCGGGTGGTTGAATCCTCCGGCCGTTCCCGCGGGTTCATCAACGGCCATCCGGCGACGGCCGCCCAGCTGCGCGAAGCCGCGGATTTCCTGGTCGACATCCACGGCCAGCACCAGCACCAGTCGCTGAGCCGGCAGGCCACGCAGCGCGCGCTGCTTGATGCCCACGGCGGGCTGGAGGCGCAGGCGGCGCTGGTTGCCGAGCTCTGGCGCACCTGGTCGCGGCGGCGCGAGGAGCGCCTCGCTTTTGAAGGCAATGCGGCGGCGATCGCGGCAGAACGCGAGCGCCTGGAATGGCAGGCACAGGACCTTGAGGCGCTGAAGCTGGTGCCGGGTGAGTGGGGGGCGGTGGGTGCCGAACATGCGCGGCTGGCCAATGCCGCGAGCCTGATCGAGGCGGCACAGGCCGGGGTCGACATCCTGTCCGAGGGTGAAGGTGCGGCGCTGGAGCAGGTCAATGCGGTGATCGCGAAGCTGCAGCCGCTGCTGCAGCATGATCCGCGGCTGAAGGACATCCTCGACGCACTGGAGCCGGCGCAGATCCAGTTGCAGGAAGCAGCCGGCGCGTTGCGCCGATATGGTGAACGCGCCGACCTTGATCCGCAGCGCCTGCGCGAAGTTGAGCAGCGTCTGGATGCCCTGCACGGTGCGGCGCGCAAGTACCGCGTCGACCCTGATGCGCTGCCGGCGCTGGCCGAACACACCCGTGAACGGCTGGCCGAGCTGGGTGCCGGCGGTGATCCCGAAACCCTGAGGCGGCGCGAGGAAGAGGCCGAGGCGGCCTGCCGGGATGCGGCAAAAAAACTGACCACCGGGCGCAGGAAGGCCGCGAAAAAACTGGCCGAGGCCGTGACCGCCGGCATGCAGGAGCTGGCGATGCAGGGCGGCGTGTTCGAGGTGGCGCTGGAACCGCTGGAGACGCCGGCGGCCCATGGCGCCGAACAGGTCGAGTTCCGCGTTGCGCCGCACCCCGGGGTCACGCCGCAGCCGATTGCAAAAACCGCATCCGGCGGCGAGCTGTCACGGCTGTCACTGGTGATACAGACGGCGCTCAGCCGTGTCGCCAGGGTGCCGACGCTGATTTTCGACGAGGTCGATGCCGGCATCGGCGGCCGTGTCGCCGAAATCGTCGGCCGCATGCTGCGCGAACTGGGCGAACGCCACCAGGTGATGTGCATCACCCACCTGCCGCAGGTGGCGGCGACGGCCGAGCGGCAGTGGCAGGTCAGCAAGCTGACCCGCGGCGGCAAGGTGTCTTCGGCGGTGGTCGAGCTCGATGCCGCGGCGCGTGTCGAGGAAATCGCGCGCATGCTGGGCGGCGTGAAAATCACCGATACCACACGCAGGCACGCCGCGGAGATGCTCGGCGCCGCGCCCGCGAAACGCCGCTGATCCCGGCTCAGCCGGCGGCCAGCCAGCCCAGCCAGGCGGCCGCGACCGTCAGCAGCAGCCCCGGCACCACCTGCATCGCGAAAAACCTGCCGCCGCCGGCGAAAGCCACCACGATCTTGCTGACGGTGTTGGTGGTGAGTCCCAGCAGCACCGGCAGCGCCGCCTCTGCCGTGGTGATCGTTCCCGAAGACACCAGTGACCCGGCGGAAGCCGTGGTCGCATGGGCGTCGGCGAATCCGGTGACCGCGGCGGCTGCAATCAGCCCTGCGGTGCCCAGCCAGTCGACCAATGCAGCCGAGATCAGGGTCACCCCGGAGATGGCCAGCGCGAAGAGCAGGGCGGTACCCGGGCTGAAGGCGCGGCCGTGGTCGGTGTTCCCGGGGGTGTCGTGGCTCGCCGCACGCAGGGTGAACAGCAGGCCATAAGCGACCGCAGCGGCGCCGGCGCAGAGCAGCGGCAGTGC
>JALHND010000206.1 GCA_022843705.1 Burkholderiales bacterium
ATCATGGCAGCAGGCAGGGAGCTCGAAGGCAAGGTCGCACTCGTCACCGGCGCGGCGCGCAACATCGGCCGCGCCATCGCCATCGCGCTGGCGGAAGCCGGCGCCACGGTCGCCGTCAATGCCCGCACCGCGAAGGAGGATGCGGAAGCCGTGGCGAAGGAAATCCGGAACGCCGGCGGCAAGGCCGATGTGTTCATGGCCGACATCGCCGACGGCAAGGCGGTCGATGCGATGACCGGCGACATCGTCAGGCGTTACGGCAAGATCGACATCCTCATTCTCAACGCCTCGATCCGCAAGGAAACCGCGTTCATCGACATGAGTTACGAGGAATGGCGCAGCCTGTTGTCGATCACCCTCGACGGCTCCTTCTTCTGCACCAAGGCCTGCCTGCCCTCGATGATCAAGGCCGGCGGCGGCAGCATCGTCACCCTCGGCGGCATGACCGCGCTGTCGGGCGCGAAAAAACGCGTGCACGGCTCGGTCGGCAAACACGGGCTGTGGGGCATGACCCGCGCGCTGGCCAAGGAACTCGGCGAGCACCGGATCAACGTCAACTGCGTCGCCCCCGGACAGATGGATACCGCGCGCGCCGCCGACCGCTCGGCGCGCGCCCCGGTCAGCAACGTGCCGATGGGCCGCCGCTCGACGCCGGAAGAAGTGGCGGGAATCGTGCGTTACCTGTGCACACCGGCGGCGGCGATGATCAGCGGCCAGCTGATCTACGTCGACGGCGGACAGCAGATGTTCTGAACCGCAGCCCCGGGCCCGGCGGCTTCAGGCCGTCGCCGCGGAACGCAGCCGCGGCAGTTCGGTTTGGTGTGATTTTATCCAGTTGACGAAATCTTCGGCAGGCATCGGTTTGCCGATCAGGTAACCCTGGCCGATGGTGCAGCCGAATTCCTGCAGCATCCTCCAGTCTTCGATGGTCTCGATGCCTTCGGCGACGGATATCAGGCCGAGCCGCCGCGCCATGTCCAGCGCTGATTCAAGGATCACCCGCAGGTTGCGCTTGCGGTGCGCGCCGTGGACAAAACTGCGGTCGATTTTCAGTTCGGTGAACGGCACCCGCGCCAGTTGCTGCATCGACGAAAAACCGGTGCCATAGTCGTCAATCGAGAGCCCGCAGCCCATCAGCCGCAGACGCGCCAGCACACCCAGCGTGGTACCCAGCGAGCCGACCACCGAGCTTTCGGTGATTTCCAGCATCATCTGGCTCGGACGCACGCCCCGGCGATTGAAGATTTCGGCCAGACGCTGCACCAGATCCGGCATTTCCAGCAGTCGCGCCGAAAGATTCACCGCCATCGACAGCTTCAGTCCACCGGCATTCCACAGCGCAGCCTGCGCCACGGCCTGCTCCATCACCGACAGCGTCAGCGGATGGATCAGTCCCTCGCGTTCGGCCAGCGCGATGAAGGCACCGGGCGGAATCATCCCGTGGCGCGGATGCTGCCAGCGGGCCAGCGCCTCGACGCCGCGCACGATGCCGGTGCGCACATCAACCTTGGGCTGGTAATGCAGGAAAATTTCGTGATTATCGATGGCCAAACCCAGGCCGTCCCGGTCGATCTGTATCGCGGTGCGTGCCGCATCACCCGCTGCGCGGCGGGGACATTCGGCGCGGCGCGTCAGCGCATCACCCAGCGCCGCCGTGGTCAGCGGTTTCTGCAACCCTGCCAGCACGTTCATTCCGAGCATGCGGCCCATGGTTTCCACCGACTCGATCAGCGCGCTCTCTCGGCTGGAAGCCACGATCACCGGAACCTCCGGGCAGCGCGCATGCAGCTGCTGCACCAGTTCGATGCCGTCCATGCCGGGCATTTCAAGGTCGACAATGATCACGCTCGGCGGCAGCACCAGCATCGACAGCAGCTCCAGCGCCTCGATGCCGTTGCCGGCTTCGTAAATCAGCTGCACGCCCAGCGCGCGGCTGAGCGCGACCGCATGCATCCGCTGCACGATGCTGTCGTCGACGATCAGCAGTGATTCGGTCTGGTGCAGCATGGGCAGCGAAGCCACGGCGAGCTCCTGCTCAGTGGTGCTGGCGCTGCCAGGAAAGGATGTCCTGGGGAATGCCCTCGAGCGGCGTGGCGCGCTCGACGCCGCCGCGCTTGACCGCCTCCTTCGGCATGCCGTAGACCACGCAGGTCGCCTCGTCCTGGCCGATGGTGTTGGCGCCGGCGTTGCGCATTTCGAGCAGCCCTGCGGCGCCGTCGTCCCCCATGCCGGTCATGATGATGCCAAGCGCGTTTTTGCCGGCGAACCTGGCAACGGAACGGAACAGCACGTCCACCGACGGACGGTGGCGGTTGACCAGCGGCCCGTCGACGACTTCGACGTGGTACTGCGCGCCGCTGCGCTTCAGCAGCATGTGTTTGCCGCCCGGCGCAATCAGCGCCCGCCCCGGCATCACCCGGTCGTTGTTGACCGCCTCGCGCACTTCGATCTGGCACAGGTCGTTCAGCCGCGCCGCAAACGCCGCGGTGAAACGCTCGGGCATGTGCTGCACGATGACCATGCCCGGCGCCGTGCGCGGCAGCGCGGTCAGCACCACTTCCAGCGCCTGGGTGCCGCCGGTGGAGGTGCCGATGGCAACGATGCCGTCGGTGGTCTGCGCCATCGCGCGTATCGCCGCCGGCGGCAGTATCGCGTCGGCGTTGAGCTTCACCGCGGGCGCCGGCACCGGTCCGCGGGCCAGCCGCGCGACATTGGCCTTCGAAGCCGCCTTGACGGTGGACACCAGGTCGTTGCCGCCGCCCTCGAGAAACTCGCGCAGGCCGACCTTGGGCTTGGTGACGACGGCGACCGCGCCGGCGGCAAGCGCCTGCATCGAGGTCTCGGTGCCCTTCTCGGTCAGCGTCGAGCAGATCACCACCGGGGTGGGCCGTTCGGCCATGATTTTTTTCAGGAAGGTGATGCCGTCCATGCGCGGCATTTCGACGTCAAGCACGATGACGTCCGGCCATTCCTTCTTCATGCGCTCGAGCGCGAACAGCGGATCGGGCGCGGTGCCCATCAGCGTGATCCCGCTGTCCTGCTCCAGCGTCGCGCCAACCACCTTGCGTACGACCGCTGAATCATCGACCACCAGCACTTTTACTGCGCTCATCTCTCGCTCCCGGCCGGCAGCTTCACCGGCGGTTTTGCCGGCTCCCTCACCGGCTGTTTCTCATGGCCGACCCAGACATCGCCGCTCCACAGGTCGAATGCGATCTTTCTGTAACCTTCCTCGCCGACACTGGAAGCCACCGTGCGGATGCCGTGGCGGCCCAGCAGTTCGTGCGCGGCGGCGACGTTGCGCGTGCCCACCAGCGGCGTTGCCGCCTGGTGGTCGGCAAACATGTTGCCGCCGCCGAATATCTTGGCCTGGTACTCCGCCGGGCGTGTGCCCTGCTCCGCGATGTGTTTCAGGAACAGCCGGATCGACTCGTCTCCGTAACGCCCGTCAAGCCGGGTGCCGTGCCCCGCCGCGCGTGTCGGCAGCAGGTAATGGCTCATGCCGCCCAGCCGCAGTTTCGGATGCCACAACGTCACCGCGACGCAGGAACCGAGCAGCGTGCGGATGCGGGTGTACCCGCCGCCGAAGTGAAACTCTCCGGGACGCAGGAACACCTCCCTGCAGTCCGAGGAATCGCGCAGGTTTGCGCAACCCCCGGAAGGATCAGGGTTTGCGATATAGCGTTGGCACTTCTGCATGCAACGCTGTGGTGATTCCATTGAGGCTCTCGGAATGCCCGATGATCAGGTAACCACCGGATTTGAGGTGATTGGACAGGCCGCCGACAACACGCCGCTTCATGTCGGCGTCGAAGTAGATCATCACGTTGCGCAGGAAAACGATGTCGAACTCGCCGACCTGCGGCAACGGCTGGTTCAGGTTGATGTGGCGGAACTGGACGCGTTGCCGCAGTTCTCGCGCAACCATCAGCGTTCCTTCCTGCGGCCCGGTGCCCCGCAGGCAGTAACGCGACAGGCTCGCCTTCGGGATCCCCGAGATGCGCTGCATGTCGTACTGGCCCTTTGCCGCCTTTTCCAGCACGCGCGTGCTCAGGTCCGAGGCCAGGATTTCCCAGGGACCGTCACCCAGCGTCTCGGCCAGCACCATGGCAATGGTGTAGGGCTCCTCGCCGCTGGAACAGGCGGCACTCCACACCCGGACCGGTTTCCCGCGGCGCTCCGATGCCCACTTGCGCAGGAAATCGAAATGTTTCGGCTCGCGGAAGAAGTAGGTCTCGTTGGTGGTCAGCAGATCAACCGCGACCTGCAGTTCCTTCGGCTCGCGCTTGCTGCCCAGCAGTTCGAAATATTCGCCATAGGAATCGAGGCCGAATTCACGCAGGCGCTTGGCCAGCCGCCCGCAGAGCAGCGGTTTTTTCGCCGCCGACAGCTGGATTCCCGCCACGTCATACAGCAGCTTCTGGAAGCGGGAAAAATCCTGGTCCGAAATGTTTGCGCCATTCATGATTGTCTATTCTGGTTTGACCCGAAAAATCCGGCGCTCACTCACGCCGCCATCGGCGCCTCTTCCGCCGCCGCGGCCTCGACGACCTGCTGCAGTTCGCCGGAGGAAACCACGCGGTTGAGATCAAGGATGATCACGAAGCGGCCGTTGACCTTGCCCATGCCGCTGATGAAGTCGGCGCGGATGTTGGTCCCGAAACGCGGCGCCGGCTCCACTTCCGATCCGGC
>JALHND010000207.1 GCA_022843705.1 Burkholderiales bacterium
GGCGAGCAGCAGCACCAGTGCCTGCTTGAACACGTTGTCATTCAGCGCGCCGAGAAACTGCACGCCGAAAAATGGCGCGAAACGCCGCTGGCCCAGCAAGCGGAACTGGCTTTGCTCACGCATCCGACCGTCCCCGCCCGGCATGACGCCGGATAATTATAAATACTTGATTTTATTGATATTTTTTAAGAAATACCGCACCCCAGGCAACACCGAATCCGGTGCAGTCCGTCGCCACCGCACCGAGGCCGCCCTTGCAGCCATGCGCCGAGAGGTCCATGTGGATCCACGGTGTTTTTGCGGTGAAACGCTGCAGCAGCCGCGCGGCAAGGATATGGTCCGCGTCGCCGTCGAGGGTGCACTGCTTGACGTCGGCCATCGCGCTGTCGAGCGCACTGTCGTAATCCTCGTCCATCGGAAAACGGCACAGCCGCTCGCCGGTCTCGACACCCGCGCGCAGGGCCCTGTCCGCGATGTCTTCGCCGGTGGCGAAGATGCCGCTGTAACGCGTGCCGACGGCGACATGCATCGAGCCGGTCAGCGTCGCGAAATCGACGATCAGTTGCGGCTTCGCGCGCGCCGCCAGCGTCAGCGTGTCGGCCAGCACCATGCGCCCTTCGGCATCGGTGTGCACGACCTCGATCGTCGTGCCGTCGAGCGCGGTGACGATGTCGTTCTGCTTGTAGGCACGCGGACCGAGGTGGTTCTGCGCCAGCGCCAGCCAGCAGTCGATGTTGACTTTCAGCTTCGCCTGCGTCGCCGCCAGCAGGATGCCCAGCGCGACCGCGGAACCGTTCATGTCCTCGTGCATGCCCATCATGTAACGCGCCGGCTTCAGGTTGTGGCCGCCGGTGTCGAAACAGATGCCCTTGCCGACCAGCGCGACGGTTTTTTTCGCGCCGCGCGGACGGTAACGCAGGCGCACGATCGCCGCGTCCTTTTCGTCGCTGCCCTGCGCCACCGCGCAGAACGCGCCGGCGCCCATGCGCTTCAAGCGCCGGAAATCGTATTCCTCGCGCGCCCAGCCCTGGCTGCGTGCCAGCACGGCGATGCGCCGGCGGTACTCGCCCGGCGTCAGCTCGTTCGGCGGCAGCACGGTCAGCGTGCGGCACAGCACGTTGCCGGCGGCAACCGCGCGCACCGGCGCAAATCCGTCCCCGGACCGGTGCCCCCACAGCTCGATGGTTTTCAGCGGCCTGGCATCGTCCTTTTTCCGGCGCCGCGGCAGCACGATGCCGTTGATCCAGGCCACATAGACCGCGCGTTCCGCCAGCATGCGCCGCCCCGCCGCAGCACCGGCCACGGCGACATGCAGCGTGTCCGGCTGTTCGGCCAGCAGCAGGGCCAGTGCCTTGCGCAGCAGCGTGTGCTGATCAAAAACCGGTTGTTTCGGATCAACCATGGCCCAGACCACCAGCGCGCCGTCGGCGGTTTCCGCACTGACCGGCGACTTCTGCAGATCGACGGGCTTCTTGCGCCGGCGGGCCAGCGTTTTTCCGAGCACGCCCTGCAGCGGCAGCGAGGAAACCGCGGTGCCCGCGGGGGCAAGCACCAGCAGGTGGCGGATCCGGTTCAGTTCACGCGCGGACGGCAGCGCGTCGCGGGATTGCAGCTTGGCGAGCATGTTCGGGGATTCCTCGGGCAATTTGCACCGGATTATAACGACGGCGGCCTGCTAAAATCGTTGCCGACACCACCGAACGCCGGAACCCGATGCGCCCCTACCTCGACCTGCTGCGCCATGTGCTCGAACACGGCACCGAAAAAACCGATCGCACCGGCACCGGCACGGTTTCCGTCTTCGGCGCGCAACTGCGCTTCGACCTCGAAGCCGGCTTCCCGCTGGTGACGACCAAGAAGGTGCACCTGAAGTCGATCATCCACGAACTGCTGTGGTTCCTGAAGGGCGACACCAACGTCAAGTACCTGCAGGACAACGGCGTCAGCATCTGGAACGAGTGGGCCCGCGCCGATGGTGACCTCGGCCCGGTCTACGGTTACCAGTGGCGCTCCTGGCCCGCCGCCGACGGCCGCCACATCGACCAGATTTCACAGGTGCTGGAGCAGCTGAAGAAGAATCCGGATTCCCGGCGCATGATCGTCTCGGCGTGGAACGTCGCCGACCTCGACAGGATGGCGCTGATGCCCTGCCACGCCTTTTTCCAGTTCTATGTCGCCGGCGGAAAACTGTCCTGCCAGCTCTACCAGCGCAGTGCCGACATGTTCCTCGGCGTGCCCTTCAACATCGCCTCCTATGCGCTGCTGACACTGATGATGGCCCAGGTCTGCGGGCTGAAACCCGGCGACTTCGTGCACACCTTCGGCGACACCCACATCTACCTGAACCACATGGACCAGGTGAAAGAACAGCTCTCGCGCGAACCGCGGCCCCTGCCGCGGATGAAACTGAATCCCGCGGTGAAGGACCTGTTCGCGTTCACATACGAAGATTTCACGCTCGAGAACTACGACCCGCATCCGGCAATAAAAGCCCCTGTTGCGGTCTGACGCCATGAGTGCCGCCGGCAAACCCCGTGTGTCCCTCATCGTCGCGATGGCCAAAAACCGGGTCATCGGCGCCGACGGCAAAATCCCCTGGCACCTGCCCAATGAACTGCAGCTGTTCAAGCGCGTGACCATGGGTCACCATATCGTCATGGGCCGCAAGACCTACGAATCGATCGGACGCCTGCTGCCGGGACGGACAACGGTGATCGTCACGCGTCAGCAGGATTACGCCGTGCCCGGAGCCGTCATCGCCCATTCGCTCGAGGATGCCGTCGCGCGCTGCTCCGGCGACAGCGAAATCTTCATCATCGGCGGCGGCGAACTCTACCGCGCGGCGATGCCGCTGGCCGACCGCATCTACCTGACCGTGGTTGATGCCGAACCTGCCGGCGACACAAGAATGCCCGAATTCGATCCCGCATCATGGAAGCTCGGCAGCACGGAGCAGTTCCACCGGGATGAACGCCATGCCCACGACTACCGCTTCGAGGTCCATGACCGTGTGGCCGGTTGAACATTTGAACAATGGCATCAGTCCATTGCTCCTGATATCTCCCTTCTCCCCTCGGGAGAAGGGCCGGGGATGAGGGCAGCAAAGTGCGGTTTCTGCTCATTGCCATTCTGCTCGCCGCCTGCGGCGTCCATGCCGCCGAAAAAAACATCACCGTCGAGGAACTGACGCTGCGCGCCGAGGCCGGCGACCGCAGCGCGATGCGCCTGCTGGCCGATGCCTATTACGCCGGCCGCGACGGCGCGGAGCAGGATTTCGCCAGGGCGGCGGACTGGTACCGGCGGCTGGCGAAGGCCGGCGACGCCCGCGCCCAGACCAGCCTCGGACTGATGTACGCGCGCGGCTACGGCGTGCAGAAAAACCTCGCCGAGGCGCACCGCTGGTGGAATTTCGCCGCCGCACAGAACGATCCCGGCGCGCAATACAACCTCGGCCTGACCTACATCCGGGGCGAGGGCGTGGCCGCCGACCCCGCGCGCGCCGCGCGCTGGTTCCGCGAAGCCGCACGCCGCGGGCATGTGCTTGCGCAGTACAACCTGGGCCTGCTGCTGCACGAAGGCCGCGGTGTCGCACGCCATCCGCAGGAGGCCTACTACTGGGTCAAGGTTGCGGCGCTGCAGGGCGATGACCGGGCGCAGCAGGGCCTGGAAGCCCTCGCCGCGACGCTGTCGGATGCGCAGCGCCGTGAAGCCGACCGCCAGGCCGGCGAATGGATGAAGTCGCTGCAGAAGCAGACACCCTGAGCGCTGCCGCGCCTATTCCAGCAGCGTCACGAAGTCCTCGTACTTCTGCCCCGCTCCGCGCGGTATGGCATCGACGCGGCTCAGCGTGATGCGGAAGGGATAACCGAGGCAGTCCTGCAATGCGGCGGTGAGCCGCTCGCGTTCATCACCGGCAAAATCCCGGCTCATCACCAGCCGCGCCTCGATGTGATCCAGCGCATGCTGTATCAACTGCAGTTGCAACACCGGCGCAGCACGCCGCCAGGCTTCAATCGGAAAACTCGGCCAGTAACGCACACCGTCCGGCCGTCTCAGCATGTTGCGCTGGCGTCCGGCAATGCGTTTCAGCACCGGCAGGCCGCGGCCGCAGGCGCAGGATTCGCCGACCTCGGCATAGTCGCCGCTGGCATAACGCAGCAGCGGCATCGCAAAATTCTGCAGTGTCGATACCGTCACCTGCCCCACCGCGCCGGGCCGGCAGGGCCTGCCATCCGCGTCGAGCACCTCGACGATCAGGCTCTCCGACTGCAGGTGGTAATGCTCATGCTCCGGGCACTGCAGCGCGATGTAGCCCAGTTCCTCGGAACTGTAGCTGTCCGCGATTTCAACACCCCAGGCCCGGCGCACGATGTCGCGGGTATCGGGCTGCAGGGTTTCACCGTAGGTCCGCGCCTGCTTCAGCCGCGGCAGGCGTATGCCGAGCTCGATGCCGCGCTGCGCGAGTGCGCGCAGGTTGGTGGCAAAAGTCAGCAGGTAATCCGGGTTTTCGGACTCCAGCCAGCGCAGCTGCTCGTCGATGTCGATGATCAGGCTGCGCACCACGGAAGGCCCGGTGAC
>JALHND010000208.1 GCA_022843705.1 Burkholderiales bacterium
AGCGTGTCGAGCGCCGTCAGCAGTTCATCAGCGTATTTCGTGATCGCGAGGTAATAACCGGGGATTTCGCGTTTCTCGACGGTGGCGCCGGTGCGCCAGCCCTTGCCGTCGATGACCTGTTCGTTGGCGAGCACGGTCTGGTCCACCGGATCCCAGTTCACGACCTGGGTTTTCTTGTAGGCAATGCCCTTTTCCAGCAGGCGCAGGAACAGCCACTGGTTCCAGCGGTAGTAGTCGGGGCTGCAGGTCGCCAGTTCGCGGCTCCAGTCGATGGCAAAGCCGAGCGACTGGAGCTGCTTCCTCATGTAGGCGATGTTGTCCCAGGTCCATTTCGCCGGCGGCACGCCGTTGGCCATTGCCGCGTTTTCCGCCGGCAGGCCGAAGGCATCCCAGCCCATCGGCTGCAGTACGTTGTAACCCTTCATCCGGTGGTAACGCGTCAGCACGTCGCCGATGGTGTAGTTGCGCACATGGCCCATGTGCAGCTTGCCGGAAGGATAGGGGAACATCGACAGGCAGTAATATTTGGGCTTGCCGCCGGTTTCCACGGCACGGAAGGACTGCGTGTCGTGCCAGAATTTCTGGGCGTCGCGCTCGATGACCTGCGGATTGTATTTTTGTTGCATGATGCTGATTCGGCGGGGAAAAATGGCGGGAAACGCCCGTGGGCGGAAAGCCGCGATTATAAACGCTTCCGCCGCCGGGCCGGTTCGGCAAGAGGGAGATGCAAGGTGATGCGCAGTCTGCTGTTGATGGTCCTGATGATGGTCGCCCTGCCTGGCCTGGCCCGTACCCTCACCGTGGAGGCGGTGGTCAGCCCGGCCTGGGTTGAACGTGCCGGCGGTGCCCGCGAGCCGCTACAGCCGGGAGCGGTGCTGAACGACGGCGACCGCGTGCTTACCGGTGGCGGGGCCCGTGCCCTGCTGCGGGTCGCCGAGGGCAGCGCCGTCAAGCTGGGCGAAAACGCGCAGCTGCGGGTGGATCGCATGGCGGACCGCGGCCTTGCCGCCGGGCGTGTGGTCAGCGGGGCGCTCGACGTGCTGCAGGGGGCATTCCGTTTCACCACCCGCATCTTCGGTTCGCCCCAGGCGCGGCGCGACATCAATGTCCGCATCGTCACGGTGACCGCCGGCATCCGCGGCACCGATGTCTGGGGCAAATCCTCCCCCGATCGTGATGTGGTTTGCCTGATTGAAGGCCGCATTTATGTGCAGCATCGCGAGCAGGCGTTCACGATGCAGGATCCGCTGTCGTTTTTCATCGCCGGTCGCGACGGTTCGCGCCAGCCGGTGGCGCCGGTGCCGGAAGCGCAGCTGAAGGAATGGGCGGAGGAAACCGAAATCGCGCCGGCCAGCGGCGCCAGCCGCAGCGGCGGAACACATCGCCTGACACTGGCCGCGGCGGCCGACAGGGACACGGCGACTGCGCTCGCGCAGCGCCTGCGCGCCGAGGGTTATCCGCTGCGGCTGCGTGCCTACCGTGCCGACGGAGGGCTGCGTTACGAGGCTTACATTGCCGGGCTCGCCACTGCGGAGGATGCGGCCGCGCTGGCCGATGCGCTGCGCAGCGCCGGATACACGCCGGAGCGCTGAGGGCCGGCAGGGGTGCCGCGTATAATCGTGGCTGCCCACACTGCATCATGCGATGACACCTTCCTTCCTTTCCGGTCTCAACGACGAGCAACTCGAAGCCGTGACGCTGCCGCAGCAGTCGGCGCTGATCCTTGCCGGTGCCGGCAGCGGCAAGACCCGCGTGCTGACCACGCGGATGGCCTGGCTGATCCAGACCGGGCAGATCAGTCCGATGAGTCTGCTGGCGGTGACCTTCACCAACAAGGCGGCGAAGGAAATGCTGACGCGGCTGTCGGCGATGCTGCCGATCAACACCCGCGGCATGTGGGTCGGCACCTTCCACGGCCTGTGCAACCGCATGCTGCGTGCGCATTACCGCGAGGCCGGGCTGCCCCAGCTGTTCCAGATCCTCGACAGCCAGGACCAGCTGGCGCTGGTCAAGCGCCTGATGAAGGCGCTGCATGTCGACGAGGAGCGTTACCCGCCGCGCCAGGCGCAGTGGTTCATCGCCGCGCAGAAGGAGGAGGGCAAACGCGCGGACAAGGTTGAGCCCTATGACGACTTTTCGCGGCGCATGGTCGAGTTCTACGCCGAGTACGACCGCCAGTGCCAGCGCGAGGGCGTCGTCGATTTCGCGGAACTGTTGCTGAGGTCTTACGAGCTGCTGGCACGCAACGAGTCGCTGCGCGAACATTACGCGGGGCGTTTCCACCATATCCTGGTCGACGAATTCCAGGACACCAACCGCCTGCAGTACCGCTGGCTGCAGCTGCTGGCCGGCCAGCACAACGCGATCTTCGCGGTCGGCGACGATGACCAGTCGATCTACGGCTGGCGCGGCGCCTCGACCGCCAACATGCAGGACCTGCAGCGCGACTTCCACATCGAGCGGGTCATCAAGCTCGAGCAGAACTACCGCTCGCACGGCAACATCCTCGACGCCGCCAATGCGTTGATCGGGCACAACCGCCGCCGCCTCGGCAAAAACCTGTGGACGGCGGACAGCAAGGGCGAGCCGCTGCGGGTGTTCGAGGCCGCGACCGATTTCGAGGAGGCCGCCTATGTTGTCGACGAGGTGCGCAGCCTGCGGGCCGATGGTGCGCGGCTGGCCGACATCGCCGTGCTTTACCGCTCAAATGCGCAGTCGCGGGTGATCGAGCACGCGCTGTTCACCGCCGGCATGCCGTACCGGGTCTATGGCGGCCTGCGCTTTTTCGAGCGTCAGGAAATCAAGCACGCGCTGGCCTATCTGCGCCTGGTCGCCAACCAGGAGGACGATGGCGCGCTGCTGCGCATCATCAACTTCCCGACCCGCGGCATCGGCAACCGCAGCCTCGAGCAGCTGCAGGGCATGGCGCGTGAGGCCGGCATGAGCCTGTGGGCGTCGGCCTGCGCCAACACGCTGTCGGGCAAGGCCGCGTCGAGCATCGCCGCGTTCGTGAAGCTGATCGAGACCATGCGCAATGCCACTGCCGGGCTGCCGCTGCCGGAAGTGATCGAGCATGTGATCGAGCACAGCGGGCTGAAGGCGCATTACCGCAACGAGAAGGAAGGCGCGGACCGCATCGAAAACCTCGACGAACTGGTCAATGCCGCGGCGGTGTTCGTCGATGAGCGCGCAACGCAGCTGCCGGCGGAGGGCGCGCCAGCCGAGGAGATGGACGAACTGACGGCTTTCCTGGCGCATGCCGCGCTGGAGGCCGGCGAACACCAGGCCGCTGCCGGTGCCGACGCGCTGCAGCTGATGACCGTGCATTCGGCCAAGGGCCTCGAATTCCATGCGGTGTTCATCACCGGGCTGGAGGAAGGGCTGTTCCCGCACGAAAACAGCATGACCGAGGCCGACGGCGTCGAGGAGGAACGGCGGCTGATGTATGTCGCGCTGACGCGGGCGCGGCGCAGGTTGTATCTGTTGCTGGCGCAAAGCCGGATGCTGCACGGCCAGACGCGTTACAACGTGCCGTCGCGGTTTTTCCAGGAATTGCCGGAAGCGCTGCTGAGCCGGGTGAACCCTGTGCGGCAGGCGCCGGGGCCGGCCTATGCCCGGCAACTGTCGCCGTCCTATGGCGCCGCCCGTGGCGCGGCGCGGGCCGTTTCAACGGGGCCGTCGGCGCTGCCGCGTGATTTTCCCTGGCGCATCGGCCAGGCCGTGACCCATGCCAAGTTCGGCGCCGGCGTCATCGTCAACGCCGAAGGCGGCGGCGCCGATGCGCGGGTGCAGGTGAATTTCCGGGATGCCGGCCTGAAATGGCTGATGCTGGAATATGCCAGGCTGACCGCGGCCTGAACGCCGGCGGACCGTTGTCCTACAGCAGTTCCTGGTCCGCAGGTTCCTTCACCGCTGCGGCTTCCGGCGGGAAAATGTCCTTGTAGCTGGCGTAGATCGAACACACCAGCACCGGCAGCAGCAGGATCAGGCCCAGCATCAGCGGTATCGAGGCGAGCACCACGAGCAGCAGCGTGAACACGCCATAGACCAGGAACGGCAGGGTGTTGCGCCAGCAGGCGGAAAGCGAAGTCTGCATGGCCACCGCCGGCGGCATGTCTCGGAATACGATCAGCAACGGCGCGAACCACACGGCCATCAGCACCGGCAGGAAGACGGCCATGCCGACGGCGACGCCGGTGAGCAGGCTGCGCAGCGCATTGCGCATGGTTTCGATGTCGCCTGCGGATTTGCCCAGCAGCGCCTCCATGGCCGGGCCGCCGGCGATGCCGAACATCACGGCGACGGCCACGATGTTGCCGACCAGGTAGACGCCGCCGACGGTGATCAGCGGATGGGCATGGGTCCTGAATGCGGCGAACAGCTGGGCGATTTCCGGCTCGTCATCTTCATCGGTACTGCGGCAGGCGAGCATCAGGCCGGCAAAAAAAACCGGTGACAGCAGGTTGATCGCCAGCGCGCCGATCAGCGGCAGCATCACTGCGGCGAACCAGACGACGGCCATCACCACCAGCAGCGCAATCCAGGTCAGCGGCTGCTTGCGGAA
>JALHND010000209.1 GCA_022843705.1 Burkholderiales bacterium
GCCCAGGGCCGGTCGAAGGGCTGCGGCGCGGCGATGGTGATGTCGCGCGGCGTGTAGAGATTCTGTCCGATGAACAGGCCGAAGTGATTGCTCGCCCCGTCGGTGATCGCGTCGAGCAGCGCGTTCGGCGGGCGGGTGATCAGCCGGGTGATGCGTTCGGCCGGCACGCCGCCGCCGATCTTGATGCCGTTGGTGTAGTACTGGTCGGTGCCGCCGAAGGAGTCGTTCTCGATGAAGACCTGGATCTCGCTGCCGCGCAGATTCCAGGGCGCACTCTCGCCGGACTCCGCCGCCGCCAAGGCTAATGCCGGCAGCAGTGCCAGCCCAGTCAGTAGAGTCCGGAGTAAGTGCCTGCCAACCGTCGAAAAAGACAAAATATCCTTATAAATCAACACGATACTTCTTCATCTTGCGCGGATCCAGAGTCAGGCCGATGCCCGGTCCCGATGGCAGGATCAGGCGACCGTTTTTGATCACCGGCTCTTCGTGGGCGACATGGTCCCTGGCGTCGATGAAGCTGGAGAACTCGTGCGCATGCGGCGTGGCATAGGTGCTGGCGAAGTGGGCGGCGGCCACGCAGCCGATCTGCATGTCGGCCTGGGTACCGTTGTGCGCCGGGGTGTAGAAGGACTTCGCCAGCGCGAGGATCTGCCGCGACTGGGTGTAGCCGGTGCGCGCGCACTTGATCACCAGCGCGCGGATGCCGCCGAGTTTGAGTTCATGCAGCACGTCATCCGGCGTCATGCAGGAATCGTCGCCGGAAATCGGGATGCGCGTGCGCTCGGCGCAGAAGCGTTTGCCGGCGCCATCACGCGCCGGAATCGGCTCCTCGATCAGCGCGACATTGACCTCTTCGAAATAGGGCGCGGTTTCCAGCAGGTCCTGCGAGGAATAACCCTGGTTGCAGTCAATGGTGATCTCGTGGTCGTCGCCGACCAGCCGGCGCAGCGCGCGCAGCAGCGCAATGTCGCGTTTTTTGTCGATACCGCATTTGACCTTCCAGGCCTTGAAGCCGTACTGGCGGATCATTTTTTCGGCCTCGGCCAGCATGTCCTTGTTCGAGCCCAGCATCAGCCGGCGGTTGACCGGCAGCGCCTTCGGCGTGCCGCCCAGCAGTTCGGCACAGCTGATGCCGAGATGTTTGGCCTGGGCATCGAACAAGGCCATGTCGATGGCCGACTTCGCCGCCGGGTTGCCGGCGTACTGGTCCAGCATTGCCCACAGGCCGGCGATGTCGAAGGCGTCGAGGTTTTTCAGCTTGGGCGCGAAATGGTCCTGGATGATGGTGGCGATCGACTGCTGGGTCTCGCCATAGATCGTCGGTCGCGGCGGCGCGTCGGCGATGCCCTGGGTGCCGTCGGTCAGCGTGACCACCACGATGACGTTGTCGATGTTCCTGATCTCGCCGCGCGCCCACTTGATCGGGTGCAGCAGCGGCACGACGACGGGGATGGCCTCGATCTGGCGGATGCGCAGTTCACCGGGACGCGGCATTGCGGCGGCGGTTTTGGCGGGCGCAGCAGCACGCACCGGGCGGTTTTCGGTTTTCATGGCAGGTTCCGGATGGGTCAACCGTGGAGTGTCGCGCCGGACTGCAGACGCGAAACGATGCCCTGATCTTACTGGGACGCGGAAGGGCCGGCAACGTCGCCGGCCGGCGACGCTAGAAACTGGTCGGCCAGGTCCGCATCAAATGCTGGCCAACGCCGTTTGTCATGCGCATGCGCTGCACCTCGAGCATGCGGATCAGCCAGCTGCGGGTGTCGCGCGGGTCGATGACGTCCTGCGCGGTGTAGATCGCGGCCATGTCGTAGGGCGAGGTGCCCTTGGACATCTTCGCGACGGCCGCCTTGAACTTCTCCGGCTCTTTCTCGGGGTCAACGCCGAACACGACTTTCGCCCCGAAATCCGGTTTCATGAAACTGATCTCGGCGGTCACCCAGCAGGCCAGCTCGTCGCAGTTGCCGCCGGCACCCATGTTGGACACCGCCAGCCCGTAACTCTTGCGCAGGATCACCGCGATCTTGGGCACGGTCACCAGCGTCATCGCATTGAGCCAGTTCATGACCTTGCCGGTGACGCCCTGCTGCTCGCCTTCCATGCCGATCAGGAAACCGGGCTGGTCGACCAGCATCACGATCGGGATGTTGAAGGAATCGCAGAGCACAAAGAAGGCCTGCACCTTGCGGCAGGCATCGGCGTCGATCGCGCCGCCCTTGTAGAGCGGATTGTTGGCGATGATGCCCACCGATTTGCCGTCGAGCCGCGCCAGCGCGGTGACCAGGGTCTTGCCGAAACGCGACTTCATTTCGAACATCGAGCCGCGGTCGACGATGCACTGGATCACCTTGCGCATGTCGTAGACCTGGTTGCTCGATTCCGGGATCAGCTTCATCACATCGCGGATTGCCTCATCCGAACCTGCGGGCACCGGGTGTTCGGGCGGAGGCTCCATGTGATGGCCGGGCAGGTAGGACAAGAACTGCTTGATCGCGTCGATTGCCTGCTCGTCGGTCTCGACAACCTGGTCGACGAGGCCGCTGACTTCGGAATGCACGCGCCAGCCGCCGAGTTCCTCGCCGTCGCACTGCTTGCCGGTGGCCATCGAGATCAGCCGCGGACTGGACACCGCCATGATCGCGCCCTTGCGCATCACGCAGAAGTCCGACATCGAGCCGTACCAGGCCGAGGAGCCGTAGCAGTGGCCGAGCACGCCGGCGGCCCAGGGCACCTCGCGCATGCGCAGGTATTCCTGGGGATCGTCCTTGGAGCCGATCGAACCCGCGCCCATCACGTCGGGCATGCGCGCGCCGGTGGATTCGCCGAGGAAGACCAGCGGGATACCGCGCTTTTTCGCGACGGCCTTCATCTGCTTCAGCTTCTTGATGTTGATCTGCGCGCTGGAAGCACCCTTGACCGTGAAGTCGTTGGAAATCGCCGCGACCTCGCGGCCGTTGACACGGCCGTAGCCGGCGATCTTGCCGTCGGCCGGCGTGGTGGTCTTGTCTTCCGGACGGTTCGACACGCTGAACAGCCCGGATTCGAGGAAGGTACCGGCATCGAACAGGCGGTCAAGGCGCTCGCGCGCGTTGAGCAGGCCCTCGGCCCTGCGCGCGGCGAGTTTCTCCGGCCCGCCCATCGCCAGCGCGCGTTGTCTGCGTTCGTCGAGTTCGCGGATCAGTTCTTCAAAGGCCATGATTTTCAACTCAGCAGTGCAATCGCCCTTCGACAGGCTCAGGGCGAACGGTGGTGGAAAACTGGACAGACTCCATTCGTCCTGAGCCTGTCGAAGGATGAACGAATATCCGCGATTACAGTTTGATGCCGAGATCGCGCACCAGCTTGCCCCATTGCGCAATGCCGCTGCGCATCGACTCGTGCAGCTGCTCCGGCGTGCCGCCCGCAGGCTCGGTGCCGTCGGCGGCAAAAGCCGCCTTCACTTCGGGCAGCGCCAGCACGGCATTGGCATCGCGGTTGATCTGCCGGATCAGCGGCTGCGGCGTTTTGGCCGGGGCCAGCATTGCGAACCAGGTCGCCGCGGAATAACCGGGCAGGCCGGATTCGGCGACTGTCGGCACCTCGGGCAGGAGCAACGAACGCTGCGCCGATGTCACGCCGAGCACGCGCAGGCGACCACTCCTGATCTGCGGCAGTGCAGCCGGAAACGGCGCGAAGGACAGCTGGATCTGGCCACCCATCACGTCGGTGACCGCGGGATTGGCGCCCTTGTACGGGATATGTGTCATCTGGATCCCCGTCAGCGCCTTGAAATGTTCGGCGAAGAGATGGTTCCAGGTGCCGTTGCCGGCCGAGCCGTAATTGAGCTTGCCGGGATTCGCCTTGGCGTAGGCAATCAGTTCGGTGACGTTTTTGATCGGCAGTCCCGGATTGACCACCAGCAGTCCCGGCGGCTGCGACACCAGCACCACCGGCGCCAGATCCTTCAGCGGATCGTAGGGCAGTTTCGGAAACAGGCTGGGGCCGACGAGGATGTTGCCGAAGGAGGCCAGCGCGAGGGTGTAACCATCGGCCGGTGCCTTGGCCAGCATTTCGACGCCCAGCGTGCCGCCGGCGCCTGCGCGGTTGTCGACCACCACCTGCTGCCCCCATTTTTCGGTCAGCTTCTGCGCAATCAGCCGGCCCTGCACGTCGGTGTTGCCGCCGGGGGCGAAGGGCACGATGAAGCGCACCGGACGCGCGGGATAATTCTGCGCGGCGGCGGGAATCGCCGCGGACAGCGCGGCGGCAAACAGGACCAGGGTTCGATAGGACATGGGTACTCCTCCTGCAATGCCCGCGCTGCGGTCTTGTCGCCGCCTGTGCGCGGGCCGGGTTTCAGATCATGCTGCGGGTTGCAGCACCGTGCATCAGTAGCTGGTCGGCCAGTTGCGCAGCAAATGCTCGCCGACGCCGTTTTTCATGCCGCGGCGGTGCACATCGAGCGTGCGGATCAGCCACTGGCGGGTGTCGCGCGGGTCCAGCACGTGCTGGGCTTCGTAGAGTTCCGCGAGGCCCCAGGC
>JALHND010000210.1 GCA_022843705.1 Burkholderiales bacterium
GTGTTGCGCGACTGCGGCGCGCTGGCGCGGGTGCTGCCGCAGATCGACGTGCTCTACGACGAAGGCCTTGAAGGCGAGGCATTGCAGGCGCTGGATGCCGCGGCGGCGGCCGGTGCCGCGCTGGAGATCCGTTTTTCCGCGCTGGCGCGTGTGCTGGAACCGGAAGCGGTCGAAGCCCTTTGCGCAAAGCTGAAGGCGCCGGCGAACTGCCGCGATCTGGCGCTGCTCGCGGCGCGCCATGCCCATGCGATTGCCGACGCCGCGGATCTGGATGCGGACGAACTGCAAATCCTGTTCGATGCCGCCGACGCGTGGCGGCGGCCGGAGCGTTTCCGCGACCTGGTGGATGCCGCGCTGGCCGGCGTCGCCGGCGCCGGTGCAGCGCGGGCACGCCTGCGCGCGGCGCATGAAGCTGCGCTGGCGGTGGATGCAGGCGCGGTGGCAAAGACGCAGAAGTCCGCGGACGGCATCAAGGCGGCGGTGGCGCAGGCGCGGCTGGCTGCGATTAAGTCTGCCAAATGACAATACGGATCAACACTGACTGATGGAGGACGCATGATCGATTTCTACACCTGGAGCACCCCCAACGGCCGCAAGGTATCCATCATGCTCGAGGAGTGCGGGCTGCCGTACCGGACGCATGCCATCAACATCGGGCAGGGTGATCAATTCAAACCCGAGTTTGTCGCCATCAACCCCAACAGCAAGATCCCGGCGATCGTCGACCCGGACGGTCCCGACGGCCGACCGATTTCGCTGATGGAATCGGGGGCGATCCTGATCTACCTCGCCGGCAAGACCGGCAAGTTCCTGCCGCAGGCCGTGCGCGGGCGTTACGACGCGCTGCAGTGGCTGATGTTCCAGATGGGCGGCGTCGGCCCGATGTTCGGCCAGGTGCACCATTTCCTGCGCGCGGCGAAGGAGCCGGTGCCGTACGCGATCGAACGTTATGTCACCGAAACGCGGCGGCTCTACGGCGTGCTCGACAAGCAGCTTGCCGGCCATGAATGGCTGGCCGGCGGCGAATATTCCATTGCCGACATGGCGACCTATCCCTGGGTTGCCCGCCACGAGTGGCACAAGACCGAGCTCAAGGATTTTCCCGGCGTCAAACGCTGGTTTGACATGATGTCGGCGCGGCCGGCGGTGCAGCGCGGGATGGCGGTGCCACAGGTCTAGGCAGCGGGTCGGCGGCGCTGAACTTCAGCGCCGCGCGTGCCGCTGCAGCAGGCGGACGATTTCCCGGGTGTCGAGCTCGGGGTTGGTGCGCAATGCGGCAACCCCGACCACGGTGTTGGTCCAGGCCATGTGCTGCTGCATGCGTCGCACCACCGACGGCCATTCACCCGCGGAATGGCGCTGCGGATCGGGCAGCGCGTGGCATTGTGAACAGGCAATGCTGAACATCTGCCCGGCGCGCGTGCCCAGCGCCGGATGCCGCGGATCGATTTCGCGCTGGCCGTGTTTGCGCAGGTAGGCGACCAGGGTTGCGGCTTCCGCCTCGTCGGGCGCAGTGACGCCGGCCATCATGTCCTTCATCAAGGTGCCCATGTTGCCTTCGCCGCGCATGCGCCAGAGCATGCGCTCGACCACCGGCTGCCAGCGCGCGGGGGTGTGCATCTGCGGGTTGGGCAGGTAATGGCACTGGATGCAGTAACGCGCGGTCAGGCGTGCCCCCGCCGACCGCGGCTCCGGCAGCTGTCCGGGTTCCAGCGAGGGCGGCAGCAGGCGTTCGAGCATGCGGCCGTGCGGGCTCTGCGACCACAGGTATTGCGCGCGTTCGACGGCGGTGTCCTGCGCAATCGCGCAGGACAGGAAACCGGACAGGGCGGCTGAGGCCAGGGCCCGGGGCAACAGGGACGGCATCGCGGATCACCTCCAGTGCGAAACCGGATTCGCAGCTTATGTTACACCGGCAGCCAGCCGCGCAAGGCCTGCCAGATCAGCAGCAGCGCGATCGCAAACAACGCCCGGCGCAGCAGCCGGTTGTAGGTCTGTGCGCTGATGCGTGTTTGCAGCTTCATGCCCGCCGCCATGCCGGCGAGCGCGACCAGGGTCAGCGGTATGTTGGCGAGCGCCGCACTGACGCGGATCTCGCCGGCGGCACCCAGGGTCGCCGCCTGCACGATCTTGCCGCCGAGAAAACACAGATTGAGGATCTGGGTCATCACCGTGGCCTCGACGCCGAGCAGCATGAAATAGATCAGCAATGGCGGCAGCGAATTGTTGACGCTGCCGGAGAAAAATCCGCCGGTCATGCCGAAGGCGAAGGCCGACCAGCGCGGATGCCGGCCAAGCCAGCTCCAGTCGAGCCTCGCCAGCTGCTGCTGGCAGAGATAGGCGATGATCATCAGCGCCAGCAGCAGACGTACCGGTTCCTGCGGCGACAGGATCAGGAACTGCGCGCCGAAGAAAGACCCGATCAGCACCCAGACCGCGACCGGCCAGTACTTGCCGAGGCTGGCACCCCAGTTGCCGCCGCGCACCACGCTGATCAGGTTCACGGTGAAGTTCGGCAGCAGGTTGAGCACGATCGCGGTCTTGACGTCGAACATCAGCACCAGCAGCGGCGTCGAAATCGCCGGGAAACCGAAGCCGAGCGCACCCTGGGTCAGGCCGGCGAGGAACAGCACGCCGGCCGCGGCCAGCCACAGCGGATCGGAAAGGATCAGTCCGGAGGCCATCGAGGGTTCCGGCTACAGCGTGTGCGAGCGATCACCGCGGCGGAAGGCCTGCAGCGGCGCGTGCAGGTTTCTGCCGAGCGCGATGACCTTGAACAGCTCGCCCATCTCCGCCGGCGACATCAGTTTCTGTGCCTGCGCGGCGAGCGGGGCATAACGTTTGACATCACTCGCCGGCACGGCGGCCAGCAGGTCGGTGATGCCGCCGTTGACCAGAAATTGCGCCTGGCTGGCATAACCCAGCAGTTCGAGTCGCGGCGCGGCCCGCGCGATGGCGCTGAAGTCGACATGAGCCGTGATGTCCTGCAGCCCCGGCCACAGGAAAGGATCGTCGTGGGCATGGTGGCGGTAGTGGCACATCAGCGTGCCGCGGTCGCGCTGCGGGTGAAAAAACTCATGCGCCGGGAAGCCGTAATCGAAAAAAAGCAGCAGGCCGCTTTCCAGGCGCTGCGCGAGATCGGCGACGAGCGCCTGCGCGGCGAGGCCGATTTCCGTTTCGTAGGCCTCCGGCAGCGCCTGCGCGGCGGCGGCGAGGGCCGGAAAGGCCGGGCGGCAGGCCCAGACGAAGCGGCCGTTGCCGTCAAGGCTCAC
This sequence comes from Burkholderiales bacterium, assembly GCA_022843705.1. Classification (GTDB taxonomy): domain Bacteria; phylum Pseudomonadota; class Gammaproteobacteria; order Burkholderiales; family SG8-41. Next base: position 3,273 of record JALHND010000210.1, read on the forward strand.
ACCGAGTTCCTGCGCGCGTCCGTCGACGATGCGGATGCGGTGCACCGGCAGCGCATCCAGCACCTCGTTGCCGATCACGATGGCATTTATCCGTTCCGGCGGCCGGTCCAGCCATTGCACCCGGGGCTGCAGCGCGGGAAGCGCTGCAGCGATGCGCGCCTGCTGCCGTTCGCGCAGGTCGGCACTGACCTCGAGGATGCGGTACTGCCGTGGCAGACGGTCGATTGCGGCAAGTTCTTCGAGCAGCGCGACGGCGAGCGCACCGCTGCCCGCGCCGAGTTCGATGATGTCGTCGATGCCTGCACTGATCAGTGGAGCGATCTGCCGCGCCAGCACGCGACCGAACAGCGGTGACAGTTCGGGCGCGGTGATGAAGTCGCCCGTGGCGCCGAGCTTGTGGCTGCCGGCGCTGTAATAACCGAGTCCCGGCGCGTACAGCGCGAGTTCCATGTAATGCGCGAAGCTGATCCAGCCCCCGGCGGCCGCGATGTCCTCGCGGATCCGGGCCTCCAGGCGGTTACTCAGGGCGAGTGCGTCGGCGGCGGGCTGCGGTATTGCGGATTGCGTTTGTACTGAAGTCACCGCGGGATATTACGCTAAAATAAACAATGAATTACGCGAGGCAATCAGGGATGGGCCGCAGGCCATGAGCGCTGCATTGGCAGGCAGGACGGTGCTGGTCACCGGCGCCGCGCGTCGCGTCGGCGCGGCGATCTGCCGGCGCCTGCATGCGGCCGGCGCTGCGGTGGTCGTGCATCACCACCGCTCCGCGGCGGATGCGCAGGTCCTGGTGCAGGCATTGAATGCGGCGCGTGCCGGATCGGCCGTCGCGGTGCGCGCGGACCTGCTGGATGCCGCGGCGTTGCCGCGGCTGGTCACCGATGCGCTGGCCCTGAACGGGCGGCTTGATGCGCTGGTCAACAATGCCTCCAGCTTTTATGCCACGCCGGTCGGCAGCATCGGCGAACAGGCCTGGAACGACCTGCTGGGGACCAACCTGAAGGCGCCGCTGTTCCTGTCGCAGGCGGCGGCGCCCGCACTGCGTGCGGCCGGCGGCTGCATCGTCAACAT
>JALHND010000211.1 GCA_022843705.1 Burkholderiales bacterium
TTGATGCGTTCGGCGAGTTTCGGATTGAGGCCGACGGCGACGTCGCCGACGTAATGCGGGTCGCGGTTGTCGACCAGGTCCTGGCAGCGGAAGGACGCGCAGACCGGCAGGTTGAAGGCGCGGGCAAAGGCGAGGATGTCCTCGCTCGCCTGCTTGTTCCAGCCGCCGCCGCCGACCATCATCAGCGGTTTTTTTGCCTTGCCGAGCAGGTCGCGCAGCCGGTGCATGTCGAATTCGCCGGGGTTGGCGGCGACACGCTGGTAACGGCCGGCCTTCGAGGCCGGCGCCATCTCGGTCTGCATGTCTTCCGGCAGTGCCAGCACCACCGGGCCGGGCCGGCCGGAGGTGGCGACATGGAAGGCGTGGCTGAGGTATTCGGCGACGCGGTCGGCGCGGTCGATCTGCGCCACCCATTTGCACATCGGGCCGAACATGCGGCGGAAGTCGATTTCCTGGAAGGCTTCGCGCTCGACGACATCGTTGCCGACCTGGCCGATGAACAGGATCAGCGGCGTCGAGTCCTGGAATGCGGTGTGTACGCCGATCGAGGCATTGGTGGCGCCGGGGCCGCGGGTGACGAAGGCGATGCCGGGCTGGCCGGTCAGCTTGCCGTAGGCGTCGGCCATGTTGGTGACGCCGCCTTCCTGGCGGCAGATGATGAATTTGAATTCGTCGCTGCGTTCGTGGATCGCATCAAGCACCGCGAGGTAGGACTCGCCGGGCACGCCGAAGGCGAGGTTGGCGCCGTGGGTGATCAGCGAATCGACGAGGATCTGGGCGCCGGTCTGCATCAGCGGGCGCGTGGCGGATTTGGCCGTCATCTGGATTTCCTGGAGTGTGGATCGGGATTTTGCGGAGGGCGAAAGCCTAACATGGACACTCCCTTTTTGCCCCCGCTTTTGCTCCCGGCCGCGGCCTGTCGCGGCCGTTATACTGCGACGCGGAGGAGGCCGGGATGCACGAATTCATAAAATGGACTGCAAGCGAGGCGGTCGCGCGCCTGCGCAGCGGCGAGCTGTCGCCGCTGGACCTGATTGATGCCGCGGAACGGCGCATCGCCGACACCAATCCGCAGGTCAATGCGATGGTGACGCTCTGTGTCGAGCGTGCCCGCGAACAGGCGCGGCGGCTGATGAACGGGCCACGCGCGAACCGTGCCGCAGCTTTCCTGCACGGCCTGCCGATCGCGGTGAAGGACAACACCGATGTCGAAGGGCTGCGCTGCACCTCGGGTTCGCGTGTGTTCGAGAATCGCATCGCGCCGGATTCGGACCCGGTGGTGAAACGGCTGGAAACCAATGGCGCCATCGTCATAGGCAAGACCAACCTGCCGGAGTTCGCCGCCGGCGGCAACACTTTCAATGATGTCTTCGGTGCCACGCGCAATCCCTGGGACACCCGCATGAGCGCCAGCGGTTCCTCCGGCGGCAGCGCCGCGGCGCTCGCCGCGGGGCAGGTGTGGCTTGCCACCGGCAACGATTTCGGCGGCAGCATCCGCACGCCGGCGGCCTTCTGCTCCGTGGCCGGCCTGCGGCCCAGCCCCGGCATGGTGGCTCGGCTGCAGAAGCAGCCCTTCAATCCGCTGTCGGTGGAGGGGCCGATGGCGCGCACGGTCGCCGATGTCGCGCTGATGTTCGATGCCGAAGCCGGCTTTGATGCCCGCGATCCGCTGTCGCCGCGCGACCCTTTGCCCTCGTTCGCACTATGCGCGGCGCAGCCGCGGAAACCGCTGCGGGTGGCCGTCAGCGCCGACCTCGGCGTGGCGCCGGTGGTCGACCGCGAAGTGCGCGCGATGATCGGCGCGGTCGCCGACAAACTCGCGGGCGAGGGCGTCATCGTCGAGGAGGCGCATCCGGACCTGCGCGATGCGGCGCGTCATTTCCTGACCTTGCGCGGCGCGGTCTACATCGCGCGCATCGCGCCGCTGCTGGCGCAGAACCGCCACCTGCTGAAACCGGAAGTGATCGAAAACACCGAATTCGGCCTCGGCCTGAAACTCCAGGATGTGGTGGCCGCCGAAATCGCGCAGGGTGAAATCATCCGCCGCACCGCGGCGTTTTTCGGGGAATACGACGCGCTGATCTGTCCGGCAACGCTGTGCCCGCCCTTTCCGGTGGAACTGCGTTATCCCGAAAGCTGGGATGGCGTGGCTTTCGACGGTTACATGGGCTGGCTGGCATTGACCTGCGCGGTGACCATGACCGCCTGCCCGGTGCTGGCGCTGCCCGGCGGATTCACCGCCGGCGGTCTGCCCCTGGGACTGCAGGTGATCGGCAGGCCGCGCGGCGAAGCGGCACTTTTTGCCCAGGGTGCCTGGCTGGAAAACCTGCTCGGGCTGGCGCGTCTGACACCGCTGGATCCGCGGTGATGTCCGGTCGATCACGATGGAACATTGCCGGCCATTGATCCATGTCAATCCGCCCGACCCTTTTTTTTGTTCAAGGTATTTCCTTGGCTAGAATGTTAACGTTCCCCATACCGCATCAATAACACCTTGAACAATCTCAGCGCACGAGTACGCATCGTATTGCTGGTACTGGCGGCGATGCTGCCGATCCTGGCGCTGACGCTTTATAACGGTTTCCGCGAACGTTCCGCCGCCGAGGCGGCCGAACGCGACGAACTGCGCCTTGCCGCGGAACTGACTGCCAAACGACCCGAGCAACTGCTGCTCCATGCGCGCCAGTTGCTGCAGACGATCGCCGCCAACAGTGACGAATTATTGCGCGACACCGGCGCCTGCCGTGCCTATTTCGAGAGAATGGCCCTCGAAACCGACGGCGTGTTCCGTTCGATCGGCGTGATCCTTCCCGACGGCAGCCTGCATTGCAATTCGGCGCTGAAGATTGTTGATGCGGCGACGATCAATGTCGGTGATCGTGCCTATTTCCGCCAGGCACTGGAGAGCGGACAGTTCGTTGTCGGCGAATTCCAGATCGGCCGCACTTCCGGCCAGTCCGGCATCAATTTCGGGCTGCCGGTGTTCGATGCCGAACGCCGTGTCCGCGCGGTGTTGTTTGCCGGGCTCAATCTTCCAAAATTCATCGAGCAGGGCGAGTCGCGCCGCGACGATCCTGCGCGGATCGCCGAGGGGCTGGTGACCGCGATCTATGACCGCAACGACGTGCTGCTGGCGCGGTACCCGGCCAGCGAGAAGTACGTGATCGGCAAGAAGGGGCCCAATCCCTTTTTGCTGGAGATCCTGGCGCGACACCAGAGCGGGGTGTTCACGGCGGCCGACACCTTCGGTGTGCAGCGCCTCTATGCGGTCGAACATGTCGGTCTCAATCCCGACGGCACGCCGCCGATCCGTGTTGTGGTCAGCAAGCCGGTCGACCTGGTGCAGGCCGCCGCCAACCGCGCGCTGCTGCACACGGTTGCAGGCATTGTCATCGTGACGCTGCTGGTGCTGATCGCGGCCTGGTATGCGTCGGAGGTCTTCGTGCTGAGGCGCGTCCGCCTGCTGCTGGAGGTCGCGTCGCGCATCCGTTCCGGCGACTTCGGCGCACGTGCCGGATTCGGTGAAGGGCGCGAGGAGCTGACCTGCCTCGGCGTGGCCCTGGATGCGATGGCCACCGAGCTGCAGGCGCGTGACAGGCAATTGCAGCAGGTCATACAGCAGTTGAACGAACAGGCGATCACCGACCAGCTGACCGGACTGCCCAACCGCCGTTACCTGTGGGACCGGCTCGAAGCCGAACTGATGCGCATGCGGCGCAGGGGCGCGCCGCTGTCGGTGATCCTGTTCGATGTCGATTTCTTCAAGCAATTCAACGACCGCTGGGGTCACGAGGCCGGCGACATCGTGCTGAAAAACATCGCCTACGCGATCCGCAAGGTTGTGCGCGGCTCCGATATCGTGGCCCGCCACGGTGGCGAGGAGTTCGTCATTGTCCTGCCCGAAGCGGGGGAGGACATCGCGCTGGCCCGTGCGGAAGAGCTGCGCCGCGAGATTTCCGCGCTGCGGCTGACCTTCGGCGGCGAGGATCTGGGCACGATCACGGTGTCGGTCGGCGTCGTCTGCAGCCGCAATCCCGGCGATACCGCCGAACAGCTGGTGCGCGCGGCGGACCATGCGATGTACGAGGCAAAACAGGCCGGCCGCGACCGCGTCGTGCTGCGGTCGGTGGCTGATCCGGCCTGAGCTGCCGTACAAAAAAACCCCGGCTTGCGCCGGGGAAAAACAGGGGTTCTTTGCGTGGCCCTGCTCGGAGGAGTGCTGCGGAAAAAGTTTGGCCGGGCCGCGCGTATGCTGTTGTCTTAT
>JALHND010000212.1 GCA_022843705.1 Burkholderiales bacterium
ATCAGCGCGCAGCTGTCGTTGCCGATGAAATCGGCGCCGATGATGAAGGCCTGCGGGATGCCTTTCGGTTCCGGCTGCACCGCGTAACGCAGGCTGATGCCCCAGCGCGAGCCGTCGCCCAGCAACTGCTCGAAGCGCGGCGTGTCCTGCGGCGTGGAAATCAGCAGGATGTCGCGGATGCCGGCGAGCATCAGCGTGGTCAGCGGGTAATACACCATCGGCTTGTCGTACACCGGCAGCAACTGCTTGGAGACGACCTGGGTTGCCGGGTAGAGCCTTGTGCCGGAGCCGCCGGCTAGGATGATGCCTTTCATGGTGACTGGTAATTGGTGATTGGTAATTGGTTTTTCAGGGACGGACGGTTTTGTGCAGGCCTGTCAGTAGTCGGGAAATGCGGTGGACCAAGGCAAAAACCGGATTATCTTCTCTCACGTAACCCAAGTCAGAGGCAATCAGTAACTGCGTTTCCAGCTCGCTGAGGGATCCTCTCGCGATACTCAGAAACTGTGCGAATTCCTTGTTTCCGTTGCGTGCGGCGCCTTCGGCGATATTACTGGGGATCGAGATTGCGGAACGGCGGATCTGCAAGGTCAAGCCATACATTTCGTCCTTGGGGAATTCTTTGGTAAGGAGGTAGATGTCGGTAACCAGCTTTCTGGATTGCTTCCAGGCTTCGAGCTTGTGGTGCCCACGTTCTTCCGGTGCATTGCCCATTGTGCCTCCGTGACCCACCAATTACCAATCACCAGTCACCAATTACCTTGTCCGCTCATCGTTTCCCGTAATTCAGATCGACCCACTTGCGGTAATCACCGCTGGTCACGTTGCGGATCCATTCGTCGTTCGACAGGTACCATTGCACGGTTTCTCGCAGCCCGGTCACAAAGGTTTTCGCCGGTTCCCAGCCCAGTTGACGCTTGATCTTTTCAGCGTTGATTGCATAGCGCCAGTCATGGCCCGCACGATCTTCGACGAAGCTGATCAGCTTCGCATGCGGCGCGCCAGCCGGATGCATTTCATCGAGGATCGCGCACAGGGCATGCACGACCTCGAGGTTGGTTTTCTCGCTGTTGCCGCCGATGTTGTAGGTCTCTCCCGGCTTGCCGCGGGCCAGTGCCGCGCGGATGCCGGCACAATGGTCGCCGACATGGAGCCAGTCGCGTACGTTTTTGCCGGTCCCGTAGACCGGCAACGGTTTGCCGGCGATGGCGTTGAGGATCATCAGCGGGATCAGTTTTTCCGGGAACTGCAGCGGACCGTAGTTGTTGGAGCAGTTGGTCGTGATGACCGGCAGGCCGTAGGTGTGGTGCCAGGCGCGCACCAAATGGTCTGAGCCGGCCTTGGAGGCGGCGTAGGGGCTGTTGGGCGCGTAAGATGTCGTTTCGCTGAAGGCGGGGTCACCGTCACCGAGTGAACCGTAGACCTCGTCGGTGGAGACATGCAGGAAGCGGAATTTCGATTTTTCCGTTTCGGCGAGCCCGCTCCAGTAGGCGCGGGTTTCCTCGAGCAAGCTGAAAGTGCCGACGATATTGGTCTGCACGAATTCGCCGGGGCCGTGGATTGACCGGTCGACGTGGCTTTCCGCGGCGAAATGCACGATTGCCTGCGGCTGATGCCGCTGCAGCAGGCCGGCGACGAGTGCGCGGTCATTGATGTCGCCCTTCGCAAACACATGGCGTGCATCGTTCTTCAATGATGCGAGATTGGCCAGGTTTCCGGCGTAAGTCAGCTTGTCGAGGGTGATGACCGGTGTGCCCTCTGTGGCCAACCAGTCCAGAACAAAATTGGCGCCGATGAATCCTGCGCCGCCGGTGACCAGTATCAAATCATCTCCTCGTGTCCGCGGTCGCCGTATCCGGGGACGACAGGCTGTTCGCGGGTGCAATGTGAAGGCATATATTCTATGCGTTACAAGCGTTTACGTGTAGATTAGCGCTTCAGTTCCACGACGGGCGAGGCTTTGATTTCCGGGATGCCGGAGCCCGCAAACCCGCAACCATTCCGACCCGCGATGCCGCGCATCCTGCTGATCAAAACCTCCTCGCTGGGCGATGTCGTGCACAACCTGCCTGTGGTGTCGGACCTCGTGTCCGCGCTGCCCGGCGTTGTCATCGACTGGGTGGTCGAGGAGTCTTTTGCCGCGATTCCGCGGCTGCATCCCGGCGTGTTGCGGGTGCTGCCGGTCGCGCAGCGGCGCTGGCGGCGCAGTCCCTGGCAGGCGCAGGTGTGGCGCGAACTGCGGCAGTTTCTGTGCGGCTTGCGCCTGCAGGAATACGACTTTGTCATCGATACCCAGGGGCTGCTCAAGAGTGCATGGATCGCGCGCGCGGCGCGTGGCGTGCGCCACGGGCTTGACCGCGTGAGCTCGCGCGAGCCGCTGGGCTGGTTTTATGACCGCGTGCACCATGTGCCCTGGGGACGGCATGCAGTCGAACGCAACCGGCAGCTGGCCGCACTGGCGCTGGGGCATACGGTGAGCGGGACTGCGCAGTACGGCATCCACGCGGAAGGACCACTGCCCGCGGAGCTCGACGGCCGGCCGCATGCGGTGCTGCTGCACGCGACCAGTGCGGCAAACAAGTTGTGGCCGGAAACGGACTGGATCAAACTCGGGACTGCACTGGCCGCGCGCGACCTTATCTGTGTGCTGCCCTGGGGCACGCCGGCGGAACACGAGCGCAGTGAGCGGCTGGCGGCGCGGATTCCGCGGGCCATGGTGCCCGAGCGGCTGAATATCGAGGTGCTGGCGCCGCTGCTGGCGCGTGCCCGTATTGTTGCCGGCACCGATACCGGACTCACCCATCTCGCCGGCGCACTGGGTGCGCCGACCCTCGGCATTTATTGCGCGACCGATCCGGCGGCCACCGGCCTTTATGCTTGCCGCAGAGCGCGCAATCTCGGTGGGGCAGACCATCCGCCGTCGGCGAAAGAGGTCATCGCGGCAGCGCTGGAGTGGCTGGCATGAGTTTCATGCGATTCGCGTACTCGCTGCTGTGGGTTCTCGCCACGCCGCTGCTGCTGCTGCGTTTGCTGTGGCGCGCGCGGCGGCAGCCGGAATACCTGCGCCATGTGGCGGAGCGTTTCGGTTATTACCGCGGGGCTTCCAATGCCGGGCCGTGGATCTGGGTGCATGCGGTGTCAGTCGGCGAGACGCGCGCGGCGGCGCCGCTGGTCCGCGCACTGCAGGCGCGTTACCGGCAGCATCGTATCCTGCTGACGCACATGACGCCCACCGGGCGCGAGACCGGCGCGGCGCTGTTCGGTGACAGCGTGCTGCAGTGTTACCTGCCTTACGACCAGCCTTGCGCGGTGGCACGATTTTTCGAACATTTCCGGCCGGTGGCGGGTGTGCTGATCGAAACCGAGGTCTGGCCCAACCTGATCCACGCCGCCGCGGCGCGGGACATTCCCTTGTACCTGGTGAATGCCCGGCTGTCCGCGCGTTCGCAGGCGGGTTACCGCCGCAGCGGCGCGCTGGCGCGTGATGCCCTGCGCGCCTTGGCCGGGATCACCGCGCAGACGGAGGACGATGCTGCCCGGCTGCGCGAGCTCGGTGCGCCCGCGGTCACGGTCACCGGCAACCTGAAATTCGACATCGAAGTGCCGACGGACCAGGTCGCTGCCGGCCGCGAACTGCGCGCCGGCCTCGGCGCGCGGCCGGTACTGGTCGCGGCGAGCACCCGTGATGGCGAAGAGGCGTTGTTGCTTGATGCCGTGCAACGCGGCGGGCTGGGTGATGCGCTGCTGGTGATCGTGCCGCGCCATCCGCAGCGTTTTGATGCGGTCGCCGCGCTGGTGGCGGCACACGGATTGCGGATGCAGCGGCGCAGTGCGGCCGAAGTCATTGTCGCGGATACGGCGGTGCTGCTCGGCGACACGCTGGGGGAAATGTATTTTTATTACGCTGCCTGCGATGTCGCGCTGCTCGGCGGCAGCTTTCTGCCCTATGGCGCGCAGAATCTGATCGAAGCCTGCGCGCTGGGTAAACCGGTGATCGTCGGACCTTCAACCTACAATTTTGCGGAAGCAGCTGACGCGGCGGTCACGGCGGGCGCGGCTTTGCGCGCGGCGGATTTCAAGGAGGCGCTGAAGATGGCATTGCAGCTGGCGCGGGATGTGGATCGCCGCCGCGCGATGGCGCAGGCGGGGCTGGCGTTTACCGAATCCTATCGCGGTGCGACGCAGCGGGTCTTGGAGTGTCTGCGTCTGCCCGAGCACCGGTAGCCCGGAAGGAGCG
>JALHND010000213.1 GCA_022843705.1 Burkholderiales bacterium
TCGGGTTCCTCCTTCGTGTCGCGCGCCGAGGCGGCGCTGCTGCTGCGCATTTCGGAACAGCAGCGCGAGGTCAGCCATTTCACGTTTGCCGCCGACCGTTTCCTGCCGCAGGTCAAGCTGGAGCCGGAAGCCGCGAAAAAATACTACGACAGCCACCAGGACGAGTTCCGGGTGCCCGAACAGGTGCGCATCGAGTTCGTGACCCTCAGTGCGGATTCGCTGATGGCGCAGATCAAGCCGAATGCCGACGAACTGCGCAAGGCTTACGAGGAAAATTCAAAACGGTTCGTGGTCAAGGAATCGCGCCAGGCGAGCCACATCCTGATCACCCCGGAAGGCGGCAGCCCGGAAGCGAAGGCGAAAGCGAAGGCAAAGGCTGAAGAACTTCACGCGCAGTTGAAGAAAAATCCCGGAAACTTCGCGGCGCTGGCCAAGCAGCACTCCCAGGATCCGGGTTCCGCGGCCAATGGCGGCGACCTCGGCTTTTTCGAGCGCGGCGCGATGGTCAAGGCGTTTGACGATGCGGTGTTTGCAATGAAGGCCGGCGAGATCTCGGCGCCGGTGGAGAGCGATTTCGGCTGGCACATCATCCGCCTTGTGACCGTGCGCGGCGGCAAGGGCAAGAGTTTCGAGGAGGCACGCCCGGAGATCGAGGCGGAACTGAAGAAGCAGCTGGCGGCGCGCAGGTTCGCCGAACTGGCCGAGGCCTTCAGCAACACCCTGTTCGAGCAGTCGGACAGCCTGAAACCGGCGGCCGAACTGGTCAAGGCACAGCCGCAGACCAGCGGCTGGATCAACCGCGCCGGTGCCGACAACGCGATGCTGGGCAACCAGAAGCTGCTGCAGGCGGTGTTTTCGGAGGATGTGCTGCAGAACAAGCGCAATACCGAGGCGATCGAGGTTGCGCCGGGCGTGCTGGTCGGCGCGCGGGTGGCCGAACACAAGCCGGCGGCGATCCAGCCCTTCGACCAGGTCAGTGCCGCGCTGGTCAAGAAACTGACGTTGCAGCAGGCAGGGCAGCTGGCGGCGCAGGAAGGCCGTGCCCGGCTCGAGGCCCTGCGCCAGGGCAAGGACGTCCAGCTGGCCTGGAGCACGCCGCAGCTGGTCGGCCGCGGTGATCCGAAGGGCGTGCCGGGCGAAGTGCTGCGCCAGGCCTTCAAGGCCGATACCGGCAAGCTGCCGTCCTATTCGGGTACGGAAATCCCGGGCGGCGGTTATGCGCTGGTGCGGGTCAGCAAGGTGCAGGAAGTGGCGGACGGCGCCAAGGACAAGCAGAACGCCATTGCCCAGACCCTGCGCCAGGTCGCGGCGCAGGCCGAACTGGCCGCCTATCTCGGCAGCCTGAAGAAAAAGACCGAAACGAAAGTCCGCCCGGAAGCCATCGAGCGGAAATAAGACCGGGGAGGCAGGGGGGGGCGCAGCAGCCCCCCCGGTAGTCCGCCTTATTCCCCGCGCATGCCGCCGACGACGGTGCTGAAGCCGCAGTCGACGTGGGTGATCTCCCCGGTCACACCGGCCGCGAGATCGGACAGCAGGAAGGCCGCCGCATTGCCGACGTCATCAATGGTGACGTTGCGCCGCAGCGGCGCGTTGTCCTCGACGAACTTCAGTATCTTCCCGAAGCCGCCGATGCCGGCCGCCGCCAGGGTCTTGATCGGCCCCGCCGAGATGCCGTTGACGCGAATGCCTGCCGGACCCAGATCGCTGGCAAGGTAACGCACGCAGGCTTCTAGGCTCGCCTTGGCCAGTCCCATCACGTTGTAGTTGGGCACGGTGCGTTCGGCGCCGAGGTAGGTGAGGGTCAGCATCGCGCCTGACCTGCCGGCCATCAGCGGCGCTGCTCCTTTTGCCAGCGCGGCAAAGCTGTAGCTGCTGATGTCATGCGCGGTGGCGAAGGCCTCGCGCGACAAGCCGTCGAGGAAATTTCCCTTCAGTGCTTCGCGCGGCGCAAAGGCGATCGAATGCAGCAGGCCGTCGAGGCCGCCCCATTCGGATTTCAGCGCATCGAACAGCGCGGCAATCTGCTCGTCACGGGACACATCGCAGGGCAGCACCGGCGACGAGCCGAACTCGGCGGCGAGTTTCACCACGCGCTCCCGGATGTCCTCGCCCTGGTAGGTGAAGGCCAGCTGCGCGCCTTCGCGGCTGGCGGCCTTTGCGATGCCGTAGGCGATCGAGCGGTTGGAGAGCAGTCCGGTGATCAGGATTTTCTTGTCTTGCAGGAACGCCATGATGCTCCTTCTGGGGATGTGCGTTGCGGATTGCGACCGATTATAACCAGAAGCTGCGGCTGCAATTATCGGCTACACTTTCACTCGATGACCCGCATCCGCCACGGACTGCCGCCACTGTTGCCCGCATTTGTCGTGCTCACATTTGTTGCGGGATGCGGCGGGTCGCCATGGAACGATCCCTACCCGGCCGCGGATGCCGCTTCCAACACGCTTTACAGCTCGTTTTCGGAGCGTCCCAAACACCTCGATCCCGTGCAGTCGTACGCCGAGAACGAGTACGCCTTCATCGCCAACATCTACCAGCCGCCGCTGCAGTACCACTATCTGAAGCGGCCGTACGAACTGATTCCCTTTGGCGCCGAAGAAGTGCCGAAGCCGGTTTATCTCGACGCCGCCGGCAAACCCCTGCCGGACAGCGCGCCGGCGGAACGCGTGGCCTACAGCGAGTACGTGATCCGCATCCGCCAGGGCGTGTTGTACCAGCCGCATCCGGCCTTTGCGAAGGACGAGGCCGGCAAGCCGCGTTACCACGCGCTGACCGCGACCGACCTGCGCGGCATCGATACCCTGGCCGATTTCAGCCACAGCGGCACCCGCGAACTGGAGGCCGCGGACTATGTGCACCAGTTGAAACGCCTGGCGCATCCGCGGCTGCATTCGCCGATCCTGCAGCTGATGAGCGGTTATGTTGTCGGCCTGAAGGATCTTGCGGACCGGCTGGCGAAGGATGCCGCGGCGCTGCCCGAAGGGGCGGTGATCGACCTTGAAGCTTATGAAATGTCCGGCGCGCGGATCATCGACCGCCACAGCTATGCAGTGCGTGTGCGCGGCAAGTATCCGCAGTTCGCCTACTGGCTGGCGATGTCCTTTTTTGCGCCGGTGCCGCCGGAAGCCGACCGTTTCTACGGCCAGCCGGGCATGGCGGAGAAGAACATCACGCTCGACTGGTATCCGGTGGGCACCGGGCCGTACATGCTGACGGTCAACAACCCCAACCGGCAGATGGTGCTGGAGCGCAATCCGAACTACCGCGGCGAGGTTTATCCCTCGGAAGGGGAGCCCGGTGATGCGGAGCGCGGCCTGCTGCGGGATGCCGGCAAGCCGCTGCCCTTCATCGACAAGGTGGTGTTCAGCCTCGAGAAGGAGCAGATCCCGTACTGGAACAAATTCCTGCAGGGTTATTACGACGCCTCGGGCATCGGTTCCGACACCTTCGACCAGGCGGTGCAGTTTTCGGGGCAGGGCGATGTCACTCTGACCGAGGACATGGAGCGGCGCGGCATCCGACTGCAGACCTCTCTGGCGACGACGGTGTTCTACCTCGGTTTCAACCTGCTCGATCCCGTGGTCGGCGAGGCCGCCGGCGAACGCGCGCGCAAGCTGCGGCTGGCGGTGTCGATCGCCGTTGACCAGGAGGAACTGATTTCGATTTTCCGCAACGGCCGCGGCCTGCCTTCGCACGGCCCGATTCCGCCGGGCATCTTCGGTTACCGCGAACCGGATGCGAAGGGCATCAATCCCCAGGTCTATGACTGGCGCGACGGCGCGCCGCAGCGCAAAGGCATCGAGCAGGCGAAGCGTCTGCTGGCCGAAGCCGGTTATCCCAACGGCCGCGATGCCAAAACCGGCCAGCCGCTGCTGCTGCACCTCGACACCACCTCCAGCGGTCCCGACAGCAAGGCGCGCCTCGACTGGTACATCCGCCAGTTCGCGAAACTGGGCATCCAGCTGGTGATCCGCGCCACCGACTTCAACCGGCTGCAGGACAAGCTGCGGCGGGGCACCGCGCAGCTCTATTTCCTCGGCTGGAATGCCGACTACCCCGATCCCGAGAATTTCCTGTTCCTGCTGCATGGCGCGCAGTCGCGGGCCAAGACCCAGGG
>JALHND010000214.1 GCA_022843705.1 Burkholderiales bacterium
ATTTCGGCGGCCAGCGTGCCGGGAATCGCGCAGGACGCGCTGATGCACACCGTGCCGGTGACCGGATGCGACTTGTGGCAGGTCTCGGGCACGAAATAACGCGAGCTGATCGTGCCGCCATTACGCGGCGGGGCGAGCAGGGCGATTTTCGGAACCACGTTTTTCGACACGTCACCCATGCCCATCAGCACGCCGGCCTTGCGGCGGATGGCTTCCATGCGTTCCATCAGCGCGCGGTCGGCATCGAGTTCGACGGCCGTTTCGTAACCGGTCTTGCCCAGGTCGGCAGCGCGCATCATGACAATCGGCATTGCGATGTCGACGCAGCTCACTTCAATGCCGTCGATGACGTCGCGCGGTTTGCCGGTCGGCAGCAGCTTGCCGGTGACCGCGCCGATGGCTTCGCTGAAATTGATGCCCACCGGTGCCGCGGTGCCGGGCACGCCGTCGATCGCGGCTTCGCCTTCGTACTGGACCTGTTTGCCGGGCGTCTGCACGATGGCCTCGACCAGCGCGCCGGTGTTGACGCTGTGGATGCGCACCTTCGTCTCGCCGTCCTGCGCCGGCACCAGCCCGGCGTCGATGGCGAAGGGGCCGACAGCGACCAGCATGTTGCCGCAGGTGGGTTTGGTATCGACGAACTTCTCGTGGATCTGCACCTGCGCGAAAAAATAGTCGATGTCGGCGTCGGGGCGTTTGGATTTGCCGATCATCGCCACCTTGCTGGTCACCGAATGCGAACCGCCGATGCCGTCGACCTGGATTTCATGGGGCGAACCCATGATCGCCAGCAGCACTTCGTCGCGAGTGGCGGTGTCGGACGGCAGGTCGTCAAGGAGAAGAAAGGGGCCTCTCGAGGTGCCGCCGCGCATGATGACGCAGGGGATTTTGGTTTGCATGTCGGGACTCCGTGCCGCTACTGGCGGCGGTGCTGGCGAAGGATGGCGTGATTATAGGATGGGCGGGCAGTGGGGGTGCTGGGGGTTCCAGCATGCGTAACAGGTTTGGTGCCGTCATTCCGGCGCAAGCCGGTATCCCCTTCCCCCGCTTGCGGGGGAAGGTAGGATGGGGGCAATCGCTGTTGTTAGAACCCTGATGTTTCTTACGTCAAGGTCGCCGGGGGCAGCCCGGCGGCTGGTGACTTTCTTTTGCTTGCCCAAAAGAAAGTCACCAAAGAAAAGGGCACCCTACTGAGCCGCCCCTTCGGGGTCCCCTGCGTTGCTCGCGCGGCCGTGCGGCTGCGGAACTCGCGCCCTTGCTCTACTCGTGGATGACCGTTTGGGCGGGAATGTGTCGTGGTCTTGGGGTGTCCTGCGCGCTCGCACAGTCCTCGCCGACTGCCCCCGGCCGCGCTGTGCTACTCGGCGGCTCAGAAGGGGTTACAGTGAGGTATCTAAAGCTATCTGAATTCGTTCTCGGAGAGGTGTCCCCGATAATGGGTGCGCTGCCGGAAATAATTTATCTAATTCAATGATTGCTGCATTTTCGATCTGTTCAGGATTTTTGATTAACCCTGACTTGGCCATACCTTCAAGGGCATCTTTACCTGGTTTTAAAGTTCTACGGAGATGGCTGGAAAGTCTTTTTATGTCTTGTGGGTTTACAGGCATTCCCTTGTTTGTAAATTCTTCTGCAGTGGTTTCAATGTCCTTCTCCCAAGCAGATAAAAATATGTAAAACCTTATCAACGTTTGGCCAATATCATTGTTAAATATTGATATATGTGGCGCTAAAGCTGGATAAATAACTGGGGGGATTGGTGCAAATTTTCTAAGTCTAGATATGTCCATTGGAATGGCCGCTGATCGCAGTTCTTTCCAAGGCGCTTCAAAATCGAAACAACAACGAGCGACTCGATTGGAGAGTTCTTGAAATAAGGCGGTTGCCATTCTTTTGCGATCACGATTGGCGTAATACTCTGCTATGAGAAATGGTGGATAGCTTCCAAATGCTGCGCCCAGCATGAGGAAGCCAACATTACCCAAATAGTCAGGGCGGTTTGCGATAAATGCTGAGGCTAGAATCAGAACGGCGCCGTAGATGACGATGAAGAGAAGCACTGTAATCTCCTCAGGCAGCGACTTTTAAGGTTGGGGTCGACTCAACCCTTAATCGGCTTCAGGCTGCCGCAGTCGCTTGAAATGAATTTCCCCTGCGCCTCCATCGTCATCCGGTCCTTCTGGCCTTTCTGGGTGACGTTCATTTTCATGGTGTAGGACTCGGGGTTGTGCACGGTGACTTCGCCTTCGCCGGTGGAGGGCGGGTTGCCGCAGGTGAAGCGGAATTTGGTGGTGTTGCCGCTGCGCTGCATCTGTTCCTGCTTGCAGTCGCTTTGCGCGGGCGGGGCTTCGTTGCGGGCGGCCATTTCCTTGGTCACGCAGATGCGGCTCGACATGCCGCCGCCCTTGCCGGGGGCCATGCTGACGCCCTGCTGGGCCATCATTTTTTCCATCTGTTTGCGCTGCTCGGGCGGCATGCTCGCCATTGCCTTTTGCATCTGTTCCTGGGCCGCGGCCATCTTGGCGCCCGTGTCGCCGCTGCCGCCCATCTTGTTGGTGATTTCCCAGAGGCCGGGTTTCATGGTCTGCGCGGCGGCGGGGGCTGCGCTGAAGGCGACGCAGGCGGCGGCGAGGATGAGGCTGCGGTTCAGGCGGATGTTGTGCATGGCGGTTCCTTTTCGGGTTCAGGCAATGTGACAGCCACATTTTAGCCCTGAACCGCGACGGAACCCTACTGCGCGGCGGTGCTCATTCCATGTTGCGGATCAGGCGGAAGTCGGCTTCGCGCTCCACGTATTGCCATTCCACCGAGGCGCGCAGCGCGGCGACCAGTTCGTCGAAGGCGCTGCCGTGTTCGGGCGCGTATTCGAACCAGGTGATGAAGTCGAAGGGTTCACTGCCGCCGAGGTCGCGGCAGTGGTGCAGGCGGCGCGCGATCGCGGGCAGGTATTCCAGGCCGATGGCGATGTGCCGCGACTGGTCTTCGATGATCTGTCGCCGTTCGTCCTGGGTCAGCGCCCACCAGGCGGCGTTCTTGCGGATGGGGATCAGCGCGGCGCGGGTTGCCTGCGCGCGGCCGAGGCCTTGCTGGCGGGCGAGCAGCGCGGATTTTTCGGCGCGGGTGACATAACGCTCGTTGCTGGTGATGCCGCGCAGCGACCAGGCTGCAGCGCTGGCCTGAAAACCCGCAGTGTCCGGCAGCACGCTGATATGCGTGGCGGCGGGCAGTGGATCACCGCAGATCCATCGCGCATCTTCGATCCGCCAGGGGCCTGTGTTGCCGGCGACGAAATGGAACAGGCGGGTGGGGGCGGTGGCAGTCATCGAAGGCTCGCAGTGGTGGGCATGATGCTCTGTCGCTGCGCTGCGGCAGAACTTACGATCTTCGCGGATGCAGACCGACGCACCGCTGCGGTGCGTTTCAGGTCGCGGATCACTGTTCCGGTGCTCGTGCCGTGGACTGTGCGCCACAGTATCCGGATTTCCGCGTTATCCTCCGGCCACGGGTGCGCGTTCATCGCGCGCGACAACAACACCGCATTCCAAGGAGTGAGCCATGGCGCAGGCTGCCACGATTGCCGTACAGCAGAACGTTCCGGAACTGAACTACCGCGTGGTGCCCGACATTTTCCAGTTGCCGGAAGGCGTGAACTTCGGGCCCTGTTCGGCTGTGGCGGTGCGCGCGAACGGCAACATCCTTGTTTTCACCCGCAGCGAACATGCGCTGATGGAATTCAACCCGCAGGGCATGTACCTGCGTTCGCTGGGCCGCGGCGTGTTCGACAATCCGCATGGCCTGCGGCTGGATGCGCAGGGCAACATCTGGGTCACCGACACCGTCGCGCATATCGTCGTCAAGATGAATCCCGAGGGCCGCATCCAGATGGTGCTGGGCGTGAAGGGCCGTGCCACCGACTGGCACCAGGCCGGGCACCTGCGCTGCTTCAACGAGCCGAACGACATTGCCTTCGGGCCCAAGGGCGAGGTCTATGTGACCCAGGGCCACGGCAAGGGCGAGTCGCGGGTGATCAAGTTCGATGGCGACGGCAATTTCCTGACCACCTGGGGCGGCGA
>JALHND010000215.1 GCA_022843705.1 Burkholderiales bacterium
TCGGACAGCGCCTGCACGCCGCTGAACACGTAGAGGTTGATCACCGCGACCAGCACGCTGCCGCCGATGATGGCGACGCGGCCCAGCGTCTGCATCGTCGTGTTCATCAGTTTGCGCTGTGCCGGGTCGACCGGATTGCCCTGCGCATCGACGCGCGGCACGGCTTCGACGGTCATCGCGTCGGCAACAACATCCTGCAGCACGTAACCCACGGCGCCGAGAAGCACGCTGGCCACGTACCAGGCGCCGGGTGACATGATCGCGGACATCGCGTCGCGGTCGCTGAGCAGGCCGACCATGATCGACAGGCCCGCGGCGATCATGCCGGCGCCGATGAACACCAGCACACTTTTCCAGCGCCAGATCAGGTCGACGAGGTGGCCCAGCGGCATTTTCAGCGCCCAGGGGATGCCGGCCCAGAAACCGAGCGCGGCAAGAAAGGCCGCCGACAGGCCGAGGTATTCCTTGACGAAGAAAGTGCCGACGATGCCGGTGAGGCCGGAAATGCCGGCGGCCATGTAGACCATCAGCGGCGGCAGGTAGGACAGACGCATTTCCCGTCCGAGGGCGAGGATATTGCGGTCCAGCCAGCCATGCATAAACTGCAGAATTTTCATAAGCACTTGTTTTTATTGATATTTTAATCCGGAAGCTGGTATCCCCGTTCGCGGAACAGGCGCATGGCCACGGCCACGACCTGGGGATCGTAACGGCTGCCGGAGTGCGAGATGACTTCCTTCAGCGCGGCTTCCAGTCCCAGCGCGGGACGGTAGGGACGGTGCGTGGTCATCGACTCGATGACATCGGCGACGGCGAGGATGCGTGCCTCGATCATGATGTCCTCGCCCTTGAGACCCTGCGGGTAACCGCAGCCGTCCAGGCGCTCGTGGTGCTGCAGCACGGTCTTGGCCACCGGCCACGGGAAGTCGATGTTCTTCAGTATCTCGTAACCCTTTTCGGCGTGCGTCTTGACGATTTCGTATTCCGTCGCGGACAGCCTGCCCGGCTTCGACAGGATTTCCGCGGGCACCGTGATCTTGCCCACGTCGTGCACGCTGCCGGCGACGCGCAGTCCGGTGACCTGGTGTTCGTCGAGTCCGAGTTCGCTGCCGATGGCCGCGGCGAGGTCGCCGACCCTGCGCTCGTGCCCCGAGGTGTAGGGGTCGCGCAGTTCGACCATCTGCGAAATCGCCTCCACCGTGTGCATGATCGAACGTTCCAGCCGCGTCACGTAGCCGGCGAGCTGTTGTTCGGTCTGCAGGCGCTCGGTGATGTCCTGCACCACGCCGACGACGACCGCGCGTCCGGCGTATTCGGCGCGGCTGCCGTGGGTGCCGATGTGCACGATGCTGCCATCCTTGCGGCGGGCGCGGAACTCGTGCCGGATGTCGGTGGCCTTGCCCGACAGCACGCTGTCGATCTTGCGTTCCACCGCCGGCCAGTCCTCCGGGTGGACCAGCCGTGACAGTCCGGGGCCGACGATCTCGTCCGGCGCATGGCCGAGGATTTCCGCAGTGCGCGGATTGGCGTAGTACAGCGTGCCGGCATCAACGATGACGATGCCGACGATGGTCTGCTCGACCAGGCCCTTGAACTTGGCTTCGCTTTCGCGCAGCCGGGCATCGGCCTCGCGGCGCGCGGTGATGTCGGTGTGGGTGCCGATCATCGTCAGTGGCCTGCCATCGGTCGTGCGCGTGATGATTTTTCCGCGGTCGAGTATCCAGACGTAATGGCCGTTTTTGTGGAGCACGCGGTGTTCGGCAACATAAATCGGCGTTTCGCCGTTGAAATGCCGCTCGACCTGCTGCATCACCTGCGGCAGGTCTTCAGGGTGCACCCTTGATTTCCATTCATCAAGCGTGTTGCTGATTTCCGCTTCAGCGTAGCCCAGCGTGGTTTTCCACTGCCGCGAAAAAAATACCTCATTGGTTTGCACGTTCCATTCCCAGACACCGTGTTCGCCGCCTTCCAGCGCGAATTGCCAGCGCTCCTCGGCGATTTTCAGCGTGGCCAGGGCCTCTGCGCGCTGGCGCTCGTTTTCGAGCGCATCCAGTGCGTAGGACAGGTCAGCAGCCATTTCGTCGAGCAGGCGCACGATCTCGGCGTCGAAATAATCGGTCTGCCGCGCATACAGGTTCAGCGTGCCGACCACCCTGCCGCCTTCGCGAACCGGAAAGGCGGCGGAGGCCTCGACGCCGGCACGGGCAGCGGTCTCATGCCAGGGTTGCATGAAGGATGCGGCGCGGATGTTGTTGATAATGCGGTGCCTGTCCTCGCGGATCACCAGGCCGGTGGCGCCGCGGCCTTCGGGACGCTCGGGGTCGATGTTGACCTGCAACAGGTCCACGTAACCGCGGTCCTCGCCGAAACGGGCGGCAGGACGCACCTCGCCGGTTGCCGTGTCGAGCATGCCGATCCAGGCGAAGGCGAATCCCGCCTGTTCGACGGCAATCTGGCAGATCCGCGCGAAAATGGCATCGCGGTCACGCAGGCGGATGATCGCCTCGTTGGTGGCCGACAGGGCGGCATAGAGGTTGCGCTGCCGGCGCAGCTGGAGTTCGCGCTGCTTGCGTTCGGTGATGTCCTGCACCGTGCACATGAACAGTTCGACCGAACGGTCGGGGCGGCGCACCGCGCGCACGTCCATTGCTGCATGGACTGTCGTGCCGTCGGGCTGCAGGAAGCGCTTGTCCATTGCATAACCGTCGGTTTCGCCGCGCATTACCCGCTCGAATTGGGCGACATCCGCGGCAAGGTCATCGGGATGGGTGATTTCCGTCCAGGTTTTCTGCAGCAGTTGCTCGCGGGAGTAGCCGAGGATTTCACAGAGCCGGTCGTTGCAGCGCAGCCAGCGTTTGGTCTCGGGTGACGAGGTGGCCATGCCGATGAAGGGCAGGTCGAAGAACAGCTGCAGCAGGCCCTCGCCCTGGCGCAGGGCGGTGATCTCCATCAGGTAGATGTCGCAGCAGTCGTCGTGGGGTACGAAGG
Source organism: Burkholderiales bacterium (assembly GCA_022843705.1). Taxonomy (GTDB): domain Bacteria; phylum Pseudomonadota; class Gammaproteobacteria; order Burkholderiales; family SG8-41. Next base: position 2,989 of record JALHND010000215.1, read on the forward strand.
ATGCGGAATAACTGCGCGCGCCCACCGTGAACTCGCGGTTGCCGGCAGTCTGGGCTGCGGCAATCTCCTGGATTGCGGTGTCGAGCTGCTGCGCTTCGGCGCTGCCGCGGCTGGCCTGGAACAGCCGGCGCGCAGCGTCGTTCATGAACAGCCGTTCCCCCCTGCGCGACACGCTGAGTATCGGGTTGCGGTTCTGCAGCGGATAACGTGCCAGTTCGGCGGCCTTTTTCTGCGATACGATGCGCATCCGCAGCTGGCGCAGCAGGATGAAGGCCAGTGTCAGGACCACGCCGATGATCATCAGGAAGCTGCCGATGCTGATCGCGGCGAGGCGGCGCCAGGCCGACAGCAGGTGGTATTCGGAGATGCCGACAAAAACCAGCAGGTACGGGTAACCGGGGACGCGTCCGAAACCGAAGATCCGCGCCTTGCCGTCGATGTCGCTGGTCCCGCGGTAGATGCCGTTTTCCTGCGCCGGCACCCGTTCCCGCCATGCTTCGGTGTGGCGGTAGGATTTGCCGATGTCCTGCTCGACATGCGGGCTGCGCATCAGCAGCGTGCTGTCCTCGCGAAAGACGGCGATGCTGCCGTCGCTGTCGAGGCTGGGCAACTGCCAGTATTTGTCGAAGCGCTCCACGTCCATCGCCGCGACCACCACGCCGAGGAATTCACCGTCCGCGGTGCGTAGCGGATGGCTGGCGCTGACGAACCAGGTACCCACGGTCAGGCTGCGCACCGGTTCACCGATGAAGAATCCGCTGCTCTTGCTGCCGCGGTGGTGGCGGAAGTAATCGCGCCGTGACAGGTCGATGCCGAGGGCGCCGCGGTCGGAGTCGTGGATCATCCGGCCGTTGCGGTCGACGACCCAGATGGCGCGGACCAGCGTCGAGAGATGTCCCAGGCGGCGGCGCAGGTCGGCTTCGGGGTCGGTAATCCGGTCTTCGGCCAGGTCATGCGCAATTTCACCGAGGGTCAGGTCGATGACCCGCATCGCACTGCCGGTCTGCGCGGCGATGGTGTGCCGCAGGGCATCCGCCGACTGTTCGCCGGCGCGCAGCGTGTTGCTCCTTGTCCAGGACAG
>JALHND010000216.1 GCA_022843705.1 Burkholderiales bacterium
AACAAGGCGCCGCAGGTGACCCGTGACCGTCTCTACATCGACGCGATGCAGCAGATCATGAGCAATACCAGCAAGGTGCTGGTTGACCAGAAGAGCGGCAGCAACCTGCTGTACCTGCCGCTGGACAAGCTGATGCAGGCGCAGACCGGAGGCACGGGCGAAGCAGCCGTGGTCAAGCCGCCGGAAACCGCGCCTGCGGACAGCAATGCGCGCGGCCGCGAGGCCTTCCGCAGCCGTGATCGTGAGGTGCGTCAATGAAACAGAATTTCGGAGGTTTCGTGATCGGCGCGGTGGTGCTGGTGCTCATCATCGCGATGTCGATGTTCGTCGTCGACCAGCGCCAGAACGCCATCGTGTTCCGTCTTGGCGAGGTGGTCGCGATCAAGAAGGATCCCGGCCTCTATTTCAAGGTGCCGCTGCTCGACAACGTGCGTTTTTTCGACGTGCGCATCCTGACCATCGATACGCCGGAGCCGGAGCGTTTCCTGACCTCGGAAAAGAAGAACGTGCTGGTCGACCTGTTCGTCAAATGGCGCATCACCGACGTGCGCAACTATTTCACCTCGGTGGGTGGCGACGAATCGAACGCGCAGAGAAGGCTGCTGCAGACCATCAACGACGGCCTGCGCGCGGAATTCGGCAATCGCACGGTTCATGATGTCGTATCGGGTGAGCGCGACAAGATCATGGATCTGATGCGGAACAAGGCCAACGAAGATGCCATCAAGATCGGCGTCGAGGTGCTGGATGTGCGCCTGAAGCGGGTTGACCTGCCGCAGGAAGTGAGCGAATCGGTCTATCGCCGGATGGAAGCCGAACGCAAACGGGTGGCCAATGAGCTGCGCTCAACCGGCGGTGCCGAATCGGAAAAAATCCGCGCCGATGCCGACAAGCAGCGCGAGGTGATACTCGCCGAAGCCTACCGCGATGCGCAGCGCATCAAGGGCGAGGGTGACGCGAAGGCATCCGCGAATTACGCCAGGGCCTACGAAATCAATCCCGAGTTCTATGCCTTCTACCGCAGTCTCGAGGCCTACAGGGCGAGTTTCAGGAACAAGGGCGACATCCTGGTGCTCGAGCCCAATTCGGAATTTTTCAAATACCTGAAATCGGGCGGCAAAACCGGCGGCAAATGACCGGGGGCGCCTCCGGTCCGTTTGCAGCGGCGGGCAGATTCCCGGCCCATGGCTGACAGCCTGCTCGCGGCGGTGGCCCTGATGCTGGTGATTGAAGGGCTGCTGCCGTTCCTGCTGCCGGCCGCCTGGCGGGATACGTTCAGGCGGCTGATCGAATTGAGCGACGGCCAGCTGCGTTTCATCGGCCTGGCGTCGATGCTGGCCGGGCTGGCGCTGCTGTACTTTGCGCTGCACTGATTTCCCAAACTTCTATAATGCGCGTTTTGCGCGCTGACGCGTCCTGAACAACCACGCCATGAGAACCTGGCTGCTGCCTGAATACATCGAGGATGTCCTGCCCGACGAAGCGCGCCGGGTGGAGCGCGTACGCCGGCTGATCCTGGATGATTTTGCGGTCCATGGTTACGAGCTGGTGATGCCGCCGCTGCTCGAATACGTGGATTCGCTGCTGACCGGTACCGGGCACGATCTGGACCTGCAGACCTTCAAGCTGGTGGACCAGTTGTCAGGGCGGACGCTTGGCGTGCGTGCGGACATCACGCCGCAGGTGGCACGCATCGACGCGCACCTGCTCAACCGCGGCGGCGTGACCCGCCTGTGTTACGCGGGAAGTGTGCTGCGCACGCGGCCTGACGGGTTGAACCGCACGCGGGAACCGCTGCAGATCGGGGCCGAGATTTACGGTCACGGCGGCATTGAAAGCGATGTCGAAGTTCAGCGCCTGATGCTGCGAGCCCTGCGCCTCGCGGGAGTCCGCGAAATCTCGCTGGATATCGGCCATGTCGCCGTGTTCCGTGCCTTGCTGCGCCGTGCCCGGGTATCGCGGGAGCTGGAATCCGACCTGTTCCAGGCCATGCAGGCCAAGGATGCGCCGGCGATTGCGGTGCTGGCACGAGCTCTGGACCGGATCACCCGCGATGCGCTGGCGGCCTTGCCGGGGCTCTATGGCGGGCCTGAAGTGCTGTCCCGGGCGCGCCGGGTGCTTCCGGCGCTGCCGGAGATCCGCGCCGCCCTGCGCGACCTTGCGGCCTTGTCCCGGCAGTTTGCCGATCTGGTGCCGATCCGCAGTTTCGACCTCGGCGAGTTGCGCGGTTATCACTACCACAGCGGCGTCGTGTTCGCGGCTTACGCGAATGCGCGTCCCAATGCCCTCGCGCAGGGCGGGCGCTACGACGAAGTGGGCAAGGCCTTCGGCCGGGCGCGTCCGGCAACCGGTTTCAGCATGGACTTGCGTGAACTGGTGGCGGCGGGGAGCAATGTCTCCCGCCTGTCACGGGTTCTGGCCCCGTACCGGCCGGGTGACCGTGCCCTGCAGCAGCGCATTGCAGCCTTGCGTGGCCGGGGTATGGTGGTGATTGAGGATTTGCCCGGACACGCCCGCCACCGCGCCGACCTGGGCTGTGACCGGGAACTGGTTCGGCGCAAGGGGCGCTGGATTATCAGGAAAGTAGTTTAAGTTTGTATATTAATTATTTGATTTAAAACGATAATTTAATCAACATTGCAATGTTGAAATGATCACTAAAGGCAAGGTTATGAGCAGGAACGTGGTGGTGGTCGGCACCCAGTGGGGTGACGAAGGCAAGGGCAAGATTGTCGACTGGCTGACCGACCGCGCCCGCGGTGTCGTGCGTTTCCAGGGCGGTCACAATGCCGGGCATACCCTGGTCATCAACGGCAAAAAGACCGTGCTGCACCTGATTCCCTCGGGGATCCTCCGCGACAAGGTGGCCTGTTATATCGGCAACGGCGTGGTTATTTCGCCGGAAGCGCTGCTGGAGGAAATCGACACCCTGAAAGCCGCCGGCGTCGATGTCGCCGGGCGGCTGAAAATCAGCGAGGCCTGTCCGCTGATCCTGCCGCACCATGTGGCGCTCGACCGTGCACGCGAAGCGGCCAAGGGTGCGGGCAAGATCGGCACCACCGGGCGCGGCATCGGTCCGGCCTACGAGGACAAGGTCGCGCGCCGGGCGATCCGGCTGCAGGACCTGTTCTACCGCGAGCGTTTTGCGGCGAAGCTGGGCGAAGTGCTGGATTTCCACAACTTCGTGCTGAAGAACTATTTCAAGGCAGAACCCGTGCCGTTCCAGAAGACGCTGGACGACACCCTGGCCTTCGCCGAGCGCATCAAGCCGATGGTGGCGGACGTGCCGCGGCTGCTGTTCGAGGCGCAGCAGGCGGGGGACAACCTGCTGTTCGAGGGCGCGCAGGGCACGCTGCTCGACGTCGACCACGGCACCTATCCCTTTGTGACGTCCAGCAACTGCGTCGCCGGCGCGGCGGCGGCGGGTGCCGGCATCGGCCCGCAGAACCTGCACTATGTGCTGGGGATCACCAAGGCCTATACCACCCGTGTCGGTTCCGGTCCTTTCCCGACGGAACTCGAGGACGACATCGGCAAACAGATCGCCACCCGCGGCAACGAGTTCGGTGCCACCACCGGACGGCCGCGGCGCTGCGGCTGGTTCGATGCGGCGGCGCTCAAGCGTTCGATACAGATCAACGGCATTTCGGGCCTCTGCGTGACCAAGCTCGACGTGCTCGACGGCATGGAGAGCGTGCAGATCGGCGTCGGTTACAAGATGAGCGGCGTCGCCCGCGACATCCTGCCTTTCGGCGCGGAGCTGCTGGCCGAGTGCCAGCCGGTCTATGAGGAAATGCCGGGCTGGCAGGACAGCACGGTGGGGGTGACGCGTTTCGATGACCTGCCGCTGGCGGCGAGAAATTACCTCAAACGCATGGAAGCGGTCTGCGGCGTGCCGATCGACATCGTGTCGACTGGCGCCGACAGAGAGCACACCATCGTGCGCAGAAACCCGTTTGACTGAAAGCGATGAGCGCGGAGCGATGAGTGATGAGCGCAACCCGGGCTTGCAGGTTCGCACGACCCGTTTTGCGC
>JALHND010000217.1 GCA_022843705.1 Burkholderiales bacterium
TCGATGATCATCTGCTGCCCCAGCTGGCTGGCCATCTGCATGCCGAAGATCCGCGCCGAGGAGTCGGTCGCACTGCCGGCGGCAAAGGGCACGATCAGCCGGACCGGGCGTTCGGGGTATTGCGCGGACATGGACTTGGCAGCCGGAATCAGGCACAGCGCGAGCGTGCAGGCGGCGAGGCGGATGGTGGTCATGGCGGATCTCCTCTGTCTGTTGTAGTCATTGGCGGCTTGCACTCACCGCATTTGATGGGTCGACTGTAGCCAATCGGGCGTTTGCAGGAATTAGAATTAGGCGATTGTTTGTTCCGGATTTCGGAATGGTTGATTAAAAGTATAATTAAAACAATTAGTTGAATAATATCGATCATGAACATACGGGCTTTGAGGCTGTTCCGTTTCGTGGTGACGACGGGTTCGCTGTCTGCCGCGGCGGAGCAGATGAGCCTGAGTGCGGCCGCGGCCAGCCGGCTGATCGGCCTGCTCGAATCGGAAACCCGGCTGCGCCTGTTCAACCGTTCGCGCCGGCGGCTGACGCTGACCCAGCAGGGCGAACATTTTTACCGCGAGACCGAGCACATCCTCGCCGGCTTCGACGAGATTCCGCGCATCGTCCGCGACATCCGTTCACGGGCGCAGGGGCAGTTGCGGCTGATCACCGGTCCGCGCATCGGGCAGGGCCTGCTGTCGCCGGCACTTGCGCTGTTCCGCAAGGCGCATCCGGAGGTGCGGGTTTCGGTCGATCTGCAGTCGCGTTTCGGCATCGACGACACCGTCGGTGCCCGGCTCTACGATCTCGGCATCATCTCGCTGCCGGTCGCGCATCCGCTGGTCGAAATCGAAAACCACGGCCTGTTCCGGGTGCGCATCGATGCCGTGCTGCCGGAAGGCCATCATCTCGCGGCGCGGGACCGCGTGACGGCCGATGATCTTGCCGGCGAGCCGCTGGTCGGTTTGTGGCAGGGGCAGCGCTGGCGCAACCAGATCGATGATTTTTTCGGCGCCGGCGGGGTCAAGCCGCAATACGCGGTCGAGACGCGCTCGTCGCTGATGGCCTGCCAGCTTGCGCGCGACGGCGTCGGCGTGGCGATGCTCGACCGTGTCTGCGCGCAGGCGGTCGACCTGCGCGGGCTGGTGCTGCGGCCGATCGAGCCCGAGCGCTGGATCCTCTTCGGTTACGTCCACCAGGCGCGGCAACCGCTGGGTGCGAACGCGCTGTTTTTCCTCGACTGCGTGCGGCGGGTGCTCGAACGCCTGCGCCAGCAGGATCCCGAGAACGCGCGCGCCGTGGTTGTACTGCCGCAGGCGCCGGCTGAGAGCCGCGGTTGAGCGGCTACAATGTTTCCGCGATGGGGATGAACAGCAGTCAATTCGATTATGTGATCGTCGGTGCGGGCAGCGCCGGCTGCGTGCTGGCCAACCGGCTCTCCGCCGATCCCGCGGTGTCGGTGCTGCTGGTCGAGGCCGGCGGCCGCGATGACTGGCACTGGATCCACATTCCCGTCGGTTATCTCTACTGCATCGGCAATCCGCGCACCGACTGGTGTTATCAAACGGTCGCCGAGCCGGGACTCAACGGCCGCGCGATCAACTATCCGCGCGGCCGCGTGCTCGGCGGTTCCTCGTCGATCAACGCCATGCTCTACCTGCGCGGCCAGGCGCGAGATTACGACGAATGGGCGCAGCTCACGGGTGATGCCGGCTGGTCCTGGGCGCAGGTGCTGCCGGCCTTCATGGCGGTCGAGGACCACTGGCGCGGCGCCGACGAGAAACACGGCAGCGGCGGTGAACTGCGGGTGGAAACGCCGCGCGTGCAGTGGGACATCATCGACGCTTTCCGCGAGGCGGCGATCGAGGCCGGCATCCCGGCCACCGAGGATTTCAACCGCGGCGACAACTTCGGTGTGTCGCGTTTCGAAGTGACGCAGAAGAAGGGCCGGCGCTGGAGCGCGGCGCGGGCCTTTCTCGATCCGGTGAAGGCGCGGCCGAACCTGGAAATCGTCACCGGCGCGCTGGTGCATCGCCTGACTTTTGACGGACGGCGGGCGACCGGCATCGAGTTTTCGCGCGGTGCTGTGGTCGGGCAGGCCAAGGCGCGGCGCGAAACGATACTTTGCGCCGGGGCCATCGGCAGTCCGCAGATCCTGCAGCTGTCGGGTATCGGTCCCGCTGCGCTGCTGCGGGAGCAGGGCATTGCCGTCGTGCAGGACCTGCCGGTGGGCGAGAACCTGCAGGATCATCTGCAGCTGCGGCTGGCCTTCCGCGTGAAAAACGCGGTCACGCTCAACACGCTGCTCGATTCCTGGTGGGCGAAGGCGAAGATGGCGCTGGAATACGCGATCAGCCGCAGCGGTCCGCTGACCATGCCGCCGTCACAGCTCGGCGCCTTTGCGAAGTCCGATGCCTCGCAGGCGACGCCCAATCTCGAATACCACATCCAGCCGATATCTCTGGACCGTTTCGGCGCGCCGCCGCACCGCTTCCCGGCTTTCACCGCCAGCGTCTGCAACCTGCGACCGACCTCGCGCGGCCATGTGCGCATCGTGTCGAAGGATCCGGCGGCGCATCCGGCGATCGCGCCGAATTACCTGTCGACGGACGAGGACCGCCGGGTGGCGGTGGATGCCATGCGGCTGACGCGTCGCATCGTCAACGAATCGAAGGCGCTGCAGCCCTACGCACCGGAGGAGTTCATGCCGGGGCCGCAGTATCAGAGTGATGACGAGCTGGTGCACGCGGCCGGGCAGATCGGCACCACGATTTTCCATCCGGTGGGGACCTGCCGCATGGGCCGCGCCGGTGATGCGGCGGCGGTGGTCGATCCGCAGCTCAGGGTGCGCGGCATCGACGGCCTGCGGGTGGTGGATGCTTCGGTGATGCCGACGATCACCTCGGGCAACACCAACGCGCCGGTGATCATGATCGCGGAGCGGGCCGGCAGGATGATCGCCGGCCGCTGAACCAATCTGTCCGGATTCCGGCTTTCGCTGGTATTCCGGTTTTGTGGAAGTCGAAACAAGGAGGAGTCAAATGAATAATGCAGTCAAGACGGCGGTTTCCCTGGTGCTGGCCGCAGCCTGCGGCACGGCTTTTGCGCAGTCCGCATGGAAGCCCGAGCGCAATATCGAAATCGTTGTCGGCTCCAGTGCCGGTACCGGCACCGACCGCACCGCGCGCCTGATCCAGAAAATCTGGCAGGACCAGAAGGCGCTGCTGGTGACCGCGACGGTGGTCAACCGGCCGGGTGGTGGCGGCGCGGTGAGCTGGGCCTATCTCGGACCGAAGGCGGGTGACGGCCATTTCCTGCTGGTGACCTCGTACAACCTGGTCACCAACCACATCACCGGGCGCAGCGCGGTGACCTATTCCGACTTCACGCCGATCTCGCTGCTGATCAGCGAGTACATCGGCTTCGCGGTGCGCCCGGAGTCGCCGCACCAGTCGCTCGGTGACCTGGTCAGGGCCCTGCGCGAGAATCCGGATGCGGTGTCCTTCGGCATTTCGAGCAGCGCGGGCGGCGCCAATCACATCGCGGTGGGGCTGCTGGCGAAGGCGGCCGGCGTGGACGTGAAAAAACTGAAGGTGGTGGTGTTCAACGGCGGCGGTGAATCGCTGGCGGCAACGCTCGGCGGTCATGTCACGGTGTGGGTCAACTCGGCGGCGTCGATTGCAAAGCCTTACGCTGCCGGCACCGTGCGTCCGCTGGCGATTTCCTCGCCGCAGCGCCTGCCCGGCGCGCTGGCGAACCTGCCGACAACCAAGGAGGCGGGCTTCCCGACGGTGGCCGACAACTGGCGGCTGGTGATTGCGCCGAAGGGCCTGTCCGCGGCGCAGATTGCTTACTGGGACAACGCCTTCCGCACGCTGTCGCAGAGCAAGGAATGGAACGATGACCTGGCGGCGGCGCAGATGTCGAACAGTTATCGCAACAGCGCAGATACCACCAGCTACATTGCCGGCGAATACGGCGAGATCAAGGGCATCCTGAGCGAGCTGGGGCTGGCGAAGGCGCCGAAATA
>JALHND010000218.1 GCA_022843705.1 Burkholderiales bacterium
TGGCGCCCCACAGCAACATGCGTTACCTGCTGCCGCTGTATCCCTTCGCCGGCCTGATCATCGCGCGGCTGCTGTGGCTGGGTGGTGAAGGGGTACTGGCCAACACGCGGAAATGGCTGGTTGGGGTGATCGTACTTAAACTGCTGGTGGTGACCATCGCCTTTCCGCTGTACCAGAGCCGGTACCGCGGAGAAAACTACCTGCGCATGGCGGAGACCCTCATCGATGTCACCAAAGGTCATCCGCTGTACACGCTCAACGTCAGTGCGAGCGGACTTTCGGTTGCCGCCTATATCGACGTTGCCCGCCTGCCGCAGCCGCCGCTGACCTTTCCGCCGGCCGATCTGAAGGACGGTTTCATCATCGCCTACACCCCTGACCCGAAGGTCGGCGAAGTCGCCGCAGAGTACCGGCTCGGCGGCAACACCCTGTACCTGCTCTGCCGCGGCACGGCCTGTGCCGCTGCGCGCCGGCCATGACCCCGCTGCCCACGCTGCAGATCGTGCGCCGCTACGGTCCGGTCGGCGGCATGGAACGTTATGTCTGGGAACTGGCCGGCGCGCTGGCCGCGCTGGGCCATCCGGTGACCGTTCTTTGCGAACGCAACCACGGCGGCGAACGCCCGGGCATCACCGTGCATGAACTCGGCGAGATCGCGCAGCGGCCGCGCTGGATTTCCCTGCAGCGGTTTTCGCGGCGCGTGGCGCGCTGGCTGAATGCACATCCGCAGCCGGGCGTGCTGATCCACAGCCATGAACGGGTCGATGTGCACCAGCTCACGACCTTTCACGGTCCGCCCTTCGCGACCATATTCGAGCGCGGCTGGTGGCGCCTGCTGTCGCTGCGGGTGTGGATGCAACTTCACCTCGAGCGCCGCGAACTCTGCGCGCCGGGCGTGAGGGCGGTGGTGCCGAACTCGCAACTGATCGCCGACCAGCTGCGCCACTACTATCCGCAGACCGCCGCGCGGCTCACTGCGCCGGTGCCGCCCGGCGTTACGCCGGGACCGGCGCGCGAAACACGCGTGGTGCCGGCCGACGGCGGCGTGATCGGTTTTGTCGGCAAGGAGTGGCAGCGCAAGGGGCTGGACAAGGCCGTGGCCATCGTTGCCGAACTGCGGCGCAGGCGGCCGCAACTGGAGTTATGGGTCGTCGGACCGGAGCCTGCTGAAGTGGAAGACCTGTTCGCCGGCTGGGCCGGCGGTTACCGGCTGCTCGGCTGGGCGAAGGATTTTTCCGTCTATCCCCGGCTGGACCTGTTGCTGCATCCGGCCCGTGCCGAACCCTATGGCATGGTGATCGCCGAGGCGATGGCGGCACAGGTGCCGGTGCTGGTGTCGGATCGTTGTGGCATCGCATCGGACATCACGGACGATGCGGGAGCGGTGCTGGCGCTGGAGGCGCCGGTCGCGGACTGGGCGGCGGCCTGCGAGCGGCAGCTTGCTCACTCTGAATCACCACCGCGCTTCGAACGCGGGTGGTTGCAGGTGGCTCGGGAGTACGAGCGGATCTACCGGCAGGTGCAGGACTGAAGAAAGAACTTTCCCGCAGCCCTTCTGCTTTGCTCCGAGTGTGCCGTCACGAAGGAAGAGGCCGTATGGCCGTAGCCCGGATGCGCCCCGTAGGAAGTCCCCTTGGGGGAGAGCGCAGCGTAATCCGGGTCAGTCGTCGCCATGAGCCGCCGTGTTCCCGGACTCCGGCCTTCGGCCTCCCTCCGGGCTACGGGTGTGGCGCACAAAGAGTCATTTTGTCGGGCGCTTTTGGTTTGCAGTTTTATTGCGCCGGCTTGCGCAGCCAGGCCAGCATGTCGTGGCCGCGCCCGGCAAACCGTGCCGGCAGGTTGAGGGCTTCGGCCAGCAGCTTGCCGGCGGCGTAGCGCCAGCGCGGCGTGTTTTCACGGTCGTGGAATTTAACGCGCGCGGTATCGATGCGCTCGACGGAGAACCCGGCATTGGCGGCGAGCCTTGCCATCGAGCGTGGATTGAAGAAGCTGACATGGCCGCCGTCGCGCGCCATGTCGAAATAATCCCAGTGCGCGCCCATTGCCGCCGCGGTCCAGCTTGCGGCATTGCCGGTGCTGATCAGCAGGATGCCGCCGGGTTTCAGCACACGCCGGCATTCGGCAAGCAGCGGCAGCGGCGAGCGCAGGTGCTCGACCACCTCGAACAGCGTCAATGCATCAAAGCTGGCGTCCGCGTACTGCTGGTCCTCAAGCAGTCCCGTGCGCACCGGCAGTCCGGCGTCACGCGCGGCCTGGGCGATCTGCGGTGCGGGTTCGACACCTTCAGCGCTGAACCCTCCCGCGATGGCCGCAGCGACGAACTGGCCGCGCGAACAGCCGACATCGCAGAGGCGGATGTCCCGGGGTATTTTGCCAAGCAGGGCGGCGATGCGCGTGAGCCGTTTGCGGGCGACGGCGTCGCGGCGCGCCTGTGCGCCGCCGATGGTGACATTGAACGCGCTGTCGTCGAACTGCGCCATGGTTTCGCTGTAGCGCGCTTCGCTCGCGCTGCTCAGCAACTGGCCGCAACTGCTGCAGCGGCGCAGCAGGCCTTCACGCAACTGCAGCGCGGTGTCGGTCAGCGCTGTCGTGCAGCCGACCGGACAGGCGGTGACGTAGATTACCCCCGGACTCTTCATAAGTATTTGTTTTTAAATTATATTTTATTGGAGATACTGATCCATGCCAAGCCGGGCGCGGTAGTGCCGTAGCCGGAAGGAGCGTAGCGTAATCCGGGTCAGTAGTCGCAATGAGCCGCTGTGTTCCCGGACTCCAGCCTGCCACCCAGGGTGACTTCCTTCGGGGCGCGCCCTCCCTCCGAGCTACGGATATGGCGCACAAGGAATCGTTTTGTCAGGTGTTTATAAGTATTTTTTTCAAGTTTCAGAGATACTGGTCCACGCCAAGCCGGGCGCGGTAGCGGCCCGAGGCGATCAGTTCGTCGAGCAGACGCTGATTTTCGTCGAAACCGCGCTTGTCGGCTTCGCGATGCCACAGATGGAACACGGAGGCGCCGAAACGCGCGTTCTTGTGTTTGATGCCGGCATGGATCAGGCGGATTGCGAGATCCGAATCCTCAAGACCCCAGCGACCGGCATAGGCTTCATCGAAACCGTTGACGTGCAGCAGGTCGGCGCGCCAGGCGGAAAAGTTGCAGGTCTTCACACCCTCCCAGCGCTCCGGCTTGCGTTTGCGGAAGGCGCCGTCGGGAAGCCGCAGCAGCGGCAGCAGGCGGTTGATCTCGCCGCGCAGCCGCGCCGCGGTCCATTGGGCAAAGGACCAGTCGTACAGCGGCAGATGATCACGCAAGGTACGCAGCGTCAGCTGTTCGCTCAGCAGCACGCGGTTGCCCGACAGGAAACAGCCGGGTTCCGCCAGCATCCGGTGGCGCCGCACGAAATCCGGTGCTGGCACGCAGTCGGCATCAGTGTAGATCACGTACTCGGCCTGCGTTGCCGCCAGCCCCCGGTTGCGCATCACGGTCGCGCGGAAACCCTTGTCTTCATGCCAGAGATGGGTCACCGGAAAGGGCGCGCGCCGAGCGTAGCCTTCGGTCAACAGCCGCACATCGTCCTTCGAGCCGTCGTCGGCGACAATCAGTTCGAAGTCGCCGGCATCCTGGTGCAGGTAACCCTCGAGCAGCGCCGCGAGCGCGTCGGGGCGGTTGTAGGTGGCGATGACGATGGCGATCTGCATTGTTTCGGGAATGATTAATCGGTGAGGAGTAAGTAGTAATTGGTAATTGGTGACTGGTAATTGGAAAAACCCCGGTGTGCCGCTTTTCACCAATTACCAGTCACCAATTACCAATCACCGCCTCTCAAGGAGCATCAGCTTCACATACCGGTAATACGAGCCTTCCGCATTGGCGATCGCAAGCATCAGGCCTTCGCGGCCGTCGAGGAATCCCAGCCGCAGCACATAAGTGCGGAAAAATGCCCAGCCGCCGTGCAACAGCGCCTTGCCGAGCGACGCGCGGCGGCCGCGGGCATGGAGCCCGCGTGC
>JALHND010000219.1 GCA_022843705.1 Burkholderiales bacterium
CTTTCCTTCTGCTGCAGGTACATCGCCAGCCGCTCGAGGCCGTAGGTGATCTCGCCCATGATCGGCTTGCAGGCGATGCCGCCGACTTCCTGGAAATAGGTGAACTGGGTGACTTCCATGCCGTTCAGCCACACTTCCCAGCCGAGGCCCCAGGCCCCCAGCGTCGGTGATTCCCAGTCGTCTTCGACGAAGCGGATGTCGTGTTCGAGCGGATCGATGCCGATCTCGCGCAGCGATCCCAGGTAGAGCTCGAGGATGTCGGGCGGCGAGGGTTTCAGCACGACCTGATACTGGTAGTAATGCTGCAGCCGGTTCGGGTTTTCGCCATAACGGCCATCCTTGGGCCGGCGCGAGGGCTGCACGTAGGCGGCTTTCCACGGCTCCGGGCCAATCGCACGGAGAAAAGTTGCGGTGTGGAAAGTACCGGCGCCGACTTCCATGTCGTAGGGTTGCAGCAGGGCGCAGCCCTGGCGGTCCCAGTACTGGTTCAGCTTGAGGATGATCTGCTGGAAAGTGAGCATCGGAGGGGCGTCAGTCAAGCGCCGGATTTTACAGGCTTTGTGGCACTGCGCCAAAGGCGCGCCAGAGGCAAAACGCCGTTATCGCCGGGTGTATTTGCGCAGCACGAAGGCTGCTGCGACGGTGATCAGGCACAGGCCCAGTGCGGCCAGATTGCCCCAGCGCACGAAAGGCGTGGCACCCTGCATTCCCGCCACCGGGTGTGTCAGCACCGTCCGCGTGAATTCGGGTGCGACGGCTTCGACTTTGCCCTGCGGGCTGATCACCGCGGTCATGCCGGTGTTGGTCGCGCGCAGCATGTAGCGGCCGGTCTCCAGCGCGCGCATCTGCGCGATCTGCAGATGCTGCCGGGGCGCGATCGAACGGCCGAACCAGGCAACATTGCTGACGTTGACCAGCAGCGTCGCCTGCGGCAGCTGGCGGATGATTTCCTCGCCGAAGGCGTCCTCGTAGCAGATGTTGATGGCCACCCGCTCCCCGGCAATCGCCAGCGGTTGCTGGTCCGGCGCGCCGCGTGCGAAATCCTGCAGCGGGATGGCAAGCCGCGACACCAGCTCGCCCAGCAGCGGGCGCAGCGGGATGAACTCGCCGAAGGGCACCAGGTGGTTTTTCCGGTAGCTCTGCTGCGGCGAGCTGCCGACCGAGACCACGCTGTTGTAGTAATCGCCGTTGGGCAGGCGTTCAGGCACGCCGATCAGCACATCGCCCTCCTGCTGCCGCGCGTGGTCGGCGAGGGCTTCGAGGTAACCGGCGGGCACGTCGCGCAGGAATATCGGCAGCGCGGTTTCGGGCAGGATCACCAGCCGGCTGTCGCTGCTGCGCACCAGCTCAAGATAACGCTGCAGGGTGTCGCGCAGGTGGTCGGCGCGCCATTTGACGTCCTGCGCGATATTGCCCTGGAGCAGGCTGACGCTGACTTTTGACCCGGTGGGTTCGGTCCAGGCCACGGTCTTGAGGCCGGCGCCGCCCAGCCAGACCGCCAGCAGGGCCGCAGGCCATGGCCAGTGGCTGCGCCACTGTTGCCACGGCTTTGCGATCCATGCCCAGCACAGCGCGCCGGCAGTGGCGAACAGCAGCAGGGTGACGCCGTGCAGGCCAAGTAGCGGTGCATAACCGGCCAGCGGACTCCAGGGCGCTTGCGAGTATCCGGGGTTGAGCCAGGGAAAGCCGGTCCATAACCAGCCGCGCAGCCATTCGAGCAGCGTGAACACGGCCGGGACAAAGAGCATCCAGTTCAGCGCGGGCGGCAGTGCGAAACGGCGGCTGAGGTACCCGGCCACCGCCGGATGCAGCGCGAGGTAGGCGCAGAACAGCAGTGTCACCGCGATGGCCAGTACCGCCGGCATCGCACCGAATACATTGAGGCTGACATAGACCCAGGACACGCCGGCGCCGAACCAGCCGAGGCCGAAGGCGAAACCGAGCAGCGCGGCGTCGCGCGCCGAGCTTGTTTGCTGCCAGAGCAGGAACAGCAGCGCGAAACTCAGCAGAGGCAGCGGAAAAAGGCCGAAGGGCGCGTAGCCGGTGACGGTCAGTGCGCCCAGCGCCGCGGCAATGACCCACTGGATGGAGCGGCGCGGAGCGGTCATCAAGGCCGATTTAAAATATCAATAAAAACAAATACTTATGATGCTGCTGCGGGCTTGTCCGGTTTTTTCGAAACCTGCAGCAGGTAGATGCGCCGGCTGTCGGCGCGCAATACGCGGAAATTCAGCGCGTCGATCTGCATCTGTTCGCCGCGTTTGGGCACGCGGCCGAAACGCTTCAGCACCAGGCCGCCGACGGTATCGAACTCCTCGTCGCTGAAGGCAGTGCCGAAGGCGGTGTTGAAATCGGCGATCTCGGTCAGTGCCTTGACGCGGTAGATGCCGCGTTTTTCCTGGACGATGTTGTCCTCGGCTTCGTCGAAATCGTACTCGTCCTCGATGTCGCCGACGATCTGCTCGAGCACATCCTCGATGGTGATCAGCCCGGCGACGCCGCCGTACTCGTCAACGACGATGGCGATGTGGTTGCGGTTCTTGCGGAATTCCTTCAGCAGCACGTTGAGCGGCTTCGACTCCGGGATGAACACCGCCGGGCGCAGCATGTCGCGCACGTTGAATTCCTCCTCGCCGGCGTAATAACGCAGCAGGTCCTTGGCGAGCAGGATGCCGAGCACGTCGTCCTTGCTGTCGCCGATGACCGGAAAACGCGAGTGCGCGGTTTCGATGACCAGCGGGATGAAGCGGTCGGGCGGCTCGTTGACGTCGATGACGTCCATCTGCGAGCGCGGCACCATGATGTCGCGTGCCTGCATCTCGGACACCTGCAGCACGCCCTCGATCATGGCCAGGCCGTCGGCGTCGAGCAGGTTGCGGTCGTGCGCCGAGCGCAGCAGGCCGATCAGTTGTTCGCGGTCTTCCGGTTCGCGCAGCAACAGCGCGGACAGCCGTTCAAGCAGGGTCGGTTTCTGGGATTCGTCCATGGCGGGAAAGTCAGGTGCCGCGCGGGGAAGCCTGGCGGTAGGGGTCAGGATACCCGAAGCGGGCGAGCAGCGTTTTTTCGCGGCGTTCCATCACCGCGGCGTCAGCGTCGTTTTCATGGTCGTAACCCTGCAGGTGCAGCAGGCCGTGCACGACCATGTGCGCGTAATGTGCGGCGACGGTCTTGCGCTGCGCGCGCGCTTCGCGGGTGATCACCGGCGCGCACAGCGCAATGTCGCCTTCGTAGGGCGGCCGGTCGCGAAAGATGAAGGTCAGCACGTTGGTCGCGTAATCGCGCTTGCGGTAGCTGCGGTTGAGCAGGCGGCCCTCGGCGCTGCCGACGATGCGGATGGTGATCCGGGCGTCGCCGCCCAGCGCGGCACGCGCCCACTGGCGGATGCGGGCGGGCGCCGGCACGTTGCGGGCGGTGGCGGCGCATTGCACGTCAATGCGCGGCGCCTTGCGGCGGGCGCTCATTTGCCGTCGCCGCCTGCGGCCTTGCCGTGCCGGTCGTAGGCGTTGACGATGCGCTGCACCAGCGGGTGGCGGACCACGTCGGCAGCCTCGAAGAAGGTGAAGGCGATGCCGCGCACTTTTTTCAGCACCGCCTGCGCCTCGACCAGGCCGCTGACCGTGCCCTTGGGCAGGTCGACCTGGGTGACATCGCCGGTGACCACCGCCTTGCTGCCGAAACCGATGCGGGTGAGGAACATTTTCATCTGTTCGCGGGTGGTGTTCTGGGCCTCGTCGAGAATGATGAAGGCATGGTTCAGCGTGCGCCCGCGCATGAAGGCGAGTGGCGCGATCTCGATCGCCTGGCGCTCGAACATCTTTGCCACCTTGTCGTAACCCATCAGGTCATAAAGCGCGTCGTAGAGCGGGCGCAGGTAGGGATCGACCTTCTGCGCCATGTCGCCGGG
>JALHND010000220.1 GCA_022843705.1 Burkholderiales bacterium
GCCACCAGGTTCCGCGCCGCGAGCATCGCCATCGCCTTGCGTGTGGCCTCGGTCGAACTGCCGATGTGCGGCGCGAGCACCACGTTGTCGAGCTTGAGGAATTCCGGATGGATCTTCGGCTCGTTCTCGTAGACATCGAGTCCGGCACCGCGGATCGTGCCGTCCTGCAACGCAGCCACCAGCGCCGCATCATCAACCACGCCGCCGCGGGTCGAGTTGATCAGGATCGCCGAGGGTTTCATTTTCTTCAGCTGCGCCGCAGCGATCAGGTGGTGCGTTTCCGGGGAATACGGCACCTGCAGCACGATAAAATCGGATTGCGTCAGCAATTCGTCGAGCGCCACGTACGCCGCATTGCATTTGCGCTCCAGCTCCGGCGCGATGCGCTTGCGGTTGTGGTAGACCACCTTCATCTCGAAACCCAGCGCGCGGCGGGCAATCGCCTGGCCGATGCGTCCCATGCCGACAATGCCCAGCGTCGCGTGGTGCACGTCGACGCCCAGCCACTGCTTCAGCCGCCAGCCGGTCCACTCGCCGGCACGGATGCGGCGTTCAACTTCGGTGATGCGGCGCGCGGTGCCCAGCATCAGCGCCCAGGCCAGATCGGCCGTGCTGTCATCGAGCACGCCCGGGGTGTTGGTCGCCATCACGCCGCGCGCGGTGCAGGCCGGCACGTCGATGTTGTTGTAACCGACTGCGATGTTGGCCACCGCCTTCAGCCGCGGCGCGTGCGCCAGCAGCGCGGCATCAACCCTGTCGGTCAGCGCGCACATCAGGCCGTCGCAGTCCGCCAGCGCCGCGGCCAGTGCTTCCGGCGCGTACGGCTGATCCTTCTGGTTGTCGATGACCTCGCAGTGCGCGCGCAGGTAATCGAGGGTTTCGTCAAAGACTTCGCGGGTCACCAGGACCCGGGGTTTGTGCTCGCTCATGGTCTGCAGTCGGAAGACTATGGTTCGGAAAAGTTTTCGGCCAGCCAGCGCGCCGCGCTCAGCAGCCGCGCATCACCACCACGCGGCGCCACCAGTTGCACGCCCAGCGGCAGGCCGGAGGGACCGCGCAGCAGGGGCAGGCTCAGCGCCGGCATGCCGCAGAAGGTCCACAGGGTACAGAAAGCCGGATCGCCGGTCGACCCCAGGCCGAGTGGCGCTTCGCCCGCCACCGCCGGCGTGAGTATCACGTCGTGCTGCGCAAAGACGGGTTCGAACGCCGCGTTGATCCGCGGGATCTGCGCCAGCGCCTCGCGGTACTCGCCTGCTGCCACCGCATGGCCGCGTTCAATCTGCCCGCGCAGCGACACCGACAGTCTGTCGCGGCCCTGCGCCCACTCCGCGGCGAAATTTTCGGCGATCTCGGCCTCCATCACGCAGCGATGCCGGTCCCATGCCGGCGCGGCGGCTGCGGGCATGTCGCATTCCACTGCGCCTGCCTTTGCGGCAAGCGCTTCGATCGCCGCGCGGGTCGACGCTTCGGCACGCGACCACTGCGGGGTCCTGACCAGGGCGAAGCGCGGCTGCGGCGGCATCGGGCCCGTCGCCGCCGCCAGCAGCGCCGGGCGGTCCTGCGCATTGCAGAGCACCTCCGCGATCAGCGCGAGATCAGCCCCATTGCGCGCAAACACGCCGACCTGGTCGAAGGTCTGCGACTGGCGCAGCACCCCCTCGCGCGGGATCAATCCCGCCGTCGGCTTGTATCCCCAGACTCCGCAGAAGGCCGCGGGACGCAGCACCGAGCCATTGGTCTGGGTGCCCACCGCCAGCGGCACCATGCCGGCGGCGACGGCGGCTGCCGAGCCGCTGGAGGAGCCGCCGGGCGTGTGCTCCGGGTTGTGCGGGTTGCGTGTCTTCCCCGGCGCATAGGTGGCCAGCTCGGTGGTCACCGTCTTGCCCATGATCACCGCACCGGCATCACGCAGACGTGTCACCAGCACGGCATCCGCGGCCGGGCGCCGTCCGGCATGCAGCACGGTGCCGTTTTCGGTGGGCATGTCCACGGTGTCGATGATGTCCTTGATGCCCACCGGCAGGCCGTGCAGCGGACCGCAGGGTCGCCCCTCTGCACGACGGCGATCCGCATCGCGCGCCTGCGCGAGAACCGCCTGCGGGTCCAGAAAGGCCCAGGCCTGGACCACGGCATCCGTCGCCGCGATGCGTTCAAGACAGCGCATCGCAAGCGCCTCCGCACTGATGCGGCCTTCGCGCAGGCTGCGCGCGAGTTCCAGCGCGCCCTGCGTTTCCTGCAGGGGCTCAGGCAATGCCGGCGGCCCGGGTCAGCGGTAGAGCAGCTGCGGCAGCCACAGGCCGATCCCCGGGAAGGTGTAGAGCAGGATCAGGGCAATGATCTGTATGCCCATGAACGGCATCATCCCGAGGAAGATCTGGTTCAGCGTGACATGCGGCGGCGCGACACCCTTCAGGTAGAAGGCGGACATCGCCACCGGCGGCGACAGGAAGGCCGTCTGCAGGTTCAGCGCCACCAGCAGGCCGAAAAACAGTGGATCGATTCCGAACTTGGGCAGCAGGGGAATGAAGATCGGCATGAAAATGACGATGATCTCCGTCCATTCCAGCGGCCAGCCGAGGATGAAAATGATGCACTGGGCAAGGATCATGAACTGGATCGGCGTCAGCCCCAGCGACAGCACCCAGTTCTCGATGATCTCCTGCCCGCCCAGCAACGCAAAGGCCGCCGAAAAAATCGCCGAACCGACGAACAGCCAGCACACCATGGCGCTGGTCTTCGCCGTAAGGAAGGAAGACTCCTTGATGATAACGCCGAGCTCCTTCACCGTGGTGTTGACCGCGGCAAAACCAGGATTGCCGCGCTGGTGCGCAATGTAGCGGTAGACGGCGGCCAGCACAAAACCGCCGAAAGCCCCCACCGCGGCCGCTTCGGTGGGTGTGGCAAATCCGAACACGATCGACCCCAGCACGGCGAGAATCAGGATCGACAGCGGGAAGAACGAACCCAGCAGCATCTTGAAAATCTCGAAACGCTGCCAGGTCCACAGGGCATAGATCAGCACGAACATCGTCATGCCGATGCCGGCCATGACCCAGAACCAGGTGGGCACGGGACGCTTCTCCGCTGCCGCCGGTGCCGGCGGCTCGGCCAATGCGGCGGGCATTTCGACAGGAGCGGCTTCGGTGGCCGGGCTGTCCGCAGCCGGCGGCTCCTGCAGGCCGGTGTTTTCCGCAGTCTTCTCTGCTGCTCCCTCGGCAGGCGGTTCCTGCAAGCCCGTGCTCCCGGAGGGCTCCAGCAACCCGGTTTCCTGCTTCGGTTCGGAATAAAAGGAGGAACCGGCCTCGACCAGCCCCGAGGTGTCGAATTCCTGCACTGGTGCCGTCGCCGCCCGGTAGGTAAGCACCAGTACGCCGGCGATCGCCAGCGCCGGCAACAACGAAACAATCAGCTGACCAGCCACAGTGCGCCTGGGCACACCACTGCCGCCACCCAGCGCGCGGAAGAGGCCCAGCGTCGCATGGCGCCCGCGAGCCGCCAGTGTTTGCGCGAATGCCGGCAGTTCGACCGCTCGCTCGCTTTCCGGCAGCGGCGGCATCAGACCTGGCTTGAATATCGCCAGCACGATCACGTAACCGACATACAGCCCGGCCAGCATCAGTCCGGGGAAAAACGCGCCGGCATACAGTTGAACCACCGATACGCCGGCAGTCGCGCCGTAGACGATCAGCAGCACCGAGGGCGGAATCAGGATGCCGAGGCAGCCACCGGCGGTGACCGAGCCCGCGGCAACCTGCGTGCTGTAACCCGCGCGCAGCATCGCCGGCAGCGCCAGCAGGCCCATCAGCGTGACCACCGCGCCGACGATGCCGGTGGCGGTCGCAAAAATCGCACA
>JALHND010000221.1 GCA_022843705.1 Burkholderiales bacterium
GGACTGATCGTCCGCTACAAGGGGCTGACCATGTCCAGCCGCGGCGATGCCTTCCAGACGCTCGCGCGTTCGATCATCGGCCAGCAGATTTCAGTGAAGGCCGCGCAAAGCGTATGGGAACGTTTCGCGGGCGCAGTCGGCGAGATGCAGCCGCAACGTGTGCTGAAACTCTCCGAAGCGCAGTTGCGCAGCTGCGGCCTGTCGGGCCAGAAGGTGAAATACCTGCGAGACCTCTCCAAACGCTTCGCCGGCGGCGCAATCGACGTCGCGCGCTGGCACGACATGGATGACGAAGCGCTGATCGAGGACCTTACCCGGGTCAAGGGCATCGGCCGCTGGACCGCCGAGATGTTCCTGATGTTCTACCTGACGCGGCCCGACGTGTTTCCGCTCGGTGACCTCGGCCTGCAGCGTGCAATGAGCCTCCACTACAATAAGGGCCGTCCGCTGCCGGACCGCCGCATCGCCGCACTGGGAAAACTGTGGTCGCCGTGGCGCTCGGTGGCCACCTGGTATCTGTGGCGCAGCCTCGACCCGATTCCGGTCGAATACTGATAAAATATCAATAAAATCAAATACTTATATAATGCCTCCGGAGAGCCCGCCGCAAGCACCGCCACTGACGCTGACTCACCGCGAGTTCGTGCAGGCCTACGGCGAAGGCCGCATCACCGTCAATTTCGATCCCCAGGCCGCCGCAAAATTCCTCAGCGCGCGGCTGCTGCTGCCGCTGTTCATGCTGCCCGTGCTCGGCATCGGCGTCGGACTGGCATTGAGCGGCTGGATCTGGACCGGACTGCTGGTGATCGCGCTGGGCATCGTAGTGCCGCGGTTGATCAAGCGCGGCGCGCCGAGTTTCCTGATGCAGCAGATGCTGGGCGACGAGGGGCTTTACCGCGAAGCAATGCACGCCGGCATCATGCAGATTGTCGGGCGATAGAACAGATCGAATTTACAGGATGGACAGGATATTCAGGATAAAACCCGGATCTCCGACAGGCGCCACCGGAAACATTCCTGCAAGCAGTGGCCCTTAAATCCTGTAGATCCTGCCCATCCTGTTAACCGCCGTTGACGTACGGCTTCAGTTCCCCATCGACCAGCTCAAGGATGCGGTCAGCGCGTTCCGCGATGCGCGGATCGTGGGTGACGATGACGAAGCTGGTGTTCATGTCGCGGTTCAGCTGCAGCATCAGGTCAAACACCGTCTCGGCCGTCACGCGATCGAGATTGCCCGTGGGTTCATCCGCGAGCACGCAGGCCGGTTGCGTCACCAGCGCCCGCGCCAGTGCCGCGCGCTGGCGCTCGCCGCCGGATAGTTCGCCCGGGACATGGGTCAGGCGATGCCCCATACCCACCGCTTCCAGCATCTTCTTCGCCGCCGCCAGCGCCGCTGCGCGCGGTTCACGGCGGATGATCAGCGGCATCGCGACGTTCTCCTCGGCGCTGAATTCCGGCAGCAGGTGGTGGAACTGATAGACGAAACCCAGTGTCCGGTTGCGCACCTCGCCGCGGCGTTTTTCGCTCTGCCCGGACAGCGCTTCGCCGAGGATGCTGACCTCGCCCCCGCTCGGCGTGTCCAGTCCACCAAGCAGGTGCAGCAGCGTGCTCTTGCCCGAGCCCGAGGCACCGACGATGGCAATACGCTCGCCCGGCATCACTTCGAGGTCGATGCCCAGCAGCACCGGCACCGCATCAGCGCCCTCGCGATAGGCCTTGCGCAGGCCTTTGCAGGAAATCACCGGTGTTCGCGCGGCATGCTCACTCATAACGCAGCGCCTCCGCCGGATTGACCTTCGACGCGCGCCAGCTCGGGTAGATCGTCGCCAGCACCGACAGCACGAAAGCCACCACCGCGGTCATCACCACGTCGCCCGCCTGCAGCTCGGACGGCAGGTCGGCAATCTGGTAGACGTCCTGGGGCATGAACTTGACGCGGAACACCTGTTCGATGAAACCGATGATGCTGTCGACGTTGAGCGCGCCGAGGATGCCGAACACGATGCCGCAGCCGACACCGATGGCGCCGATCAGCGTGCCCTGCACCATGAAAATCCGCATCACCTCGCCGGGCGACGCACCCATCGTGCGCAGGATCGCGATGTCGGCCTGCTTCTCGCGCACCATCATGTAGAGACTGGACACCATGTTGAAGGCGGCGATCGCGATGATGAAAAACAGCAGCAGCGACATCATGCGTTTTTCCAGCTCCACCGCGCGGAAATAGGTGGCGTTGAAACGCGACCAGTCGCTGACCGAGACCTCCGGGGGCAAAACCGCGAGCAACTCGCGCGACACCTGGCGCGCAAGGAAAAGATCATCAAGTTTCAGGCGCACGCCGGAAACACCGCCGTCCATGCGGTAGAGCCGTTGCGCGTCCTCGATGTGCACCACCGCGAGTCCGGCGTCGATCTCGTAGTGGCCGACTTCGAAGGTGCCGGTCACCGTGAACTGGCGCAGCCGCGGCAGGATGCCCGCCGGTGTCACCTGCCCCTGCGGAGCAACCAGAACCACGCGTTCGCCGACGGTGACGCCCAGCGCACGCGCCAGTGGCGCCCCCAACACAACGTTGTATTCGCCGGAGCGCAGCGATTCCAGCGTGCCGGAACGCATGTGGGCGCCAATCTCGCTGACCTTTTCCTCCGCGGCGGGCTCGATGCCGCGCAACAGCGCACCGCGCACATTGCCGCCGCTGGTCAGCAGGCCCTGCGCCGACACGTACGGCGCGGTGGCCACCACATGCGGATTTTTCGCGGCCACAGCCGCCACCGACTGCCAGTCGCGCAGCGATTCGCCAAGGCCGGTGACCTGGACATGCGCCACGGCGCTCAACATGCGGGTGCGCACCTCGCGCTGGAATCCGTTGAACACCGACAGCACGGTGATCAGCACCGTCATGCCGAGCGTGATGCCGACGACCGAAATCAGCGAAATCACCGAAATGAATTTCGTGCGCTGGCGCGACCGGGAATAACGCAGGCCGACAAAAAGCGGAAAGGAATTCACTGAACACCACAAAAACGAAAGGCGCAGTGTGCCATAACCGCGGGGTCCGACGCACATGCTAGACTCGCCGCGTATCCCGCGTGCCCGCACGCGCAACGCGAATCAACACCGCAAACCGTGCATCTCACCCTGTTCATTCCCGACCTGCTGCCGCCGCCGGGCGCCGAGACGCTGATGGCCGGCAAGGACCACGCGCCGGTTTTGCGCCGCATTTTCGGTCGCGGAGAACTGCTGCGTTTTCCGGCAATCGATGCCGAGGTCTGGTTGTGCCAGGCCTTTGAAGTCGAGCAGCGCGAGGACTGGCCGGTGGCGCCGCTGACGGCCGCCGTCGACGGGCTTCCCGCGGAATCGGGCTGGTGGCTGCGCGCCGATCCCGTACACCTGCAGCTGCAGCGCAACCACACCCGGCTGCTCGCCGCGCCGGCACTGACGCTGGATGCGCAGGAAAGCACGACGCTGGCGGCGGCACTCAACGCGCATTTTTCCGGTGAAGGCCTCGAACTTCTGGCGCCGCATCCAGCACGCTGGTACTTCCGCCAGGACGAAAGCACGGGCCTCACCGCACCGGTGCCGGGCGCGCTCGCCGGACGGCCGCTGCCGCGGAATCCACTGGCCGGCAGCCGCGCGAGCCACTGGCACCGGGTGCTTACCGAAGCGCAGATGCTGCTGCACGAACACCCGGTCAACCAGGCACGCGAAGCCCGCGGCCTGCCCTCCGCCAACAGCCTGCTGCTGTGGGGCGGCGGCCGCAAGCCTGCGGTTCCGGGCCGGCATTTCTCGCAGCTTTGGAGCAACGACACGCTGGC
>JALHND010000222.1 GCA_022843705.1 Burkholderiales bacterium
CCCGGGCTGAAGGCGCGGCCGTGGTCGGTGTTCCCGGGGGTGTCGTGGCTCGCCGCACGCAGGGTGAACAGCAGGCCATAAGCGACCGCAGCGGCGCCGGCGCAGAGCAGCGGCAGTGCCAGGGCGCGCAGGGTGTCGATGCTGGCGGCGGCGAGTATCACCGCCATCTGCAGGATCGTCGCCACGGTCGACAGCACCGCGCCGGCGGCGGCCGGCACCAGCAGCGCGGGATTGCCGCGGACACGTTCGCCCATGCTGCCGATGGTGGCAGTGCTCGACACGAAACCCGAAGCGAGGCCGGCCGCAGCAAGACCGAAGCGCGGGCCCATTGTGCGTATCGCGACATGTCCTGCGGCGCCGATCGCCAGCATCAGGACCACGATCGTCCAGGCACTGCGCGGGTTGATGGCGTCGTAGGGCCCGATGTGGCGGTCGGGCACCAGCGGCAGCACGACCAGCGTGGCGGCGGCCAGCACCAGCGCGTCGTTCAGTTCCCGGGTCGTCAGCACGCGGCGCACGAAATGGTGGATGTGGTCGCGCGCCGCGAGCAGGATGGCGACACCCGCCGCCAGCGCAGCCGCCAGCGGCGGTTCGCGCATCGCCAGGGCGCCCAGCAGCAGCGTCAGCAGCAGCGCGATTTCGGTGGTCAGCCCGGGATCCTGCCGCAGCGTGCGTGCGTAACCGATGGCGACGAGCGCGGCGACTCCGGCGGCGGCGACTGCAAGAAGCAGGGTCTCGCCAAGCATCATGCTGACCGCGCCGAGCAGGGAAACCACGGCAAAACTGCGGATGCCCGCCACTGCGCGTGCGGGGCCTTCGCCCTTGCGTCTTTCGCGCTCGATGCCGATCAGCAGCCCGATGCCGAGCGCGGCGGCCAGCCGCATCCAGGATTGTTCGTCGACGGGCATCGGCGGCGGCGCCGTCAGTTCCGGCGACCGGGCGTCAGTTCTTGCCCTTGTGCGGGCAGTTGTTCTTGCTGCAGTCCGCGTAGATGTGCAGCGAATGGTCGTGGATGCGGAAGCCGCGGTCCTTGGCGACCTTCTCCTGCCGCTTCTCGATCTCGGCGTCGTAGAACTCCTCGACATGGCCGCACTGCAGGCAGACCAGGTGGTCGTGGTGGCTGCCCTGGTTGAGTTCGTAGACCGCCTTGCCGGATTCGAAGTGGTGACGCATCAGCAGGCCGGCCTGCTCGAACTGGGTCAGCACGCGGTACACCGTGGCCAGCCCGGTATCGGTGCCCTCTTCGACCAGCTTCTTGTAGACGTCCTCGGCGGCAAGGTGGCGCACATCGCTTTTTTCGAACAGCTCGAGAATGCGCAGGCGCGGCAGGGTAGCCTTGAGGCCGATGGTCTTCAGGTCGTCGGGAGAACTCATCGCGTATCCAGTCCGGAGTTGGGGTGCCGCAGCGGGTGCCGCAGCGGCGCCCGTGGAGCTCATCAGGGGCTCATGGGGGATAATTCTCGGCTATGATATCAGCAAAATTTGCCGCTGATGCCGCGGGCCGGCGTGGCCCGATATCCGTTTTCCCCAATGAAAAAAACACTGATGATCACGCTGCTGCTGGCCGGTTGCGGCAATGTGCCGATGCTGCCGAGCCTGCAGCCGTACAAGATTGAAATCCAGCAGGGCAACTATGTAACGCAGGACATGGTCGCCAAGCTGAAGCCCGGCATGACGCGCAGCCAGGTGCGCTTTGCGCTGGGCACGCCGCTGATCGTTGATCCTTTCCGCACCGACCGCTGGGACTATGTCTACATGCTGCACAAGCAGGGCAACCTGGTCGAGCAGCGCCAGGTGACCGTGGTGTTCAAGGGCGAAGTCCTCGATCGCATCGAGGGTGACGTCGTGGCCGGGACGGCCGCTCCGGCCGGCGCCAAGACGGCGGCGCCCGTGGTCAAGCCCGAAGCGCAGGAGAAAAAATGAGCGCTGCGACCGGCAGGACCCGCATCGCGGTGGCCGGCAGCGGCGGTCGCATGGGCCGCATGCTGCTGGAAACCGTGACCCAGGACGAACGTGCGCAACTCGCAGCGGCGCTGGAGCAGGCCGGCAATGCGCAGGTCGGACGCGATGCGGGAGAACTGGTCGGCGCGCCGCGCGGCGTGCTGATCAGCGACGATGCTGAGCGTGCGCTGGCGGGCTGCGATGTGCTGATCGATTTCACGCGGCCCGAGGGTACGCTGCAGCACCTGGCGATCTGCCGCAAACTCAAGGTGCGCATGGTCATCGGCACCACCGGTTTTGACGAAGCCGGCAAAAAGCTGATTGCCGACGCGGCCCGCGAAACCGGCATCGTGTTTGCTCCGAACATGAGTGTCGGCGTCAACGTGACCCTCAAGCTGCTGGAGATGGCGGCCAGGGCGATGGGTGCCGATCACGACATCGAGATCATCGAGGCGCATCACCGGCACAAGGTTGACGCGCCCTCGGGCACCGCGCTGAAAATGGGCGAGGTGGTGGCTGGCGCGATGGGCAAACAGCTTGCCGACTGCGCGGTGTATGCCCGCGAGGGCCATACCGGCGAGCGCAAACCGGGCAGCATCGGTTTTGCGACCATACGCGGCGGCGACATTGTCGGTGACCACACGGTGATGTTTGCCGGCAGCGGCGAGCGCGTCGAGATCACGCATCGCTCGAACAGCCGCGCGACCTATGCCCAGGGCGCCGTGCGCGCCGCGCATTTCCTGATGACCCGCCCCGCAGGTCTGTACGACATGTGGGATGTGCTGGGGCTGAAGTAAAATAATGTTTATAATCAATAACTTATAATGAATCATCGGGCGTGCATCAGTTTCAGCCTGCTGCTCGCCCTGATGCTGGCGCCGGGTCCTGCCGTCGCCGCCGATGTGCGCGACCTGACGTACCGCAACGGTGATGTCGAGATTGGCGCGAAGCTTTATCTGCCCGCGGGCCGCGGTCCGCATCCTGCCGTGCTTTATGTGCATGCCCGCCGTGGCTGGGATGCGGAGGCCGATGCCCAGGTGAGGCGTTTCGTCGCCCACGGCCTGGCGGTGATCGCGCCCGACTACCACAGCCCGCGTTTCATCCCGGCCTGGCCGATCGAGCATGATCCGGCAACCGAGAAGGATGTCGAACTGGCGATCGACGCGCTGAAAAAAATCCCTGAAGTGCGCTCGGACCGCCTCTGTGTCGCCGGCTTTTCCCGTGGCGGTTATCACGCCATGCTGCTGGCCGCAAGGCGCAGCGAAGTCGCCTGTGTGGTCACTTATTACGGCCATATGGTCAATCCCAATGCGCCGGAACCGGTGCAGGTCTACCGCTACGCGCCGGAGATCGACAGGATCAGCGTGCCGGTGCTGTTCATCGTCGGCGAGGAGGAGCAGGAACTGCGCCGCACCGGCATCCGCCGTGCCTATTACGCGCTGATGAAGCGCGGTGTGCCGGTGGAACTGCTGATGTATCCGCATGCGCGCCGTGCCTTTGACTTCCGCCAGGACCAGCGCGAGGAAGAGAAGCTGGCCACGGTTGATGCCGCGAAACGCGCGTCCGCATTCATCAGGTCCGTGTTAAGCCCCTGATTTCCGGGCGGGTGGCCGTTTCCGGTTTGTCGTGACCGGCGCCCTCGCGTATAATTCCTGCTTCAGAAACAGCGGAACGGCGACCCCGTTCCGCTTGTCGTATCAAACCCAATAAAATCAGGAGCTTGTCGTGTCTTCGCGTACGCCCGCCATTCTTGTACTGAAGGATGGCACGGTATTCCGCGGCTCCGCGATTGGTGCCGAGGGAT
>JALHND010000223.1 GCA_022843705.1 Burkholderiales bacterium
TGGTTCAGCCGCAACAATCCGCGCAACACCTTCTATTTCCACAGCCTGTCCGGCCGTGTCGCGCTGCTGTTCCGCCACTACCTCGACCTGCAGCCGAAACTGCGCGATGCGGTCGATGAACTGGTCGAGGCGAAATCGCTAGCCGAACAATGCAGCATCTACGACGCGCGCGTCGCGCCGCGGATGTGGAACCGCGGCGTCAACTGGGCACTGTCGCGGCAGATCACGATGAGCATGCTCGGCGTGCCCGCACCCCAGCACGAGGAGGTGCGCCGCCAGCACGCCGGCGGCGTGCCCGGATTCGTACGCGAAGCCGTCGAATACGTGTTCCGCAGCCTGCCGCTGTGGACCAACTATTTCTGGCGGGTCTATGTGCGCGGCAGCTACAGCCGCGACTGCTGCCCCGAGTACCTCAAACGCGGCAATTTCCTCGCGCTGAAGAACGGGCTCGCGGACCGCATCACCCACCACACCTGCACGGTCACCGAGCTGCTGCGCGACAAACAGCCGCAGGTGTCGAAATTCGTGCTGCTCGACCACATGGACTGGCTGGGCTCGTTCAAACCCGAAGCCCTGCGCGAGGAATGGGCGGCCCTGCTCGATTGCGCGGCGCCCGGCGCGCGCGCGATTTTCCGCAGCGCCCATGCGCAGCCGGCCTACCTCGACACACTGACCGTGCCGGGCGCCGGCAAAGGCCGGCCCCTGCGCGAACTGCTGGACTTCCATCCCGGACTGGCCGCGCGGCTGACGCGCGAAGACCGGGTGCACACCTACGCCGGCTTCCACATCGCCGACGTCCGCGCCTGAGCGGGGCCGCCGTGAAAACGCCGA
This sequence comes from Burkholderiales bacterium, assembly GCA_022843705.1. Taxonomy (GTDB): domain Bacteria; phylum Pseudomonadota; class Gammaproteobacteria; order Burkholderiales; family SG8-41. The sequence goes on from JALHND010000223.1 coordinate 832, forward strand.
TCACCGCGGAACTCCGCACCCTGTGGCAGATGGCGCGCGGCGCTGGAAACGGCGGCAGCCACGCCGAACGCCTTGAACGTTTCTACCGCCCCCAGGCGGGACATTACGACAGCTTCCGCGAGAGACTGCTGCACGGCCGGCGCGAGCTGGTCGAACTGCTGGATCCGCCGGACGGCGCAGTGGTCATCGAACTCGGCGCCGGCACCGGCCGCAATGCCGAACACTTCGGCACAAGGCTGCTCGATTTTTCACATGTCGAACTGGTCGACCTCTGCCCGGCCCTGCTCGAACAGGCGCGCCGGCGCTGGGCGCAGCAGCCGCGGGTGCGCATCATCGAAGCCGATGCCGTGAGCTACCGCCCGCTGCAGCCCGCCGACTGCGTCTATTTTTCCTACTCGCTGACGATGATCCCGCAGTGGCGCGCGGCACTCGACAACGCGCTGGCGATGCTCAAGCCCGGCGGCCTGCTCGGCGTTGTCGATTTCGACCTGCCGCGCGGTGACTGCGTGGCCGACCGCTGCGCCTGCGAATTCTGGCGGCGCTGGTTCGCCCACGACGGCGTGCACCTCGACCGCGCCCATGTCGACACCCTGCGGCAACTGACCGAAACGGAGCTGCTGCGCGAATCGACCTCGGCCCTGCCCTGGCTGCCCGGACTGCGCATGCCCTATTACCTCTACCTCGGGCGCAAGCCCCTGACCGGAAACAACACACGATGATCCGCCGCGTCCGCAGCCTGTTCCTCTCCGACATCCACCTCGGCACCCGCGCCTGCCAGGCCGAACACCTGCTCGCCTTCCTGCGGGAATACGAATGCGAACAGCTGTTCCTGGTCGGCGACATCATCGACTTCTGGGCGATGAACCGCTCGGTGCACTGGCCGGCGACACACAACACCGTGGTGCAGAAGATCCTGAAAATGGCGCGCCACCACACGAAGGTCTGCCTGATTCCGGGCAACCACGACGAACTGCTGCGCGAACACGCCGGCTCCAATTTCGGCGACGTCCACCTGCTGCGCGAACATGTGCATGTCGCCGCCGACGGCAAACAATACCTGGTGCTGCACGGCGACGAATATGACCAGGTCACCCGGCTGCACCGCTGGATCTCGGTGCTCGGTGACATGTCCTACACCTTCCTGATCCACGTCAACCGTGTGCTGTCCTGGCTGCGCCGCAAACTCGGCGTCAGCGGCCACTGGTCGCTGGCGGATTACGCCAAGCGCAACGTGCTGCAGGCGGTCAGCTACATCAGCGATTTCGAAAGCGCGGTGGCGCACACCGCCGCGCAGCGCGGGCTCGACGGCGTGATCTGCGGCCACATCCACACGCCGGTGTTGCGGCAGATCGGCGGAGTGACCTACATCAACTGCGGCGACTGGGTCGACAGCTGCACCGCGGTGGTCGAACACATGGACGGGCGCATGGAACTGGTGCGCTGGGAGCCGGAAGTGCGTGCGGCCAACGACGAGCGGGGCAAGGTGGTGCCGCTGCATGCGGCTGATGCCGCCTGAGCGGGAATTACAAAAATATCAATATAATCAAGTACTTATGATTACGTTCCGCAGAAGGTGCGATAACCGGCGGATGTTTCCGCAGCAGCCGGTTCGGCATAGGCCGACCACTCCGGTTTTTCATTGAAGGGCTGCTGCAACACGGTCAGCAGTTGCTCGAAGGGTTCGTAGTTACCCAGTTCGACCGCGGCATCAAGCGCTTCCTCAACCTTGTGGTTGCGCGGGATGTAGAGCGGATTCACCGCACACATCGCCTGCGCGCGTTGCGCGGGATCGATACCCTCCGCATTGATGCGCTTGCGCCAGCGCGGCAGCCAGGCATCGAGTTTCGCGTCGTCGGCATACAACTGCCGCAGCCAGCCCTCGCTTGAGGCATCAGCAGCTCCGGCCGTATCAGCCAGCCGGCGGAAGGCCTGCGTGAAATCGACACCCTGCCCCTCCATGCCGGCGAGTAAATCCTGCGCCAGTTCAAGATCGCCATCTTCCCCGCGAGTCAGCCCCAGCTTGCCGCGCATGCCGGCGAGCCAGTGCCCTTCGTAACAGGACTGGAAATCACCGAGGATTTCCATGGCCTGCTCGACGGCCCTGTCCTGCTCGCCGCCACTCTCGACGATCAGCAGCGGCAGCAGCGCCTCGGCGAAACGCGCGAGGTTCCAGTTGGCGATCGGCGGCTGGTTGACGTAGGCATAACGGCCGTATTCATCGATCGAACTGAACACGGTCTTCGGATCATAACGGTCCATGAAGGCGCAGGGCCCGTAATCGATGGTCTCGCCCGACAGTGTCATGTTGTCGGTGTTCATCACGCCGTGGATGAAGCCGATGTTCATCCAGCGCGCGATCAGTGCCGCCTGGCGCTCGCACAGCGCGCGCAGCAATCCGAAATACGGTTTGTCGGCGCCCCTGACCTCCGGGTAATGGCGATCGATCACGTAATCGGCGAGTTTTTTCAGCAGCACCTCGTCGCCGCGCGCGGCGGCAAACTGGAAAGTGCCGACCCGGATATGGCTCGCCGCGACCCGCGTCAGCACCGCCCCCGGCAGGTTGCGCTCGCGGCGCACGAATTCGCCGGTGGTCACCGCCGCCAATGCGCGCGTGGTCGGAATGCCCAGCGCAAACATCGCCTCGCCGATCAGGTACTCGCGCAGCACCGGACCCAGCGCCGCCTTGCCGTCGCCACCGCGTGAAAACGGCGTGCGGCCCGAACCCTTGAAGGCGATGTCGCGGCGTTTGCCCTGCTTGTCGATGACCTCGCCCAGCAACAGCGCGCGGCCGTCGCCCAGCTGCGGCGAGAAGCCGCCGAACTGGTGGCCGGCGTAGGCCTGGGCGATGGTGGCCGCGCCTTCGGGGAGTTTGTTGCCGGAGAAAAGTTGCGCGCCTTCGGGAGAATCCAGTGC
>JALHND010000224.1 GCA_022843705.1 Burkholderiales bacterium
GCGAGCAGCCACAGTCCGGCCAGCACCAGCACCGCGTCGCCGCGCAGGCCGGCGACGAACCACCGGCTGCGCAGCCGCGCCAGTTCGCGGCCCGGCCACTGCTCCTGCGAAAACAGCGGCGCGACCAGCGCGCCGGCAGTCGCGCCGACGGCGTTGACCAGCAGGTCGACGTTTGATGCGATGCGCGACGGCAGGTATTGCTGTGCGGTTTCCATGGCGCCGCTGAGCAACGCGCCGGCGAGCGCCGATGCGGCCACTGCGGCGGGCGCGCTCCATTTCGCGCGCAGCGCCAGCGCGAGCAGAAAACCCAGCGGCACGTAGGCGATGAAGTTGAACAGCACGTCTTCGACGGTGATCCAGCGCGGCCAGGGCTCGAACAGGAAAATGCCGAGCTCGGCAGGAATCGCACTCCAGCCGCTGAAGGGTTGCAGGCTGGCATAGACGATGACCAGACTGTAAGCTAGCGCCGCCGTGCCAGCGAGGCTGGGGCCGCGCCTTGCGGACGGCGATTGGGATTCCAGCAACATCCATGAAATTCTACGACATCTTCAACGGCGACGCCGACGGCATTTGCGCCCTGCATCAGTTGCGGCTGGTCGAACCGCAGGCGGCGGAACTGGTCACCGGCGTCAAGCGCGACACGGCGCTGGTTGAGCGCGTTGCCGCGACGGCCGCTGCCGGCGACTGCCTGACCGTGCTCGACATCTCCCTGCGCAGCAATGCACGCGCGGTGGAGCGCGTGCTGCTGCGCGGCGCCCGCGTGCGCTACTTCGATCATCATGCCGCCGGCGACATTCCGCAGCATCCGCAGTTCGAGGCGCACATCGACACCGCGCCCGATGTCTGCACCAGCCTGCTGGTCGACCGCCATCTCGACGGCAAACACCGGCTGTGGGCGGTTGTCGCCGCTTTCGGCGACAACCTGGTCGAATCCGCGCTGCGTGCCGCGCAGCCGCTGAAGCTGGACCACACCGAACTCGCGCGGCTGCACGAGCTGGGTGAAGCGATTAACTACAACGCCTATGGCGAAACGGTCGACGACCTGCATTACCATCCGGCGGACCTCTATCACGCGATCGCGCCCTATGCCGATCCGCGGCATTTCATGTTCGACGAGCCGGTGTTCGAGGTGCTGAAACAGGCCGGTGCCGAGGATCTCGCGCGCGCCGAGGAATCACGCGCCGAATTCACCAGCGATGCCGCGGCACTGTGGATCCTGCCGGATGCGGCCTGGAGCCGGCGTGTGAACGGCGTGTTCGGCAACCGGCTGGCGCAGTCCGCGCCGCAGCGCGCGCATGCGGTGCTGGTGGCGAAAGCGGATGGCGCTTATGCGGTCAGCGTGCGCGCGCCGCGCAGCCGGCCGGTCGGCGCCGACCGCCTGTGCCTGGAATTCGCCACCGGTGGCGGGCGGCAGGCGGCGGCGGGCATCAACCACCTGCCGGCGGAGCAGTTGCAGAAGTTCATCGAAACCTTCCGCGCAGCCTACAAATAATACTTTAAAAACAAATACTTACGTATTGTTGCCGGCGCTGTTGCGGAACAGGTCGAGTTCGATCAGCGCAAAAGCGGCAATCCACAGCAGCGCGTCGTAGCCATCCAGCCATTCACCGCGCAGCAGCCAGGCCAGTGCGACCGCGGCCAGCGCTGCATACAGTGCGAAGGCGCTGCCGATGACCAGCCGGCGAAACCGCGCGGCGGTTTGCGGCAGACGCACTTCCAGTTCCAGCACGATGACGACGCCGATCCACAGCAGTGCGTTGGCCGCGTCCAGCCATTCGCCTTCAACAACATAACTCGCCGCGGCAATCGCCACCGCCGCTGCTGCGAGCAGGCGCAGCACATCCAGCGTCATCGCGACGCGCGGCCGGCGGCTCCAGTGCGGGCGGCGGGTTTCGAGTTCGAACAGCGCGAGCAGCAGGTACCAGGCGAAGGCGTCGAGCCCCTCGGAGAAGCGGCCCGCCGTGGCATACACCACGGCGTTGACCGCCAGCAGCAGGAACAGCAGCGGGCGGACATGGCGCAGCCCGCCGGACATCGGCTGTCCGGGGGTGTTCAGTGGGCGTGCCGGTGTTTGGGCGCGCCGATCCACTGCGGCAGCAGCGAGCCGATGACCATCGCCGCGGCGCTGGCGAGCACGCCGGCGAGTTGCGGCGGCACCAGCGCTTCCGGCATCAGGATTTCCAGCGAAATCCAGACCAGGAAGCCGATCAGGATCGCGGCGAGCGCGCCCTGGGTCGTGGCACGGCGCCAGTAGAGGCCGCAAACCAGCGGCACAAAGGCCGAGACCAGGGTGACCTTGTAGGCGCCGACCACCATCTCGTAGATCGTGGCCTCGGTGTTCAGCGAGAACAGCGTCACGATCACCGCGAAGCAGGCCACCACCACGCGCATGTTCCGCAGCAGTTCATGGTCGGTGAAATCCTTCTGCAGGATGTGTTTGAGGATGTTTTCGGTGAAGGTCACCGAGGGCGCGAGCAGCGTGCCGCTGGCGGTGCTCATCACCGCCGACAGCAGCGCGCCGAAGAAAATGATCTGCGCGACGAGGGGCGTTTCCTGCAGGATCAGCGTCGGCAGGATCAGCTGGTGATCCTGCACCATCAGTGTATCCACCATCTTCGGGTCGATCAGGTAGGCGGAGTAGGCGAGGAAAATCGGCACGAAGGCGAACAGGAAGTACAGCGAGCCGCCGAACACCGAGCCGTAGACGGCGATTTTTTCGGTGCGCGAGGAATTGATGCGCTGGAACACGTCCTGCTGCGGGATCGAGCCGAACATCATGGTGATTGCGGCGGCGATGAAGGCGAGCACGTCGCGGGTTTCCGGCTTCGGCCAGAACTCGAACTTGCCGGCGGCTTCCGCATGCGCCACGACATTAACGACGCCGCCGGCCTTGTCGGCGACGATCCAGGCGATGTAGAACAGGCCGATGACGATGACCACCATCTGCACGAAGTTGGTCCAGGCCACCGAGTACATGCCGCCCCACAGCGTGTAGATGACCACCACCGAGGCGCCGATGATGATGCCGGCCTGCATCGACACCGCGCCCGCGGTGACCACGTTGAACACCAGGCCGATGACCACGATCTGCGCCGACAGCCAGCCGAGGTAGGAGATCACGATGGCCATGCTCACCAGCACCTCGGCGACCGCGTTGTAGCGTACGCGGTAGTAGTCGCCGATGGTCAGCAGGTTCATGCGGTAGAGTTTTGCCGCGAAAAACAGGCCGACAAAAATCAGGCAGAGGCTGGAGCCGAAGGGGTCGGAGACGATGCCGCCGAGGCCGTCCTTGATGAAAGTCGACGAGATGCCGAGCACGGTTTCGGAGCCGAACCAGGTGGCGAACACCGTCGCGGTGACGACATAAAAAGGCAGCGAGCGGCCGGCCTCGATGAAGTCCTTCGCGGTGTGCACGCGGGTGGCGGCGATGATGCCGATGGCGATGGATACCAGCAGGTAAAGGACGACGAATGTCAGCAGCATCGCGGGGCTCCCTTTTGGGAGCGGATTATAGCCGCCGCCCGCGCGTTTATGGCAGCAGCTGCAGCAGGATCAGCACGGCCAGCAGGGCGGCGATCGCCGCCAGCAGCCAGCCGTTGCGCCGCTGCTGGCGCAGCAGCGCCTGCGCCTGTTCGCGCAGCGCGGCGTCGCGGTCATGCGCCAGGAATTGCTGCAGCAGCCGCGGCAACTGGGGCAGCAGCTCGCTCCAGAACGGCAGCTCGTCGCCGACCCGGCGGACCAG
>JALHND010000225.1 GCA_022843705.1 Burkholderiales bacterium
CCGAAGATCTGCGGCAGGTACTGGTTGGCCATGGTGTCGACGGTGACGCAGAAGGGATGGATGCCCTTGGCCACCGCCTCCTTCACCGCCATCCGCGTGTCCTCGTGCAGGTAACGCCGGTCGCCGCCGTCGTCGTAGTCCTCGGGCCGGCCGTCGGAGAGCAGCAGCAGCAGGCGTCGCCGGCTCTCGACGCCGTCGAAGGACGCCGTGGCATGGCGGATCGCCGCGCCCATGCGCGTCGCCAGCCGCCCCGACATGCCGCCGATCTGCGCGCGAACCTCATCGGTCAGGCTTTCGTCGAAATCCTTCAGCATGTAATAACTGACGTTGTCGCGGTACTTCGAGCAGAAACCGGCAATCGAATAGGCGTCGCCGACCTCCTCCATGCTTTCCGCGAACAGCAGCACGCCGGCGCGGATGCGGTCGACCAGGCGGCCGCCGCCCTCGGGCAGGTGCTGCATGATCGAGGTCGACATGTCGGCAAGCAGCGTCACCGCGACCTCGCGCTGGCGGATCTCGCGGCGCTTGTAGATCGCCGGCCGCGGCGACTGGCCCGCGCGTTTCTCGGCGACGAAGCTCACCACCGCATTGAGGTCCATGTCGTCGCCGTCCAGTTGCTGGGTCAGCGGCGCCATGCGCGTCGGCTTCTGCGACTGGATCGCCTTCTTCAGGCGTTTCAGCGCGAGTTCATACTGTTTCATCAGGCGGTTGGTTTCGCCCATGTTCGATTCGGCGAGCCGCTTCTCCTGCACCCAGCTCCAGTTGCGCTTGTAACGCGACTCGCGGTAATCCCACTCGGGATAGGGGATGCCCTTGTCGCTGCTGCCCTGGCCGGCGCCCGGCTTGTCGCTTTCGCTGGAGGCGCGCGCCGACTGGCCCGAGGAGTCGCCGTAGCTCGGCATTTCCTTTTTCTCGCCGTCGTCGCGCTGGTCGCCGGACTCCGCGTTCTGCGGCGCCTCGGTTTCCTGCCCGCCTTCGTCCTGCTGTTCGCTCTGCTGCTCGGAACCGGCCTGGGTCTGCTGCGACTGGTCGTCGCTTTCCTGGGGATGCGCCATGCGCGCGGCATTGGGGCTGCGGCCCGGCAGGTAGGCGCCGAGGAAGGCCTCCAGTTCGGTCACCGGCGGCAGCGCCGATCCCGCATGCAGCTTCACCGCGGCGCGCCAGGCATCGGCCACCGTCGCGCCGGGCTGCAGCAGTGCGGCAAAACGCGGATCGGCCGCGGCGCCGCCGAGATGCGCGATGGCCGCCTCGACGCTCTCCAGCGCAAGGTCGTAATAGGCCGCCGTTTCCGGATGGCGCACGCCGATGCCCCGCGCGGCCCGCTGCAGGCGTTTGAGGTAGTTCGGCACGCTGCGCTGCACGCCGGCATCGACGCGCAGGTCTTCGCAAAGGTCAAAAATCAGCTGGAAACGCAGCGCATCCTCGCCGAAACGCAGGAACAGCGGCGCCCAGGACACCACCCCGGTCTTCGGGAAATCGATCTTCGCCTCGGCGAACATTTCCTGCATCGAGACGCGATCAAAGGTCCGCCCGCGCAGGTGGCCGGCGGTGTGCAGCAGCGCGAGGATCGCCTCCTCGCGGTCGGCCATCACCGCCGGGAAATAGATGCTGCGGCCGTCGGTTTCGATGAAGGGCCGCCCTTTCTCCGGCGACCAGGTGCTTTCCTTCAGGTCGAATTCGCCGCCGAACCAGACATCGAGCAGCATGCCCAGCAGGCGGTTGCGGTCGGTCAGCCGGTAACCCGGCAGGTGTTCCAGCAGCAGCGACAGGCTTTCCTCGGACTCCAGCCGGAAATAGGCCTCGCCGCGGGCGCGCCCCGACTGCAGGATGTCGGCGCCGCGCGAAGCCCAGGGCAGGATCGCCTGCGCGCCGAGCAGGTTGCGCACGCGGATTGCGCCCGGCAGGTAGGTCGACAGCATCAGCTTGCGCGATTCGAACAACTCCTCGGCCGGCACCGCGATCTGCTCGATCGCGGCAATGCCGCCGTGACGGCCGGCCAGATCCAGCACCGGCGTCGAAAAATACGCGGCGCCGCTCTCGATCTGCCGCGTGCACCAGCAGAATCCGATTTCCGCCCAGCGTTTCTCCCCGGCATGGCCCAGCGAACCATAGGCCCGCGCGACGTTGGCCATGAAACCTTCCAGCGCGCGCCACGAAGCCCGCCACTGCATGAAAGCCATCGCCTGCCCGGTCCAGGGCAGCACTTCCTCCGACACCTTCTCCGCTTCGAGGCTGCCGCGGATAAAGGCCTTGCCGGCATCGCGCTCGAAACTGAACAGCGCGGTGCAGGCGGCCAGCCACTGCAATGCAACGTCATCGCCATGACGCGCGATCGCCGGCAGCACCTGCTCCACCTCGCGGTGCGCGACGGCGCTGAGATCCTGGATTCCGGCGAAGGCCTGGCTGACGGCGGGGGAATATTTCATTGGTGCATGTGCGCGTAAAACGTGAATGGTGACGCGTGGCCAAAAAGTGCTGAAAACCCAACCGTCATTCCGGCCAAGCGCAGCGCGAGCCGGAATCCAGGACGCATTTCAAAAAACCTGGATTCCGGCTTTCGCCGGAATGACGGACTGGGCGTCAGTCGGTCAGGCGAAGTGGGCGTTGACAATCTCCATCAGCGCATCCGCCAGCTCGGCGTCATCGGTGATCGGATTGACCATCGCCACCTGGCAGGCGGTGACCGGATCAAGCCCGGCGGAGATCATGCTCGCCGCGTAGACCAGCGCGCGGGTCGAGGTCGATTCCTCGAGGCCGTGATCCTTCAGCAGGCGCGCCTTGCGGCCGATCGCCACCAGCTGCTGCGCGATCTCGGGCTTGGTGCCCGGCACTTCCTTGACCAGGATCTTGCGCTCGACCTCTTCCGACGGAAAATCGAAATTGATCGCGATGAAACGCTGCTTGGTCGAGGGTTTCAGGTCCTTCAGCACCGTCTGGTAACCGGGGTTGTAGGAGATCACCAGCATGAAATCCTCGTGCGCGTCGATCTCGACACCCTTCTTCTCGATCGCCAGCTTGCGCCGGTGGTCGGTCAGCGAATGGATCACCACCGTGGAGTCGGTGCGCGCCTCGACGATTTCGTCGAGGTAACAGACCGCGCCGGCCTTCACCGCGCGGGTCAGCGGGCCGTCGTGCCACACGGTGTCCGAGCCCTCAAGCAGGAAACGGCCGACGAGGTCGGAGCTGGTCAGGTCCTCGTGGCAGGACACGGTGACCAGCGGACGTTTCAGCTGGAAGGCCATGAATTCGAGAAAACGCGTCTTGCCGCAGCCGGTCGGGCCTTTCAGCATCACCGGCAGGCGGCGCTTGTAGGCCGCCTCGAAAATCGCCACCTCGTTGCCCTGCGGTTCGTAATACGGCGACACCTCGCCGACCTGCGGCGCCTGAACGATGTCGTGTTCCACGCCGCGCGCGCGGCTTGCTGCTGTCTTCATCAACGCTCCAGAGTCAGTTCAAGTCTGCAAACAAAAACGCGGCCACCCGGCCAGTCCTAATCCGCCAGGCGCCCTTCACGGATGCAACGGGTCTTGATGTAGAGGTAAACATGCCGCGCCGTGCGCACGGCCATTTTCTCCGGGACTTTCGGCAACGCGTCCCTGCGCCCCATATTAATACAGTTGCGGTAGTACACAAGTTCCCGGCAGTTGTCGCGGATCGCGTTCCAGGTCGGCTCGCCCTT
>JALHND010000226.1 GCA_022843705.1 Burkholderiales bacterium
GGTCGGCCTTGAGCCACCTCATCGCCGCAGACCACGGCATCGACCACGCCCTCGCGCCAGCGCAGCGCATCGAGCAGCAGGTCGGTGGTCTCGCGGTCAAAGCCCGTGTTCAGCGCGACCTTCACGCCGCGGCTGCGCAGGGTATCGATCGCTTCGCGCGCGCCGGGCACCGGCTCCACGGTGCCGTTGAAAACTTCGGCCAGGTGCTGCACGAAGGTCGCATAGACCTGTTCCGACCTGGCCTGGCGATCAGCGCTTTCCGGGATCAGGTTCAGGATCGCCAGCCGTTTGGAGGCGCCGCGCAGGCTGTTGATCGCCTGCGGCGTGACCGCGATGCCGTGCGCCGCCAGCGCCGAGGTAAAGGCCTTCGGCACCTGTCCCGCGTCACGCACCGTCGTGCCGGCCATGTCGCAGACCACCAGGTCGATTTTTTCAGTCACTGCAAACTCTCTGCTTCAGATCCATCAAAAATTCACAGCAACTCGATCCCGAAGCGCCGCACCAGCAGCGCGAACACCCAGAACGAGGCCACCGTGATCAGCACACAGGCGCCCAGCGTCGGCCAGAACCCCAGCCGCGGCAGCAGCGCCGGAAACACCAGGAACATCGGCAGCGTCGGGATCACGTACCAGAAGGTGTACCAGGCGTGGTTGGCAATCTTTTCCGGCGGCTGCTGCTCGACGTAGAGCCAGATCAGCGCCAGCACGGTCACCATCGGCAGCGCGGCAACCAGGCCGCCGAGCTTGTCACTGCGCTTGGCGACTTCCGACACCAGCACGACCACCGCCGCGGTCAGAAAATACTTGGTAATGATCCAGGCCATGTCCATGTCCTCCTGCGGCATTGTACTGCCCGCCGCGGCGCGCGCCGCTTTCGCGTCCACACCCTGTCGCGTTGCCGCGGCCGGGGATGTCGCCTACCATCGCCGCAACACGGGAGAAATCGATGCAGGAACTGAAAGGCAAGGTCGCCGTCGTCACCGGCGCCACGCGCAAACGCGGGCTCGGCCGCGCCATCGCGCTGGCGCTGGCCCGCGCCGGCGCGGACGTCGCGGTCACCGGCAACAGCCGCGGGAACGCCAGCCTCACCGCTGACGAACAGAAGGACGGCTGGCGCGGCCTGCCCGATGTCGTCGCCGAAATCGAAGCACTGGGCGTGCGCGGCTGCGGCGCGTACATGGACGTACGCAAGGCCGAAGACGTGCAGCGAATGGTGCAGGAAGTCGTCGCCAAACTCGGGCGCATCGACATCCTCATCAACAACGCCACCTATCCCCGCGCCGCCGACCGCGTGCCGCTGCAGGAGCTCGACGATGACCTGTGGCGCAACATCGTCGACATCAACCTGACCGGCACGATGCTGTGTTCGAAATACGTGTCGCGGCAGATGATCGCCCAGGGCGAGGGCGGCAGCATTGTCAGCATTTCCTCGGGCGCCGCGCTGAAGGCGCCGGCCACCTTCTCCGCCTATGCCGCATCGAAAGCCGGCATGCATGCATTGATGTCATCACTGGCCGACGAACTCGGTGAACACGGCATCACCGCCAACGTCATCGCGCCGGGCTTCCTCGACACCGCGCGCATCGACACCCTGCGCGATCCGGCGAAATGGGAAAAACGCCTGTCGACGATTCCGATCAAACGTCCGGGGACGGTGGAGGAAGTCGCCGACCTCGTGCGTTACCTCTGCGGCCCCAGCGCGCGCTGGATCAGCGGCGACGTACTGCTGATGACCGGCGGCGAAGTGCGGCGCGCGGCGCGTTAGCCGGCTTCAGTCCGGCGGCACGCCGGCCTCGCATTTTTTGCAGGGCAGTTCATGGCCGATCATCGACTGCCGCCCTTCCGGCGTGGTGACCCAGGGCCGGTTGATCCACGGCGGGTTGTGGCGCACATGCTGGTGGTGGCCGCAGGCGAGTTCGGCGACCCAGTCGCCGGATTCATCCGGGTGAAAACCGGTAATGGCCCGATCCAAGGTATGGGCTGTTTCAGACCGCAGTCAATCGCATTTTACGGACACCGGTCAGATTGACGTGCTGTTTCGCCCGCCACAGATCGTGGTTGTACTGCATCGCCAGCCAGCTCTCGGGTGAACGTCCCAATGCCTTGCTCAAGCGCAACGCCATTTCCGGGCTGATTCCGCTGGCACCCGTCAGTATCCTGTTCAGCGTCGATGGCGCCACGCCCAGCTTGACAGCCAGTTCCCGTCCACTGAGGTTATTGGGCTCAAGATAGGCCCCGGTGATGAATTCACCGGGATGGGGGGGATTGTGCATGGCCATCAGTGATAATCCTCATAGTCCAGGACGTAGGCGTGTCCGTCCCTGAATTCAAAAGTCATTCTCCAGTTGCCGTTCACCCACACCGACCAGCGGCCGCGAGCCGCACCGGTCAGCGGATGCAGGCGAAATCCCGGAACATCCATGTCGTCAATGGCTTGCGCGGTATCCAGGGCAGCCAGCAGCAGCCGCAGCCGTTTGCCGTGATGGGGTTGAATTCCGGCTGCACTGCCCGTTTCAAAGAACCTCTTCAGCCCTTTGTGCCGGAATGTCTGGATCATGGATCAATTATAGCGTGTTGCGCACCGCGCAACAATATTCGGATTTTCTGCTGCATGTCTGCCAACGGGCAGGAAAAACATCAACACGTCAGTTCAAGCGCGTGAGCGTGAAATCCGAGGCCTGCCCGAAGTTATGCTTGGCACTCACGTGCAGTTTTCATGACGTGGGCGCTACAGATGCCGAAGGTAATGAAAGGAAGCCCTTGCGCATACGACAAGCGCAACAGTGACCACTATCCATAAGACGGCGGCATGCCACTGAATTATGTAATAGTCAGCAAGGGCTGCGGCTTCATGGAAATTCGCTCGTGCCTTGCGCTCAGAACTCGATGCCGACATTGACCGAGTAGAAGCGCTGTTTGCCGCCACCGGCGATAGGGGTGCGGAATTCCTCACTGCGCTTGATGCGCGTCACCGACACCCGCAGCTTGTCGATGCGCATCGACAGCCCGGCCGTGAAGTCGTAGACCGCATCCCGGCGCGCGACACCGGGACCGCTGCGGAACAGCGAGCCGTCAAGGAAGATGTTGTGGCCGATCAGGCGGCCGTCGACGCCGGCGAAGGCAAACCATTCCCAGGGCTGGCGGCGGCCGGCGTCGTGTTCGCTGCGCGTGTTCTTCAGCATCGCGCCGCCGGGCTCGATGCCGTCGGGACCGAAGCCGGTCATGTTCCGGCCGACACGGACAATGCCGCCGACGCGCACCAGGGTCATGATGCTGCCGATGCTGGCGCCGGCATGCGGCACGAGCTGCAGTCCGTTGCTGTCGCCGTAACGCCGCTTGTGCAGATAGGTCAGCAGCAGGCCGGGTTCGGCGCGGATCTGGTTGCCCCAGCCCATCGGCTCCGGCGCATCAACCACGTACTTGTGCCAGAAGGTCTGCACCTGGCGGCCCAGCGCCGGCGGGCCGACGAAACCGAGATCGACTTCGACGGTATGCAGCCGGTCTTCCTTGACGCTTTGCGCGACGGCGCCGATGTACGACCATGCTGCCCAGGGCCGGTCGAAGGGCTGCGGCGCGGCGATGGTGATGTCGCGCGGCGTGTAGAGATTCTGTCCGATGAACAGGCCGAAGTGATTGCTCGCCCCGTCGGTGATCGCGTCGAGCAG
>JALHND010000227.1 GCA_022843705.1 Burkholderiales bacterium
CCGCTGTACTGCGCGATGCCGGCTTTCAGCGCGGCGATCATCACGTACTTGCTGTTGCCGAAGGTGCCGCGCACGACATCGAGCGCCTTCTGCTGCGCGTCGGCATCCGCGTTTTTCCATTCGCGGTAGAGCTTGTCGATCGGGCCCGGGTTGACATTGGCGGTGGCCGAGATGCAGCCGGCGCCGCCGTTCCTCATGTTGGCGAGCAGGAAGGATTCGCTGCCGGCAAACACGTCGAAGCCCTGCTTGGCGAAGTTGTCGAGGAATGTCTTGGTGTTGTTCCAGTCGCCCGAGCTGTCCTTCATGCCGGCGATGGTTTCGGGGTACTGCTTCAGCAGGCGCTCGACCAGTTTCGGCGTGATGCCGACCACCGCAACCGGCGGGATGTGGTACAGGTAGATGCGCAGGCGGCTGTCGCCGACACGCTGGATGATTTCGGAGAAATTGCGGTAGAGGCCTTCGTCGCTGACCCCCTTGTAGTAGAACGGCGGCAGCATCAGCACACCGGCGCAGCCGGCCTTCACTGCGTGCTCCGTCAGCTTGACCGAGTCCGACAGCGAGCAGCAGCCGGTGCCCGGCATCATGCGCTGGGGGTCGATGCCGGCGGCGAGGATCGCCTCCAGCAGCGCCAGGCGCTCGTTGACCGACAGCGAGTTGGCTTCGCTGTTGGTGCCGAAGCAGGCCAGCCCCGAGCCCTGGGACACCAGCCACTTGCAGTGCGCGATGAAGCGGTGGGTGTCGGGATTGAGGTCCTTGTCGAAGGGCGTGACCACGGGGGATAACACGCCCTTGATGCGTTGCGTCTTGCTCATTGGTGAATTCCTCGCTGGAAAATGTCCCGGAACCCGGCGGTCCGGCGGATGCTCCGGCGCCTCGCGCCAGAATGGGGCATAGGATAGCACCGCCCCGCCAGTCTCCAAAGCGTGGCCACCATCCGGTCGCGGTGCCCGCCGTTCGCATTGTCAGTGCGGGGGGCTGTTGTTAAGCTTGCGGGCCGGTTGCGTCGCGGCCGTGTTTCAAGTTCCAGAATAACGGGGAGAAAACTGATGAGGACAATGCTGATGACGGCTGCGTTTGCGGCTGCCGTGCTGCCGGTTGCGGGCGTTCACGCCGCGGACTATCCGAACAAGGCTGTGCGCATGGTGATCGCGTTCACGCCGGGTGGACCCAGCGACATCCTGTCGCGGCTGGTCGGTGCCAAACTGTCGGAGCGCATGGGCCAGCCGGTGGTGTTCGACAACCGGCCCGGAGCCGGCGGCAACGTTGCCGGCGAGATCGTCGCCACCAGCCCGGCCGACGGTTACACGATCATGATCGCCAACAACAGCGTCCTCGCCGCCAATGCCTCGCTCTACAAGAAGATGACTTTCAACCCGGCAAAAGACCTGGTGCCTGTGGTGTGGGTGGCCTCGCAGCCCAACATCCTCGTCGTGCATCCCTCGCTGCCGGCGAAATCGGTGAAGGAACTGGTTGCTCACCTGAAAGCCAACCCGGGCAAACTCAATTACGCGTCCTCGGGCAGCGGCGCGGCCGCGCACCTTGCCGGAGAGCTGTTCAAGAGCATGACCAAGACCGACATGGTGCATATCCCCTTCAAGGGCGCGGCACCGGCGATCACCGACGTGCTGGCCGGGCGCAGCCAGATGATTTTTGCGACGGCGCTGTCGGTCAAGGCGCACCTTGATGCCAACCGGCTGCGGCCGCTGGGCGTGACCACGCTGGAGCGCATGGACACCATGCCGGAGATTCCGACCATCGCCGAATCGGGCGTGCCCGGATTCGAAGCTTCCACCTGGCACGGCCTGGTGGCCGTCAACGGCACGCCGCGCGCGGTGCAGGCGAAACTCAACAGCGAAGTCAACGCGGTGCTGAAGGATCCCCAGGTCAGCAAATTCCTCGTCGGGCAGGGCGCAATCATCCGCGGCGGTACTGCGGAGAGGTTCGCCGCGCACATCAAGGCCGAGATTCCGAAATGGGCCAAGGTGATCAAGGACTCGGGGGCGCGGGCTGATTGAACAACAAGGTAATCAGGTGATTGAGTGATTAAGTGATTGGGTGAGTAAGTCATTCGGTGGCCAGTGGCTGCGTACGGGTTATGGGCGCAATCACTTGATTACAGAGTCACCTGATCACCCGATACTGCGCATCGGATTCGATTTCTCCAACAGACAGCAACGGACAAAATAGCCATGGCAACACTGAAAGTGCTGGGCGCCGGCCCGGTCAAGCGCGGCATCACGCAGATCGCGGCCAGGTTTGAAAAAGACACCGGTCATCAGGTCAATGTGGAATTCACCGGTGCGCCGACGGTGCGCGAACGTGTACTTGCCGGAGAAGCGGTCGATGTCGCCGTGGTGCCCGCGGCGACCATGGACGAATTCACAGCAGCCGGCCGCGTGACCGGTGCGACGCGTGTCACGCTGGGCCGCTCGCGCATGGGACTGGCGATGCGCAAAGGCGCCGCAGCGCCCGATTTCTCCACTGTGGAATCCTTCAAAAGGGCCATTGCTGCAGCCGATGCCGTTGTTGTCAATGTCGCGAACAGCGGCAACTATGTGGCCAAGCTGGTAGTCGACCTTGGTTTTTCCGCGGACAAGGTGCAGCGCCAGCCCGATACGGTGAAAGTGATGGACCATGTGTCTGCATCTGCGCAGAAACTGCTGGGTGCCGGCCAGCTGCCGGAGATCCGCGAGTTGATCGACAAGGGCGTCGCCATCGAACTTGCCGGCGCCCTGCCTGACGATTTGCAGAGTGTGACCGCATACGATGCGGCGGTCACCACGGCCAGCGCCAATGCCGCAGCCGCGGCTTTCACCGAGTATCTCAAAACACCCGCAGCCCGCGCCGCTATGGCGGCAACGGGTATCGACTGATCCTGACAGGAAAATCCGCATGAGCCAACTCAAAATCCTCAGTGCCGGCGCCGTCAAGCGCGGTGTTGCCCGGGTTGCCGCCGCCTTCGAGAAGGAGACCGGCAACAAGGTCACCATCGAGTTCACGCCGGTGCCCGAAGTGCGCCGGCGGATCGGCGCCGGAGAGTCTGCTGACGTGGTGGTGGCGACTCCGGCGGCGCTCGACGAATTTGCCGCGCAGAACAGGATAGACAGCTCGAGCCGCGGTTTTCTGGGGCGTTCGCGCATGGGTGTGGTCATCCATGCCGACGCGCCCATGCCGCAGATCACCGATACCGCTTCATTCACCAAGCTGCTGCTGGCTGCGAGCCATGTCGTGCGCAACGAGGCCTCCAGCGGCATCTATACCGAGAAGCTGTTTGAACGGCTGGGCCTCAATGCGGCGCTGGGTGACCGCATCGTCGTCACCAAGACCGGTTCGGAGATCATGCTGCGTGTCGCGGACCATCCGCAGTCCGTGGGCTTGGCGCAGATCTCGGAGCTGATGGTGATGATCGACAAGGGCTGCAAGGTCAAACTCGCCGCGCCGCTGCCGGACGAGATCCAGAACATGACCCGTTACGACGCGGCGGCGACCGCCGGTGCGCCGGCGGCTGCAATCGAACTCGCAAAACGGATGGCCTCGCCCGAGGCAAAGAAGATTTTCGCGGAAACCGGCATTTCCTGAAGGTCCGCCGCTGCGGCGGCGGACGCTGTTACGTCCTGTTACAGGCGCAACAGACTGTTGCACATCCTTCGTTTACAG
>JALHND010000228.1 GCA_022843705.1 Burkholderiales bacterium
CTGGATTCCGGCTCGCGCTGCGCTTGGCCGGAATGACGAACTGAGCTTGTCGTTCGCGCAACAGCGGGTATCACCGAAATGATCTTCCCCGACGCCATGCTCGGCATGCTCGGCGGCGGACAGCTGGGGCGCATGTTCACGCTCGCCGCGCACAGCATGGGTTACCGCGTCACCGTGCTCGACCCCGATCCGCTGAGCCCCGCGGGCGCGATTGCCGACGTGCACCTGAAGGCGGCCTACCAGGATGTCGAGGCGCTGCAGCAGCTCGCCGACAGCTGTGAGGCCGTGACCACCGAATTCGAGAACGTGCCTGCCGACAGCCTGCGCTGGCTGGCGAAACACTGCGCGGTGCGTCCCGCCGGCGATGCGGTGGCGATTGCCCAGGACCGCATCCGTGAAAAGGCCTTCGTCCGTTCCTGCGGCATCGAGGTCGCGCCGTACGCGGTGATCGAGAAGGACAGCGACCTCGACGCGGCCGACGCCAAGCTCTTCCCCGGCATCCTCAAGCGCGCGCGTTTCGGTTACGACGGCAAGGGCCAGGCGCGGGTGGCGAATGTCGCCGAGGCGAAGAAGGCCTTCGCCGACATGGGCGCGGAATCCTGCGTGCTGGAACAACGCATCGCGCTGAAATGTGAAATCTCCGCGGTGGTCGCGCGCGGCGCCGACGGGCTGGGCCGCGGTTTCCCGGTGGCCGAGAACCGCCACCGCAACGGCATCCTCGACGTCAGCATCGTGCCGGCGCGGGTGACGCCCGAACTCGCGCAGCGCGCCGAACAGTGGGCGCTGAAGATCGCCGAAAAACTCGATTACTGCGGTGTGCTGGCGGTGGAGTTTTTCGTGACGCAGGACGACCAGTTGCTGGTCAATGAAATGGCCCCGCGCCCGCACAACAGCGGCCATTACACGATGGACGCCTGCGCCACCTCGCAGTTCGAGCAGCAGGTGCGCACGCTCTGCGGCCTGCCGCTGGGCGACACCCGGCTGTTGTCACCGGTGGTGATGGTCAACCTGCTGGGCGAGGCTTGGCAGCGCGGCCAGCCGCAGTGGGAACGCGTGTTTCTCGCGCCCGAAGCCAAGCTCCACCTCTACGGCAAACACGAAGCCCGCGACGGCCGCAAGATGGGCCATTACACGATGCTCGGCGCCAGTGCCGACGCCGCGCTGCAGAAGGCGCTGGTGGTGCGCAGCGCCCTGTATCCCGACTGGACTGATTGAGATCCCTGGCTCATAAAGACTACATTGGTTCCCGAATGCCCCTCACCCTCGGTCCCTCTCCCGGCGGGAGAGGGATGAAAAGCCCTTCTCCCCCGGGACCAGGAAACACTGGAAGCGGAGCAGAAGGGTTGGGATGAGGGAAACGATTTGAAGAAATTGACTGGAAATGAGCGACACCCCGCTGTACAAGACCGACCTCAAAAGCCTGCCCTTCCTCCATCGCGGCAAGGTGCGCGACATCTACGCCGTCGGCGATGACAAGCTGCTGGTGGTGCAGAGCGACCGGCTGTCCGCCTTCGACGTGATCCTCGACGATCCGATTCCCGGCAAGGGCCGCGTGCTGACCGAGGTGTCGAATTTCTGGTTTGAAAAACTCAAACACATCGTGCCCAACCACCTGACCGGCATCGATCCGGCGACGGTCGTTGCACCCGAAGAACGCGCGCAGATCGCCGGCCGCGCGATGGTGGTCCACAAGTACAAACCGCTGATGGTCGAGGCCGTGGTGCGCGGCTACATCATCGGTTCGGGCTGGAGCGACTACCAGAAAACCGGCGCGATCTGCGGCATCAAGCTTCCGGCCGGACTGCAGCAGGCGCAGAAACTGGCTGAACCGATATTCACGCCGGCCTCGAAAGCACCCGCCGGCCATCACGACGAAAACATCACTTACGACGACGTCGTCGCCACCATCGGCGCCGCGAACACGGCGAAGGTGAAGGACATCTCGATCAGGCTCTACACCGCCGCCGCCGAATACGCCGCGACGCGCGGCATCATCATCGCCGACACCAAGTTCGAATTCGGCACCGATGCCGCCGGCAACATTGTCCTGATCGACGAGGCGCTGACGCCGGACTCCTCGCGTTTCTGGCCCGCCGCCGAATACCGCACCGGCATCAGCCCGCCCAGTTTCGACAAGCAGTTCGTGCGCGACTGGCTGGAAACCCAGCCCTGGAACAAGAAGGCGCCGGCGCCGCGGCTGCCCGCCGACGTGCTGGCCAAAACCGCGGCGAAATACCGCGAAGCCCAGCGCATGCTGACCGGCCACTGACATGTCGACCACGCCCGGCAAGCTGTTCCCTGAAGGCAGTAAATCCGAGACCGCCGCGGTCACCACCGGCATCCTGCCCGACCGCGACATCGCGCGCCTGATCGAAGGCGGGCGCATCAGCGCCGAAGGCGGCGTCGATGCTTCGCAGATCCAGCCGGCGAGCCTCGACCTGCGCCTCGGCGCGACCGCCTGGCGCGTGCGCGCGAGTTTCCTGCCGGGCAAGACCTCGACCGTGCAGGCCAAGATCGACCGCCTGCAGATGCACAAAATCAACCTCAGCAAGCCCACCGTGCTGGAAAAGGGCTGTGTCTACATCGCCGAGCTGATGGAAGAACTGAAGCTGCCCGCCGATATCGCCGGCAGTGCCAACCCGAAAAGCTCCACCGGGCGGCTCGACATTTTCACGCGCCTGATCACCGATGCCGGCGCCGAGTTCGAGGGCGTCGCCGCCGGTTACAAGGGCAAGCTCTATGTGGAAATCATGCCGCACACCTTCAGCGTGCTGGCGCAGCAGGGCACGCGGCTGAATCAGATCCGCTTCGTCCGCGGCAATCCGCCGCCCTCCGACACCAAGCTCACCGAACTCGACCAGACCCTGAAGCTGGTCTACAACGACAGCGACGGCCCGCTGCCGGCGATGATCAAGAACGGGCTGTGGGTGTCGGTCGACCTTGAAGGTGACTCCAGCAATGGCATCATCGGTTACCGCGCCAAACACCACGCGCCTTTGATTGATCTCTCGAAAATCAACCACTACGACCCGCTCGATTTCTGGGAACCGATCCAGCGCAACGCCGACCGCTCGCTGGTGCTGAACCCGGACGACTTCTACATCCTCGTCTCGCGTGAACGCGTGCGCATCCCCAACAGCTACGCCGCGTCGATGGTGCCCTATGATCCCTCGGTCGGTGAATTCCGCATCCACTACGCCGGTTTTTTTGATCCCGGCTTCGGTTACGGCGCCAACAACCTCAAGGGCGCGCGCGCCGTGCTCGAAGTGCGCTCGCATGACGTGCCCTTCATGATCGAACACGGCCAGGACGTCGGCCGTCTCATTTATGAGCGCCTGCTCGGCGAGCCGGAAAAAATCTACGGCGTGAACATCGGCTCGAATTACCAGTCGCAGGGGCTGAAGTTGAGCAAACAGTTCAAGCCGCTGGCGATGCCCGTCTAATTCCAGAACCCGTCATTCCGGCGCAAGCCGGTATCCCCTTCCCCCGTTAACGGGGGAAGGTAGGATGGGGGAGCCCTGGACCCCGGCTTGCGCCGGGGTGACGGACATTGGCT
>JALHND010000229.1 GCA_022843705.1 Burkholderiales bacterium
AAAACTTAGGCTACCCGAAAGTAGCCTAAGCCTTTGATTCACTGGCGCGGCCGGAGGGATTCGAACCCCCTACCCCTTGGTTCGTAGCCAAGTACTCTATCCAGATGAGCTACGGCCGCTCAAGGGGGCGGATTATAACAAAAACATTTGCGGCGTCCCAAGCGCATTTTTCAGGGCCCGGGGCCGTTGTGGCGCCGGCGTTTGATAGCATGCCGCTCTCGAACAGGCATGGAGCAGGCACATGAACGTCGGCATCGCAGGCATCGGCAGGATGGGCGCGGCAATCGCGGAACGGCTGCTCAAGCATGGCCACCAGGTCAGTGTATGGAACCGCACGGCCGCCAAGGCGCAGGCACTGGCACAGCACGGCGCATCTGTCGCCGCATCGCCGGCGGCGCTGGCGGCCTCCACCGACATCGTCCTGTCGATACTCACGGATGCCCCGGCGATCGAAGCCGCGTACGACACCGATGACGGCCTGCTTTCAGGTGACATCAGAGGCAAGCTGTTCGTCGAGATGAGCACGGTTCGCCCCGAAACCGAACGCGCGCTTGCCGGACGCATCAGGGCCAGGGGCGCAGCCATGATTGATTGCCCCGTCGGCGGCACCACCGGCCCCGCGCGCGACGGCAAGCTGCTGGGTTTCGTCGGCGGCGAAGCCGCGGATCTTGAACGCGCACGCCCGGTTCTGGAACAGCTCTGCCGCCGCATTGAACACGTCGGTCCGGTCGGTGCCGGCGCCAGCCTCAAGCTGGCGATCAACCTGCCGCTGCTGGTCTACTGGCAGGCCATCGGCGAAGCGATCGCCTTGTGCCGGCCGCTGGGACTGGATCCGGAACGCCTGGTCAGCATTTTCGCCGACACCTCCGGCGGTCCCAATGTCCTGAAGACGCGTGGCGGCATGCTCGCCGACGCGATGCGCGGCAAGCCGCCTGCCAATACCACCTTCAACATCGACTCCATCCGCAAGGACATGGCAACGATGATCGAGGAAGCGCGCGCCCTCGGCTACGGTGAATTGCCGGTCACCGCGCGAGCCCTCAAGTGTTTCGACGAAGCCTCGCGCAAAGGTCTCGGCGAAGGCGACGCCGTGATGCTGCCGATGACCTGGCTGGAATCCCGCTGTTCCTGAACGCCGCCTACTCCGCCTTCATTTTGCGCTCGCGGATCACGCGCTCGAATTTCTTCAGTTCGTTCTCGAGGTGCGCTGCCGTCTGTTCCGGCGTGGTGCCGATGGCATCAATGCCCTCGCCGGCGAAACGTCCGGCCAGTTCCGGCGAATTGACCGCGGTGTTGAAATGCTGGTTGAGCAGGCTGACAATCTCGCGCGGCGTGCCTTTCGGCGCGGCAATCACGAACCAGGCCGCAAACTCGTAACCGGGCAGCACGCTGGCAATCGTCGGCACGCCGGGCAGTGCCGCCACCGGCTTGAGACTGGTGACACCCAGCGCGCGCAGGCGCCCTGACTTCACGAATCCCGTGGCGCCGGCAACTCCGGAAAACGACACGCCGACCTCGCCGCTCAGGGCCGCGGTCAGTGCCGGGCCGCCGCCCTTGTACTGCACCACGGCGATTTCGGTCTTGGCGAGATAGTTGAAAAGTTCTCCGGCAATATGCGGATTGGTACCGGTACCCGCTCCGCCATAGTTCAGCGTTCCGGGGCGGGATCTGGCCAGGCTGATCAGTTCCTTGACCGATCGTGCCGGAACCGAGGGATGCACGCTGACAAAGGACGGGGTCGACGCAATGTTGGAAATCGCCTCGAAATCATTCAGCACATTGTATGAAATCTTGCTGTACATCAGCGTGTTGGTGACCAGCGGCGTGGTGTTGATCAGCAGCGTATAACCGTCGGGCTTGGCCTGGGCGACATATCCGGTACCGATGATGCCCGAGGCCCCCACGCGATTTTCGATGACCATCTGCTGCCCAAGCAGCTTGGCGGCCAGCGGGCCGACCAGCCGCCCCACAACGTCGACCGTCCCGCCCGGCGGAAACGGCGCCACCAGCCGGATCGGACGATCCGGATATTTTGCGGTCTGCGCATGACTTGTTTGCGCCGCGACCATGACCAGCGGCACGATTGCCGCGCACCATTTTCTTTTCATCATTTTCCTCCCCGGTGTATGGTTGTGGCCGGAATGATACCGCCGCCACAGCCGCAAGTCAGCGCCGGTTGGCCTCAGCTCCGCCCAGCCACAGATGCCGGCGCCAGTGCCAGCCGATCAGCCCGATGACCGCAATGCCGAACAGGCAATACAGGCTGGCCATCGCGGAATAACCCCAGGCCGCAATCAGCGGCCCGGCGAGCAGCAATCCCGGCAGATTGCCGTAGATGGCCATCATCCGGATGCCCATGATGCGCCCCCGGTAACGCTCGTCCGAGGTGCGCAGCAGCAGCGCGTTGATGGGAATCAGCCCCATGGTCTGCATCATGCCGCCGAGAACCAGAACCGGAATGCCGGCAGCCGGATGTGTGGTCTGTGCAAACACCAGCAGCGCTGCCAACCACGCCGCGCCGAATCCCAGCATGGCCCGGGCCGGCCGGAACAAGCCGCCGTAACGCGTCATGATGATCGATCCGGCCAGTGCTCCGGTCGCCGCGGCGGCAACCATCGTGCCCAGCGTGGTCTGGTCGGCACCATATACCTCTTTCGCGACATAGGGCATCAGCCCGTTGAACAGCGGAAATGCCGTCAGGTTCAGCAGAAAGGCAAACAGCATCGTCGCGCGCAACTGCGGGGCGCGCCAGACGTAGACGGCGCCCTCGCGCAACTCCTTCCACGGCGACACCTTCGCCGCAGCCGTTTCATTTTTCCGGGCCGGCTGTCCGCTGCCGGCCTGCCAGGTCAGCACGAAGCTGATCACATAAAACGCAACCACCGCCGCGTACGCCAGCGCCATGCCCAGCATCGCCACCAGCCCGGCACCGGTCAGCGCACCGGCAATCCGCGCCGAATCCTGGGTGGTGCGCTGGATGCTCATCGCCCCCATCAGCTGCGCCGGCGGCATGCTCTCGCCGACCAGGGCAGTGCGCATGCCGATGTCCGAGGGGCGCACCAGCCCGAGCAGCGCGGCGATCACCAGCACCACTGCGGGCGTTACCGCGTCCATGAATGCCAGCACCATCAGCAACGAGGCCAGCACCGCGTAAAACGCGCGCATCGCACACAGCACGTTGCGGTGACCGACACGGTCGCCCATCACGCCGAACATCGGTGACAGCAGCGTGCCGATGTACTGCAGTGACGCAAAAACCGTCAGCATCAGCACCGACTTGGTCTCGACCAGCACGTACCAGCCGAGGATCAGCATTTCCATTTCAAAGGCCCAGGATGTGGCCAGATCGGCCGGCCACTGGAAACGGAAGCTGCGTATCCTGAATGGCGCCAGCGCAGAAACCCGTGATGCACCCGTCATGAATTCAGTCCAGCAGCATCAGCCAGTCGACGGCGGTGACGCCGTCAGGCCCGGCGAGCACCGGGTTGAGGTCCAGCTCCGCCAGCCGCGGACCCGCGGCGGCGCCGAAGCAGGACACCGCGCTG
>JALHND010000230.1 GCA_022843705.1 Burkholderiales bacterium
CTGCGCTTCGCTGGCGCCGATCACCGGCTGGTCCATGCCGCTGCGGAACTGGCGTTCCCAGGCTTCCATCGCGGCAATGAAGCGCGCCGGATCCATCGCCATCAACGCCTCGCGGTTGGCCGGTCGTGCGGAAATCAGTTCGCGGAAATGTTCGGTTTCACAGACCGCCGCCATGCCGCCGCGCCGCGCGGCCTTGACGTATTCGCCGTAGTATTTTTCGGTCAGCCGAGACACCGCGAAGGCGCCGCCGGTGACCCGCCACAGCAGCAGGCCGCGCACGTCCCGCGGATAACGCAGGGCGAAATCGATCGACATCCGGCAGCCGGAGGAGCTGCCGCCGATGACCGCGGGCAGCGCATTGAGGCTCTGCATCAGCGCATGCAGGTCGTCGGCCCAGATTTCGTGTTCGGCGCCCGCGCCGTCGATCGAGGCCTCCGCAGCGCCGCAGTTGCGCCGGTCATGGATCAGCACCCGGAAGCCGTCGGCGGCGACACGCGCGGCGAGCGAGCGGATTTCATCCATGCCGCGCCTGCCGCCCGGCGTCAGCGCCACCCAGGGTCCGCCGTTGCCGAGGATTTCGTAGGGAATGTCGACGCCGTTGATGCGCGCGCTGGGCATGGGGTTTCTCCTTGTGCTGCGGTTTATTCGAGCCGGATGTCGAGTTTCTGGCGCAGCGCCATGTAACGGGCGATGTCGGCTTCGAGGTATTTGCGGAATTCCTGCGGCGTGGTGCGCGGCAACTCGGCGCCTTCTGCGCCGAGGCTGTCGATCACGGCCTTGTCCGATTGCGCGGTGGTCATCGCGGCGTTCAGCTGCGCCAGCACCGCGGGCGGTGTGCCGCGGGGCGCGAGCATGCCGTACCAGCTGGTCATCTCGTACTGCGGCACGTTTTCGCCCAGCGCGGGCAGTCCGGGGAAGGCCGCTGAACGTTTGGCGGTGGTCACGGCCAGCGCCCGCACCTTGCCCGAGGCGATGTGCGGCTTCACCGACAGCGGGCCCAGCATCGCCATCTGCACTTCGCCGCCGATCAGTCCGGCGAGCGAGGGCGCCGCGCCCTTGTAGCTGATGTTGACCATGTCGAGTTTCGCGCCGAGTTTCAGCATTTCGATGCCGAGGTGCGAGGCGCTGCCGACGCCGCTGCTGGCGTAGTTGTATTTGCCGGGGCTCGCGCGCACCAGCGCCAGCAGTTCGGGCACCGTTTTTGCGTTCATCCCGGGGTGCACGATCAGTACGAAGGGCATCTTGGCGAACAGGCCCACCGGCTCGAAACTCTTCGTCGAATCGTAGGGCAGGCTGCGGTTGAAGGCGGCGTTGATGGCATGTGCGCCGGAGATCCACAGCAGCGTGTGGCCGTCGGCCGTGGCGCCGGCCGCGGTGGTGGTGCCCAGCACGCTGCCGCCGCCGGGCCGGTTTTCGACGATGACCTGCTGTTTCAGGGTTTCGCCCATCGACTTGGCCAGCAGGCGGGCTGCCACGTCGGCGCCGCCGCCGGCGGAAATCGGCGCGATCATGCGGATCGGCCGCGCCGGCCAGGATTGTGCGGCGGCATCGGTGATGTTCAGCACCAGCAGCATCGAGGCGGCGATCACAAGGAGGGCAGGTTTCGGGGTCATGTTCATGTTGTGGATTGAGTCATCGGGATATGCATCGGAGGGGCGCATTCTGCACCAAAAGCGCCGGCGGGAGAATCGGCGACCGGGATGGAGGCCGCAGCGGCGGATCGGCGGTTTTCTGGTAAAACACGGACTGACATTCAATGATCACGCAGACGGGGACGACATGATGGACACCGCAGGCCAGCCGGCAAAGGACAAACGCGTCGAGACCGCGATACATCACTGGGCGCCGCGTTTTGTGTCGAGCGGAGTCCCGCTGACGGATTTCGAGGAGGTCACTGCCGGCATCTCGCGCTGGGATGAGTGGTGCGCCGCCTGGAGTGCGCGCGCGGCGATGCACGAGGAACTGGGACGCAAGGCGCTGGCCGGCGGTTACCGGCTGTCCGCAGGCGAGCATTTCAATCGCGCGGCGATCTGTTACCACTTCGGCAAGTTCATGTTTGTCCACGATGTTCCGCAGATGAAGGCGGCGCATCGCAAGGTCATCGAGTGCCGCCAGCTCGCGTTGCCGCTGCTGCCGCATCCGGGCGAGCGCGTGGAGATGCCGTACCAGGGCCGCCACCTCGCCGGCATCCTGCGCAAGCCGTCCGGCAAGGCGCCGCATCCGGTGGTGGTGATGTGCGTGGGGCTCGATTCGACCAAGGAGGAACTCGAGGTCTACGAGAACATTTTTCTCGCCCGCGGCATGGCCACGCTGTCCTTCGACGGACCGGGGCAGGGCGAGGCGGAATATGACATCCCGATCCGCGGCGATTACGAGGTCGCGGTGAAGGCGGTGGTTGATTACGTGGCCGCACGCGCCGACCTTGACGCGGCGCGCCTCGGCCTCTGGGGCGTCTCGCTCGGCGGTTACTACGCCGCGCGCAGCGTGGCTTTCGAAAAACGCATCAAGGCCTGCATCTCGCTGTCCGGCCCCTACAGCTGGGTGGAGACCTTCGACAGCCGCAACGAGCTGTCGCGCGAGGCCTTCCGCGTGCGTTCGCATGCGAAGGACATGGATGCCGCGCGCGAGAACGCGAAGACGCTGACGCTGGAGGGTGTGGCGAAGAACATCAGCTGCCCGATCTACGTGGTCGGCGGCGAACTCGACAAGCTGACGCCGCCGCACAATGCCGAGCGCATCGCCGCCGAGGTCTCGGGCCCCTGCGAGCTGCTGATCGTCAAGGGTGGCAACCACGTCGCCAACAACCGGCGCTACATGTTCCAGACGCAGACCGCTGACTGGATGGCGGACATCCTGTGCCGCTGACCAAGCCCACCGAATTCGGCCTCATTGCCGCGCATTTCACCCACGCCGCGCCGCGCACGCTGCTCGGCGTCGGTGATGACGCCGCGCTGATCCGCCCGACGCGCGGCCAGGTGCTGGCGGTGGCCGCCGACATGCTGGTCGGCGGGCGCCATTTTTTCATGGATGCGGACCCGGAAACGGTGGGCCACAAGGCGCTGGCGGTGAACCTGTCGGACATGGCGGCCATGGGCGCGGCCCCGCGCTGGGCGACGCTGGGCATCGCGCTGCCGGAGGCGGATGAACGCTGGGTGGCGGCGATGTCGCGGGGATTCATGGCGCTCGCGCGCAAACACGGCGTCGACCTGATCGGCGGCGACACCACGCGCGGCCCGCTGAACCTCTGCGTGCAGATCATCGGCGAGCTGCCGGCAAGGCTGGCGCTGCGCCGCGACGGCGCGAAACCCGGCGATGACGTCTGGGTGTCGGGCACGCTGGGTGACGCGGCGCTGGCGGTGGCGGCAAGAATGAAGCGCATCAGGCTGAAACCCGCCGAACTGAAACAGGCGCAGCAGCGCCTCGACCGACCGCAGCCGCGTATTGCGCTGGGCATCGCGTTGCGCGGCGTCGCGCGCAGCGCGATCGATGTGTCTGATGGCCTGGTCGCGGACCTGGGACATATCTGC
>JALHND010000231.1 GCA_022843705.1 Burkholderiales bacterium
GTCTACGACATTTCCGGCAAGCCGCCTGCCACGATCGAGTGGGAGTGAGGCGTTCCGGCAGAGGAGCATGAAGTTGGCCATCACGCTGTACGGCATCCGCAACTGCGATACGGTGAAAAAAGCCCGTGCCTGGCTGGATGAACGGCAAATCGAGTATTTTTTTCACGACTACAAAACCGCAGGCATAACGGCCGAACGACTGCAGGGTTGGTGCAGGGAATCGGGCTGGGAAAATCTGCTCAATCGCGCCGGTACCACATTCCGCAAATTGCCGGAGATCGACAAACAGGGCATTGATGAGCACAAAGCCATTGCATTGATGCTTGCGCAACCTTCGATGATCAAACGGCCCGTGCTGGATCTCGGAAAGCAAAGGCTGATCGGATTCAAGCCCGAGCTTTATGCCCGGGCAATGTCTGCCTGATCAGGCATGAACGATACCGTTTTCATGCAGGAGGCATTGAAGCTGGCAGCACAAGCCGCCGCCATGGACGAAGTGCCGGTCGGCGCGGTAGTGGTGCATGACGGCTCGATTGTCGGCCGCGGCTGGAACCAGCCCATCGCCGGAAACGATCCGACGGCCCATGCCGAAGTCATGGCCATGCGTGAGGCCGGCAGGACGCTGGGCAATTACCGGCTCGCGGACTGCGATCTGTACGTGACGCTGGAGCCCTGCGTGATGTGTTCCGGCGCGATCATGCATGCGCGCATCCGGCGGGTGGTTTATGGTGCACGCGATCCCAAAACAGGCGCCTGCGGCAGCGCGATCGACCTGTTTGCGCAGCCGCAGCTCAATCACCATGCCGAAGTCAGCGGCGGCCTGCTGGCCGACGAGGCCGTGGTCCTGTTGCAGGATTTTTTTGCAAGGCGGCGCGGCAAACATTGAAAATCGCCATCCATATCGGATCCCAGAGCCTGGAGCTGTTCGATGACCAGGACAGGCTGCTGCGCAATTACGCCATCTCCAGCGCACTGAAGGGCACCGGACAGCGCAGGGGCAGTTTCTGCACGCCGCTGGGCCGGCACATCATCCGCGCCAAAATCGGTGCCGGCCAGCCGGAAAACACGGTGTTTGTCGGCCGTCGTCCCACCGGGGAGATCTATACACCGGCGCTGGGTGCGGCCTTTCCCGGACGGGACTGGATGCTGACCCGCATCCTCTGGCTGTCCGGCTGCGAAGTCGGCCACAACCGGCTGGGGGAGGTCGACACCATGCGCCGCTATATCTATATCCACGGATGCCCGGATTCGGTGCCGATGGGGGTGCCGGGCTCGATCGGCTGCATCCGCATGCGCAACCGGGACGTCATCGAGCTGTTTGACTCCGTTTCCGTCGGGACGTCGGTAAAAATATCAATATAATCAATTAGTTACATTTAACATCGCTTTATCTGCAATGCATCATGCTGCGCGGGCAGATCTGAAATATCTCTCCTGACCGTATAAAAATCATTTAAAACAGATAGATAGAGGCGTCATGCGCGATCATTGTGCATTGCGCCAGATTGGGCTAAATTGTGCGCCGCAAACTGCCGTAACCGGCAGCTAACCCTCAAAGGCGACGCATGCGACTCAAAGACAAGGTAGCCATCATCACCGGTGCCGGCAGGGGCATTGGCCAAGCCACAGCGGTAAAGTTCGCCCGTGAGGGCGCCAAGGTCGTGGTCTGTGACCTCACGCCGGAGTGGATCGACCAGACTGTCGCCCTGTGCAGGGAAACCGGTGCCGAAGCCATCGGCTGCGTCGCCGACGTGCGGGACCTCAAGTCACTGCAGGCCATGGTCAAGACCACACTCGATCAGTGGGGGCGCGTGGATTGCCTGGTCAACAATGCCGGCATCGTCATGGATGCCCAGCTCAAGAACATGAGCGAGGAGCAGTTTGACCGCGTCATCGACATCAACCTCAAGGGGGTTTTCAACTGCACCCGGGCCGTTGTCGACAGGATGCTTGAACAGCAGTCGGGCGTCATCCTCAACGCATCGTCGATCGTCGGGCTTTACGGCAACTTCGGCCAGACCAACTACGCCGCCAGCAAATTCGGCGTGATCGGCATGATGAAGACCTGGGCGCGTGAACTGGGGCGCAAGGGTATCCGCGCCAACGCGATCTGCCCGGGGTTCATCGCCACCGACATCCTCAAATCCATGCCTGACCGGGTGCTGCGCGCGCTGGAGGAAAAGGTGCCCATGGGCCGCCTCGGCCAGCCGGAGGAAATTGCCAACACCTTTGCCTTCCTCGCCTCCGACGAAGCCAGCTACATCAACGGCGCCGTGATCGAAGTCAGCGGCGGCCTGACCATCTGATTGTCCAGGCCGGCGGCTGACTGTTCAGCGGCCAAGCAGTTCGCGGATGCCCGCGGACGAGGGTGATTCCAGCACACCCCTTTCGGTGACCAGCGCGGTGACCAGGTCCGCCGGCGTGACGTCGAACACCGGATTGGTGATGCGGATATCCTGCGGTGCCCAGCGCAGTCCGCCGTAACCGGCGACTTCCCCCGCGTCCCTTTCCTCGATCGGTATCGCGCTGCCGTCGGGGCTTGACGGGTCGATCGTCGACAGCGGGCAGGCCACGTAGAACGGAATGCCGTGGCGCCGCGCCAGTACGGCCATCATGTAAGTGCCGATCTTGTTGGCGACGTCGCCATTGGCGGCGACGCGATCCGCGCCGACAATCACTGCATCGATGTTGCGCCGTCCCATCAGGTATCCCGCCGCGCTGTCGGCAATCAGGGTCACCGGAATGCCGTCCTGCTGCAGTTCCCAGGCCGTCAGTCGCGCACCCTGAAGAAATGGCCGGGTTTCGTTGGCAATGACCTCGATTTTTTTGCCCGCGCTGGCGGCTGAACGGATGATTCCCAGTGCGGTTCCGTGTCCTGCGGTGGCCAGTGCGCCGGCATTGCAGTGGGTCATCACGCAGCAGACATCGGGAAGCAGGGCGGCGCCATGCGTGCCCATCGCGCGATTGATGCGGACATCTTCGTCCGCGATGTCGCGTGCCGCGGCCAGCAGGGCATCGGCGCGTGCGTTGTTGTCCATGCCTTCGCTGCCGGCAAGGTGGGTGCGCATCCGGTCCAGGGCCCAGTGCAGGTTGACTGCGGTCGGTCGGCTTGCGCCCAGCACTTCAAATGCCTGCTGCAGACCGGCATCGAATTGCGCAGGGGATTGTCCGCGCAGCCGCCGTGCTTCCACGGCAATCCCGTAGGCTGCAGCGCAACCGATCGCCGGTGCGCCCCTGACCACCAGGTCACGGATGGCGCCGGCCACCGCTGCCGCACTGCCGAAGCGCGGATATTCGCTGCGAGCAGGCAGCAGTTTCTGGTCGAGCAGTTCGAGTGTGTCATCGACCCAGCGCAGGGTATGGAATGCGGGCATCCTGTCGGCCTTGTGTGAATGTTTTCAGGGATTCATCTGCGCGCGCACCCGCAATTCAAAGCCGCCGTATTCGAGCTCGGCGCGGGCAATGTCATGCTCGCCGGCGGCGCGGTAGTCGCCGTGGGTGGAGGC
>JALHND010000232.1 GCA_022843705.1 Burkholderiales bacterium
ACATTCGCGGAATTCGAACCGCTGTGGATGGAAGAGCCGCTCGCCGGCGACGAACCGGTCGCCGCCTGGCAGGCGCTGGCCGGCAGCAGCACCCTGCCGCTGGCGGCCGGCGAGAATGTTCGCGAACGCGCGGTGTTCGATGCCTTCGTCGACAGCGGCGCCTTGCGCTTCCTGCAGCCCGACATGGGCAAGTGGGGCGGCGTCACCGAATGCCTGCCACTGGGACGGCGCGCCATCGCGGCGGGCCTGCAATTCTGTCCACACTGGCTGGGCAGCTCGGTCGGGCTGATGGCTTCGCTGAATCTTCTCGGCGCGGCCGGCGGCAAGGGCTGGGGCGAATGGGATGCCAATCCGAATCCCTTGCGCGAACGGCTGATGCCCAAGGACATCTCGGTAACGGAGGGTGTCGTCACGCTGAGCGATGCGCCGGGCATCGGGTTTGCGCCCGATATGGACGTGCTGAAGGAATTCGCTGCGCGATGACAGCCCGGGCCTCGCCCGTTTCTCCAGGCACTTCGGCTTGGCTTCGACGTCGCAGCTCATCCCGCTGCCGGGCTGAGCTGCTTACTCGGGCTTGATGCCCACTGCCCGGATCAATTCATGGCTGCGCGCGAATTCAAACTGCCGTAAAGCAGCCAGGGCGGCCGATTGTGCTTCGTGTTCGCGGTTGATGTTTTGCTCAGCCGTGGATATTTCCCAGCCTGTGAGGTTGCGGGACAGGGTGGCGACGCAGTAAGTCGTTTGCGTGTCGAGTGTCGTCAGCTCTATGTTGACCCACTGGTATTCCGTGGCGTGATCACTGATGTGACAGGAGGCGCCCCGGACATTGCGAATGGGGTTACCTGTGGCACTGGCCACGACAAACAGGATAGTCGTGACATCCGCCGGCAAGGCCTCGAGAAAAACGAAAATCCTTTCATCATCCCATTTGCTCGCGCCGGTTCGCGAGTCGCCGGTATGGACGACGCTACCGTTGGCGCTGCGCGGGTTGCCCGGATGGATTATTTCGACGATCTGCTGCTCCTGATCGAACAGGACGCACAGGGCATCCAGGTTCTCCGGATGTACATTTACGTCGTCTTCCGATGGATCCCAGTGCAGGCCCATGACGACTTCCTTGAGTTCAGGCTTCTCATGCTCCTGCAGTAGCGC
The DNA here is from genome assembly GCA_022843705.1 of Burkholderiales bacterium. Lineage (GTDB taxonomy): Bacteria > Pseudomonadota > Gammaproteobacteria > Burkholderiales > SG8-41. Next base: position 1,153 of record JALHND010000232.1, read on the forward strand.
CCCTGTAATGCCGGAATTGCTGATTGGCATGGCCCCTCCTCCTGTTGAACCGATCTGCCTGCCGGCGAAGGGCAGGTTTTATAGTTATGTGACCGCCGGATTTCCGATAAGTTTTCCACTTCGCTCAAAACGAATTCGGATTCAGGTCCAGCCAGGTAGCATGAGGCTGCCCTTGCACCGCCGAATCAGGACGGGCCATTGAGAATAAGTGGGCAATGTGAGCTGGCCCTGTTTGCCCCCGGGCCAGCCGCCGGGTGCTCCCCCGGGCTATCCGCGAACCAGCCTCGCCAGTTCCGCGCCCTCCACCAGCTTCACGCCCTTCTGCTTCGCAAACACCCGCGCCTGCTCCGTCAACTCGCCCGCCACCACGTACTGGCATTCCCTGGCTTCACGTTTTTCGCCAGCCGCCGCCAACTCCCTCAACGGCTCGGTGCCGGTGCGTGCGGCCTTCCAGCGCCTTGCGCACACCAGTGTCAGGTAACCCAGTTTCTCCAGCTCGAAATCCGCCACGCCGTCGACACGCCGCACGGTGTAACCCTCGGCCGTGTACCCTTGCTCCAGCGCCTGTGCAAAATCCTCCCAGGCCATGCCGCGGATCTTCTCCAGCGCTTTCTCCACCCGCGCGCCTGCGGGTCCGAAGACCTGCTTCCAGGCAACCATCAGCGTGATGACGGTGAAGGGCAGGGTGGAAAACAGTGCATAGCCCCAGGGCATGAAGTTCTGCACCACCACGAATGTGGCGAGCGCAGCCAGCGCGCTGACCCACCAGCTCTGGCGCAGCAGCGTTGCGAATATCGAGTTCTCGGGTATCTTCCACTTCATGTGCTGCGCCTCGGGTTCATGACTCAGGAAATCAGTGTACCTTCTTCAACCCGGTTACACGGCCTTCATTTATCCCATGACATTGTCCGCACAGGATCTGGAACACATCACCCGCGTCACGCTGGAGCATTACGACCAGAATGCCGAATCCTTCTGGCAGGGCACGCGCGGCCACGATGTCAGCCAGAATATCGCCGCCCTGCTGCAGCACATCACGGGCGAGCCGCCGCATCTGATCCTGGATTTTGGCTGTGGTCCGGGGCGCGATCTCAAGGTGTTCGCGGCGCTCGGCCATGCCGCGATCGGCGTGGAAGGTTCCGCCCGCTTTGCCGCGATGGCGCGGGCGCACAGCGGCTGCACGGTCTGGGAGCAGGATTTTCTGCGGCTGGACCTGCCGCCGCGGCATTTTGACGGCGTATTTGCCAATGCCGCGCTGTTTCATGTGCCTGTCCAGGAATTGCCGCGCGTGCTGCGTGAACTCCATGCCACGCTGAAACCCGGCGGTGTGCTGTTGAGCTCAAACCCGCGCGGCCACAATGATGCCGGCTGGAGCGGCGGGCGTTACGGCGTCTTTCACGATCTTGAGGCCTGGCGGGGCCATATGACCGCGGCGGGTTTTACGGAACTGACGCACTATTACCGGCCTGAAGGCCTGCCGCGGGAACAGCAGCCCTGGCTGGCCAGCGTCTGGCGCAGCGCAGTACAAAAGGCCGGCAATCAATGATCGATGCGAAGAATCAAGGGCTTCGGTGTTTTTCCAAAGTGTGTACTTGATTCCTTTGTTTGAGCCGCATCACCCTCTCATGGCCTTAATCAACAAGCCCTGTTGACGAGCACCCGGGAAAGGCGTTTACTGGAATCGCTGTGGTGATCCGGTTCGGGGTAGGTTCTCGAACCAACGATAACTCCGGTTGCTGCGCTGATGTTTCGCTGTTGTGCGCGCCTGATGTCACGGGTGTACCTGAAGCGGACCGGCGGCGACCACCTCGACACTTGTGTTTGAGGGGTATCCCGGATCGGAGCACTCGCAGCACGGGTCGTGGCGCGAGTCGCGCTGTTGGCGGATTGCGCTGCTGTTATCCCTGATGGGAGATCCAGGCGCAGCACCAGGCCGAAAACGGAGGACGATCTATAGATGAACCATCCGACAGTGTCGCCTTGAAGCCGGCCTTAACCACCGGCCCCGCGTCACGGTAACGTGGCGCCCCGCAGCCACTCCGGTGGCTAATCCCTGAAGCCCCGCGCAACCATCGCGGGGCTTCGCATTGATGCAGGACCCTGCACGCAGACCAATCGTCCGGGTTGCCGGAGTCGATTCCCTGTGATGCTGATTTCCCCGGGGTAACTAGAGCCCGAATACCTTGAGCAGGGAATCGAACACCCCCTCCAGCCCCCGTCCCGTCAGCCCCGTTCTCCGGCCGAAGTTCGGCGTCTCTTCGTAGACATAAAAGCCCGGCTCGCCGGCAAAGCTGTCGTTCAACAGCTCCTGTTCGCCCATCAG
>JALHND010000233.1 GCA_022843705.1 Burkholderiales bacterium
CCGGGATTGGCGCGCCTCAGTTCCGCAGCCGCTTCGTCGGGGTTGTAGTAGTCGGCGCCTTTGTCGCGGAATGCCGCACCGGCGATGCTGCTTTTGCCGGCACCGTTGACGCCGGCCAGCACGTAGATGTTCGGCACTGGCCGCGCCCTACCCGCTCGATCAGCGCCGCTTGCGCGCCGCCTTGACCGCCGCGCGCCCCAGTTCCGCGGGCGTGGCATCGAAGGCCGCTGCCATCGCCTTGCGCGCCTGCGGCGTCTGCATGCGTTCGAGCAGCACATCGTATTCGGCCGCCAGATCATTCAATGCCGGCGCACGATCTTTGGTAAGCGCCACGAATTCATCGTAGGCCAGCAGCACCGCCTTGGGTGTTTCGTGGCGGGTGATGGCCACGGCGCCGCCGCGCATCACCTGTTCCAGCACGCTGCCCAGCCCGTTCTTGAGTTGGGTCGAGGGCACGGCCGGAACATCCACGAGTTCGCCGCGGCTGTTGCGGTAGGTCAGGGTTGGCATGGCAGGTCCCGGTCACGGTTTGGGCCATTATAGCCAAAATGGCCAACTTGGGCCATGGCATCGCCCACCACGCCGACATGGGAGTATTTATTTAACTTATTGTTTTTATTATTATTTTTTCAGATCAGCCCCCGTGGACCTCCATCTACTCCTGCGGAATTCCCGCACTCTTGATCACCTTCGCCCACTTGGCGATTTCCGCGTTCACGTAGGTCAAGAACTCCTCCGGCGTGTTGCTCGACACGGTACCGCCGAGCTTGCGGATGGTTTCACTGACTTTGGTATCGCTGATCGCCTTGACCATTTCGGCATTGAGCCGGCGCTTGAGCTCTTCGGGCAGGTTCGCCGGGGCGAAAAAGCCGAACCAAGCGATCGCCTCGTAGCCAGGCAGCGTTTCCGCTATCGCGGGCACATCGGGGAATATGTCCGAGCGCTTCAGCGAAGTCACACCGAGCCCGCGCAGCCGGCCGGATTTCAGGTGCGGGAAGGCCGCCGTGGTGTTGGGGAACATCATCATCACGTTGCCGGCGATGACGTCGGTCATACCGGGCGCGCTCCCTTTGTACGGCACGTGAAGCATCTGGATGCCCGCCACGTCGCAGAACAGCACGCCGGCCAGGTGCTGGGAGAAACCGGTACCTGCCGAGGCGTAAGTCATCTGGCCGGGACGCGCCTTCGCGAAGGCGATCAGATCCTTCACCGATTTCGCAGGCAGCGAGGGATGCGTCACCAGAATGTTCGGCATACTGGCGATCAGCATCAGCGGCGTGAAGTCGCGCACCGGATGGTACGGCAGCGTCTTGCGCAGGCTGATATTGATGGCATGCGTGCCGCTGTGGCCGATCTGGATGGTGTAGCCGTCCGGCGCGGCACGAGCGCCCAGTTCGGTGCCGATGATGCCGCTGGCACCGGCGCGGTTGTCGACGATGAACTGCTGCCCCAGATTCTCGGCCATCTTGGTCGCCATTGTGCGCGCCAGCGTGTCCGCACCTCCACCGGGCGGCCCGGGTACGATGACGCGCACGGTGCGGGTCGGGTAGTTCTGTGCCGCGACGGTGGCCGCCGGCAGCAGTCCGGCCAGCAGCAAAAGCAGTGTTTTGTTGAGCGGGTTCATGCGGACAATCACTTCATGTCTCCTTAAACGGGTTCGGTATCGGGCCACGGCGCGCGCCAGCGCCCAAGCAGGCTTAGAACGGCCGGTCGCCGGCAATCTGCGTGCGGTGCAGCAGCCTGCGCGCCGCGGGATCGAAGGAATCCCGGCGATGCATGGTGCAACGGTTGTCCCAGATCACGACATCACCGATGCGCCATTGCTGGACCCAGGTCGCCTCAGGCAGCACCGCATTTGCCCACAGGGTGTCGAGTAACGATTCGCTGTCCTCGAGACTCAACCCGGGGATGTAGGCATTCAGCCGGCGTCCGAGGAACAAGGCCTTGCGTCCGGTCACCGGGTGGGTGCGTACGATGGGATGCAGCGCGCCTATGGTTTCCCGCGGATCGGTGACTTCCTTCCAGCCCTTGCGCAGCATGCCCGCACTGTTTCGGCTGGCGTCATGCACGCACTTCAGCTCCGCAATTCGCGATTTGAGATCAGCCGGCAAACTGTCGTAAGCCGCGTACATGTCGCAGAACCAGGTATCGCCGCCAGCTGGGGGAATTTCAATCGCGTAGAGGATGCTCGCGCTCGGCGTGCACTCGTTGTACGACATGTCGGTATGCCACTCGGCCTCGTAGGCACCCAGCCCGCCGATGGGCTCGCCGTTCACCACAATGTTGGAAATAGCGGTGACCGTGGGAAACTCCGAAAGATAGGGCTTGCCGGTCTTGTTGGCCGGCGTCGGCGCGCGATCCAGCTCGCCGAAGATCTTGGAGAAATTGACGAGCTGCTGGGTGCTCATGCCCTGCTGCCCGCGGAAACGCAAGACCTTGTGATCCATCCAGGCCGACAGAATCGCCGCCCTTATGGCTTCGGAAACAGGTTCACGCAGGTTCACACCATCGATCTGCGCGCCGATGCCGCGACCCAGCGGGATGACGGAAATATCTTCACGGATTTCAACTGACATGGGGGCTCTCCTCCTGTTAACCGCCACCGGGATACCATGCCCCGGCTGTCAAATCGGCACAGGCCTCAAGCTTTACAGCAGAAGCATTGCGGTATCAAGCGACCGGCCAATTGGCGGACTCGATAATCCCGGTTCCAACATACGCTGCGCTGCTTGCGGGCCACGAATCCCGCAAGGCAGCACAAGCTGTGCCTACCAGGCCAGCGCGTACCCCTCGCGCCGCGGATCGGCGCCGGCGTGGCGCAGACCCGTTTCGGGATCGACCTTGATCGCGCACACCGCGGCATTCGCCGCGGGGAAACGCGGCCAGACTTCGACGTCGTGGCCGCGGCGACGCAATTCTTCGATGACTTCCGGCCCGAGGTCTTCCTCGACATTGAGCCGGCCCGGGTAGTAGGCATGCGGCGCGAAGGAATTGGGGAAACTCTGCGAGGAGATGCGCGGCGCTTCCACCGCCTGCTGCATGGTCATGCCGTGTTCGACGACATTGAGGAAAACCTGCAGCATGCCCTGCGACTGCTGGTCGCCGCCGGGGGTGCCGAAAGTCATGAACAGTTTGCCGTCCTTGAAGGCCATCGCCGGATTCGGCGTCAGCCGCGGGCGTTTGCCCGGCTTCACTTCGGAGGGATGGCCGGGTTCGAGGCGCGACTGGCAGCCGCGCGAGGAAATCGCGAGCCCGGTGCCGGGGATGATCGGCGTTTCACTGGCGTTGTCGGAAGTGGTTGCCGAATAGGCGTTGCCCCAGCGGTCAACAACGCAGTTGTAGATGGTGTCCTGCGACAGGCGCGACAGGCCGTGCGGCGAAGCCAGCGCGCCGGCGGTGATGCCGCCCGGCACTGTTCC
>JALHND010000234.1 GCA_022843705.1 Burkholderiales bacterium
GCGGCGCCGGCGAAGAGCAGCAGGTCGGGGAGGGGGATCATGGTGGGGTTTCAGCGGATTAAGGTTGTGATATGCAGGTTCCAAGACGTTTCATGCGGCGATGTGAATTATTTGGAAACCTTTGTCTGCGGCTTCGCGTGCATCAGCACGGTTCATGGCCAATGCCTCGGCGAGCGTTACGCGCAGGGTTTCAAGCAGGGCTTCCCGTGTGTGTTCCTGGCAGTTGACGCCCGGAATTTCCTCGATCCAACCGATCCACCACGGGTCGCTCTGTTTGACTAATGCAGTGAAAATCTGATTCATGCTGAAGTTCTCCAGCGAGAATTATATGGAACTTGGATTTTGCTGCAGCTCTAGGTATTTTGTAAGTATTTGATTTTATTGATATTTTTACTTTCCCTCGCGCAGCATGCGCTCGATCTCTGCTGCCGATTGTTCTTCGCGGGTCATGCCGTCGGCGCCGGGTTTGTCGGCGGCACCATCGGCAGGAATGCTGATTTCGATGTTACTGCTGTCCTGCGCCGCGGGTTTGCCGCCGAAGCCGCTGACCAGTTGCGGATAACTGATCACCAGCAGCAGCGCGATCAGCTGCACGGCAATGAAAGGCATCACGCCGCGGTAGATGTCGGTGGTGCTGACCTGTTTCGGCGCGACGCTCCTCAGGTAGAACAGCGCGAAACCGAAGGGCGGTGTCAGGAATGAGGTCTGCAGGTTGATGCCGATCATCACCGCGAACCACACCGGGTCGATGCCGAGTTTGGCGGCCACCGGCGCGAGCAGCGGCAACAGGATGAAGGCGATCTCGAAGAAGTCGAGGAAAAAGCCGAGCACGAAAATCATCAGGTGCACGACGATCAGGAAACCGACCTCGCCGCCGGGTACCAGCGTGAACAGGCGTTCGACCCAGAGGTCGCCGTCGACGGCGCGGAAGGTCAGCGCGAACACCGTCGAGCCGATCAGGATGAACATCACGAAGCTGGAGAGCTTTGTCGTCGAGTCGAGTGCTTCGCGCAGCATTTTCAGGTTGAGCCGGCGCCGGGCTGCGGCCAGCAGCAGCGCGCCGACCGCGCCCAGCGCACCGCCCTCGGAGGGTGTCGCAATGCCGGCAAAGATCGAGCCCAGCACCAGGAAAATCAGCACCAGCGGCGGCACCATCACCAGCAATGCGTGGCGCCACAGCGCGGCGCCGCGGCGGGTGCGCGCTTCCGGCGGCAGCGCGGGCGCGGCGGCCGGGTTGAGCATCGTGGTGATGAACACATAGCCGCTCATCAGCATCACCAGCAGCAGGCCCGGCAGCACCGCGCCGGCGTAGATGTCGCCGACGGAGGCGCCGAGCACGTCGGCGAGCACGATCAGCACGATCGAAGGCGGGATGATCTGTGCCAGCGTGCCGGAGGCGCAGATGACGCCGCTGGCGAGCCGCGGCGAATATTTGTAACGCAGCATCACCGGCAGCGAAATGAGGCCCATCGCAATCACCGAGGCGGCGATGACGCCGGTGGTCGCGGCGAGCAGCGCGCCGACAAAAATCACCGCGTAGGCAACGCCGCCGCGCAGCGGGCCGAAGATCTGGCCGACGGTGTCGAGCAGGTCTTCCGCCATGCCGCTGCGTTCAAGCACGAGGCCCATGAAGGTGAAGAAGGGGATCGCCAGCAGCAGCGGGTTGGACATGATGCCGTAGAGCCGCTGCGGCAGCGCCTGCAGCAGTTCAGGCTGCAGCAGGCCGAGCTCGAAACCGATGAAGGCGAACAGCAGGCCGTTCGCGGCGAGCGCGAAGGCGACCGGGTAGCCGAGCAGCAGCAGCGCGGCGAGGCCGACAAACATCAGCGGTGCCATCAGTTCGAAGGCCATGGTTTGGGTCGGCCTTTAATCCACCGTCACCCCGGCGAAAGCCGGGGTCCGGGGGTTTTGTGTCTGCCCGCACTGGATTCCGGCTTTCCCCCCAAGGGGACTTCCTTCGGGGCGCGCCGGAATGACGGGCTGAAGTTTCGTGGGCGAGGGTGCCATCTCAGCGTTCCGTCGCAGTCGTGTCTTTGCCCCCTAGCAACGCGAACTTCTTGATGGTCTCCGACAGCCCCTGCAGGATCAGCAGCGCGAAGGCCGCGGGCACCACGAACTTGATCGGCCAGCGCAGCAGGCCGCCGGCGTCGGTGGACATTTCATTGATGCGCCATGACTCGACAAACGCGGCCCAGCCGAACCAGAGCATGATCGCGCTGACCGGCAGCAGCATGAAGACATGGCCGAAGATGTCGATCCAGGCCTGCGCCCGCGGCGACAGCCGCCCGGCGACAAGGTCGATGCGCACATGGGCATTGTGTTTGAGCGTGTAGCCGGCGGCGCCGAGGAACACCAGCGTGTAGAGGTACCACTGGATTTCGAGCAGGCCGTTGGAGCTGTAGCTGAAGCCGTAACGGGCGACCGCGTTGCCGGCGCTGATGAGGATGCACAGCAGGACCAGCCAGCAGGCGCCGCGGCCGACGGTTTCGTTCAGTGCGTCTATGGCGCGCGACAGCGCCAGCAGCGGTTTCATGATGCGGATGTTTCCCCTTGCGGAAGCCGACATCATAAGGGTTACCGGTGCGCGCCAGCGGGGGGAAGTGGCTGTTCCGCATGATAAAATCCGGGCCTATTCCGGCCATTTCGGCCCAATTCGGCAACCCTTGAGCCTTTTTCATGTCCCTGTCCAATCTCAGCCTTGAAACCACCGATCCCGAACTGTTCCGGGCCGTCAGCCAGGAAGCGCAGCGCCAGGAAGACCATATCGAGCTGATCGCCTCGGAAAACTACGCCAGCCCGGCAGTGCTGCAGGCCCAGGGTTCGGTGCTGACCAACAAGTACGCCGAGGGTTATCCCGGCAAGCGTTACTACGGCGGCTGCGAATACGTGGACATCGCGGAAACGCTGGCGATCGAACGCGCCAAGGCGCTGTTCAAGGCCGGTTATGCCAATGTCCAGCCGCATTCCGGGGCGCAGGCCAATGCCGCGGTGTTCCTCGCGGTACTGAAGCCGGGCGACACCATCCTCGGCATGCGGCTCTCCGACGGTGGCCACCTGACCCACGGCGCCAAGGTCAACATCAGCGGCAAGTACTACAACGCCGTCAGCTACGGCCTCGATCCGCAGACCCAGGCCATCAACTACGCTGAAGTCGCCGAACTGGCGAAAACCCACAAGCCGAAGCTGATCGTCGCCGGCGCCTCGGCCTACGCGCTGGCGATCGACTGGAAAAAATTCCGCGAAATCGCCGACAGCGTCGGTGCGATGCTGATGGCCGACATGGCGCATTACGCCGGCCTCGTCGCCGCCGGCCTCTACCCGAGCCCGGTCGGCATTGCCGATTTTGTGACGACCACGACGCACAAGACGCTGCGCGG
>JALHND010000235.1 GCA_022843705.1 Burkholderiales bacterium
GCGATCCTGCCGCCGTGGTATGGCAAGAAGTCGCTGGCGGTGACGATGCCGGTGGATAGCTGAAAAGACTGATTTGAATAACAACGTCCGCGGTAACCCCTCACCCCAACCCTTTCCCCGCAAGCGGGGAGAGGGTGTTTTCTACTGATACAGGGAGAAAGCCATGACACTCAGAGTACTGGATCCCACCCAGTCCGCCCACGGCGAGGCCCTGCGCCTGGCACCGCCGCTCGCCTCGCTGGAAGGCGCGGTGGTGGGCATGATCGACAACGCCAAGATCGGCACTGCGCGGCTCTTTGATTTCATCGAGGAGATCCTGAAAAAGGAATACCGCGTGCGCGAGTGCATCCGCCGGCGCAAGCCCGATGCCTCGCGGCCGGTGCCGGAACCCATGTTGATGGAGCTGCGCGGCGCGGATGCCATACTCGCCGCCACCGGCGACTGAGGCAGCTGCTCGTCGTGCAGTCTGCACGACGCCATCGAAGCCGAACGGCTCGGGATTCCCGCGGTCGCGATCATGACCGACCGTTTCGTCGCCACCGCGAAGGCCGTGGCCGGCGTCAACGGCCTCAAGGACTATCCCTTCGCGGTGATCGCGCATCCCATCGCCAACAATGACGACGCGGTGCTGCGCGACAAGGCACGCATTGCGGTGGATGCCATTGTGCCGATGCTGATGCGGCGCGGGACTTAGCGAACTGCCTGTCCGCTGTGCCCGAGGTAGGCACCCGCCGCTGCGCGTGTGGCCTGCCAGGGCAGCACGACGGCATCGCCGGCTTCCTCGTCGCGTTCGCCCTGCAGCGTGACGACGCGGACTGTGCCGGTGATTGTTTCGCCTTCCACGTGACCGCTGAACCGGTGCCGCATCCGCCCCGCGCCTTCCAGGGTCATGTCGAGCACGAAAGAAATCTCGCGGCCCTCGAGCCGGATGTCCTGAAAGCTGCCGCGGCGGTTGCCGGCGCGCACAAACCCCTCGGCGTCCTGGAAGTGCTGGTCGAACACCGCGTCATAGGTCCGCGGCCGGCCGGCGACGGGCAGCGTCCAGCGCCAGTCGCCGCCGATCTGCGCCGGAACGACCCACAGGTTCAGCCGCATTGAAACGTCATCGATTCGGTCGGGGCGCCAGCGGCCGAGTCCCCAGATTCCGGTGATGACGCGGGTGCCGGGTTTCGCTTCGTGCAGGATTTTCGGGCGCAGCATGCGCATGATTTCCGGCCACAGCCAGATGAAAATCACGTCTGCTTTCGAGATGTCGGCATCGAAGACATCGCCGCGGCGGAAGTGGACGCGGCCGGCAAGGCCCGCGGTCTGCGCAGCCTCGTTTGATTTGCGCACCAGCCCGTCGTCGAGGTCGACCCCCTCGCCGCGCACACCGGAATGGGCACGGGCGGCGGCCAGGACGATGCGTCCGTCGCCGGAGCCGAGGTCGATCACGGTCTCGCCGTCGCGCAGGCCGGCGAGGGCCACCATGCGTTCGACGCTGAGCGCGTCACTCGGAATGAACGGCGAAAACCGTTCCTGTGCCTGCGCCGTGCCGGCGGCCATCGCCGCGCACAATGCCACCCATTGCCACCACCGCATGAACTGCCCCTGAAGAATTGGTTGCCCGCGGTCTGTCGCGGCAAGGACGGGAAACTTACGGGGGAAGTGATTGCAACGGCGGCATTTACCCCGGGATCATCGCGGGCAATTTTGCGTTCGGCGCTTTCAGGCGGTGACGATGTGGCCCGAGGGTGTGCCCTTGACGGTCGTGCGTTCCATGTGGCGCAGCTGCGTCTCGTCGAAATCCCCCAGTGCCTGGTGCAGCGTGCAGCGGTTGTCCCAGATCAGCAGGTCATTCTTCCGCCACTGGTGGCGGTAGACGAACTCGGGGCGCGTGGCGTGGCGGTTCAGGTAATCGATCAGCGGCATGCTTTCCTCCTCGGTCATGCCGTCGAAACGTTTGACCTTCTCGCCGAGATAGATCGCCTTGCGGCCGGTCTCCGGGTGCACACGCACCACCGGCTGGGCAATCGGCGGATTGAGCTTCATCACTTCGTTGCGGCGGGCCTCGCCGGCATCGGCGGCATTGATCTTGCGCGTGCCCGAGAGATGGATGCCGTGCAGGTCCGCGATCAGTTTTTTCATGCCCTCGGACAGCGTGTCGTAGGCCATGGTCATGTTGGCAAACAGCGTGTCGCCGCCGACTTCCGGCAGTTCCCAGCAGCGCAGCAGCGAACCCAGCGCCGGCTGCGTCGTGTATGAAAAATCGGTATGCCAGGATCGCCCGGTGTAACGCGATTCCGAGGGCGTGCCGTCGGGGTTGGGGCGGTTGGTGACCAGCAGCAGCTCGGGGTAATCCGGATGACGGTCCCGCGGCAGCGAGGCATGGTCATCCAGTTCGCCGAAACGGCGGCTGAAGTCGATGTGCTGCTCGCGGCTGATGTCCTGGTTGCGGAACAGCAGGATGCCGTACTGCAGGAAGGCGTTGTGGATTTCACCGAAGGTACTCTCGCTCATCGGCTTCGCGAGGTCGATGTCGCAGATTTCGGCGCCCAGCGCATTCGACAGGCGGCGCAGTTTCAGGGCCATGGTGTTTTCCTCCGTGGCGTGCATGTCGTCAGTGACTACAGTATTTCACAAAGCGGCTTGTTATCATCGTGCCGTGCCACATCGTGTAAACCGCTGACCGTCAAGGACATCACGTGAACAGCCCCGCCGAACCCCGCTTGACCGGCAAGATCGCCCGCGAACGCATCGTCATGCTCGACATCCCGCGCCCCGACAGCGCCGTGATCAAGGCCTTTCTTGCGTTGACCGACCTTGCCGGCACGGTGTCGGATGCGATGGACGAGCTGGGCATCCACGGCGCGATTCCGGCGGCGAAGCTGCAGCCGATGCTGCCGGGCGCGCGCATGGTGGGGCCGGTGATGACCGTGCGCAACATCATGCAGGCGGTGCCGCCGACGCTGGGCGCGCAGGCGCGCCAGTCGAAGCAGGCTGACATCGAGGCGCACAACCTGGCAAAACCCGGCGACGTGCTGGTGATCGAGGGCGTCGAGCACATCTCCAGCCTCGGCGGCAATTCGGCCAATGTCGGCAAGCGCCAGGGCGAGGCTGGCGCCATTGTCGACGGTGCGACGCGCGATATCGCCACTGCGCGCGATATCGGCTACCCGATCTGGGCGCGCGGCGTGAGCCTGATGACCGGCAAGTGGCGTGTCGAAACCGTGGCCATCAACGGCCCGGTGCAGATCTGCGGCGTGCCGGTCAATGCCGGCGACCTTGCGGTGGCCGATGACAACGGTGTCTGTTTCATCCCCCGCGCGCGAATTGCCGAAGTACTGGCCCGCGCGCAGGCGCTGTCGGCGGGCGAGGGGGAACGCAACCGCGACGT
>JALHND010000236.1 GCA_022843705.1 Burkholderiales bacterium
GCCCAGGTACATCGGCAGCGCGCCGATCGAAGTCAGCCATTCCGGGCTGCGCGACAGCAGGTTCAGCGCCACCACGTAATCCTCGCCCAGCGCGGCCTGCACGGCATCCTTGGCCTTGAGCTGGTCATCGGTCGAGGAAAACCGCGCCTTGACGCTGGTCGCATCGAGCGCAACACCCTCCGGCTTCAGTTCCGCCTTTTTCAGCGCCTCTTCGACGCGCGCCATCAGGGCCGCATCGGGCTTCAGGTTGCTGCGCAGCGGGGAGACCTGCACTGCCGGCACCTCGCCGTAGAAATTGGGCAGGGTGTAAACCAGCCCGATGACCACGGCAGCAAGGATCAGCAGGTATTTCCAGAGCGGATAACGGTTCATTGTCGCGTACGGAGATGAGTGCGGGAAGGATGGAAACGATCGCGGCCGGCAGGGGCAAAAAGGGGGGTATCCCGCCCTTCCGCACCCTCAGGACTTCACGGACTCAGGGAATCATTGAATGGTCTTGATCGTGCCCTTGGGCAGCACGGTCTGCACGGCATGGCGCTGCATCTGCAGCTCGACGCCCTCGGCGACACCGACGGTGACGTACTGGTCATCGACCTTGGTGATGCGGCCGAGGATGCCGCCGGCGGTGATCACTTCATCACCCTTCTGCAGGCCGTCGACCATGGTTTTGTGCTCCTTGGCGCGTTTCATCTGCGGCCGGATCATCAGGAAATAGAGCACGGCGAACATCGCGAGGATGAGCAGCATGCTTTCGATGCCGCCGCCCTGCGCGGCAGCCGGGGTCTGTGCCCAGGCGGGACTGATCAACACGGTAAACCTCCGTTGTGGAAATGGGGCGCCTCAAACCGGCTGGTTCCGGACTCCGGGCGCTTCGTCAAAGTGTTGTATTTTAACATCATTCCCCGTCCATTTGACCGCACATTTCAGCCGTTTCGGCGGCGAAGGCCGCAAGCCGGCCGGCGGCAATCGCCCCCCGCAAACCGCGCATCAACTCCTGGTAGTAGTGCAGGTTGTGGAGGGTATTGAGTCTCGCGCCGAGCATTTCGTTCACCCGCTGCAGGTGATGCAGATAGGCCCGGGTGAAATGGCGGCAGGTGTAACAGGTGCAGTCGGGGTCCAGCGGCGCCAGGTCGTCACGGTAACGCGCGTTGCGCAGCTTGATCACGCCATGGCGGGTATAGAGCCAGCCGTTGCGGGCATTGCGGGTGGGCAGCACGCAATCAAACATGTCGATGCCGGCGCTGACCGCGGCGACGATGTCGGACGGTGTGCCGACGCCCATCAGGTAACGCGGCCGGTCCGCCGGCAACCGCGGCGCGGTGTGGCGCAGGATGCGCAGCATGTCGGGCTTGGGTTCACCCACCGACAGCCCGCCAATGGCGTAACCGTCGAAACCGATGGCGGTCAGCGCCGCCAGCGACTCGTCGCGCAGGTCCTCGTGCATGCCGCCCTGGACGATGCCGAACAGCGCATTGGGATTGCCGGCATGCGCCGCCCTGCTGCGCGCCGCCCAGCGCATCGACAGTTCCATCGAGGCCCGCGCCTGCGCTGGGTCGGCCGGATACGGCGTGCATTCGTCGAAGGCCATCACGATGTCGGAATTGAGCACACGCTGGATGCGCATCGACTCCTCCGGCGTCAGGAAGCAGGCGTCGCCGTTGACCGGTGACTGGAACTTGACGCCCTCCTCGCTGATTTTCCTCAGTTCGCCGAGGCTGAACACCTGGAAGCCGCCGGAGTCGGTCAGGATCGGACCGTCCCAGCCCATGAAGCGGTGCAGGCCGCCGTGGGCGGCGATGACCTCCAGCCCCGGCCGCAGCCACAGGTGGAAGGTGTTGCCGAGCACGATCTGCGCACCCAGCCCGCGCAGTTCTTCCGGCGCCATGCCCTTGACCGCGCCATAGGTGCCGACCGGCATGAATACCGGGGTTTCGATGGCGCCGTGCGCGGTTTCAAGCAGGCCGCAGCGCGCGGCGACGTCGGTGGCGGTGACGCGAAATTGCATGTGTTTCATTTCCCCGGTGCGCGGTCGATCAGCATCGCGTCACCATAACTGAAAAAACGGTAACGCTGCGCGATGGCATGGCGGTACGCGTTGCGGATGTTTTCGATGCCGCCAAAGGCCGACACCAGCATCAGCAGCGTCGAGCGCGACAGGTGGAAATTGGTGACCAGGCGATCGACGATGCGAAAGCGGTAACCGGGCAGCACGAACAGCGTGGTCTCGGCCGCGCCCGCAACCGGCTCGCCGGCCGCCGCAGCGCTTTCCAGCGCGCGCAGGCTGGTGGTGCCGACAGCAACAACGCGGCCGCCCGCAGCACGCGTCGCGCGCAGCGCATCGACGGTCGCCTGCGGCAGGCTGTACCACTCGCTGTGCATCCGGTGCTCGGCGAGCTCCTGCACCCGCACCGGCTGGAAGGTACCGGCACCGACATGCAGTGTCAGCGTTGCGATGCCAAGCCCTTTCGCGCGCAGCGCGGCCAAGATGCCCTCGTCGAAATGCAGTCCTGCGGTGGGCGCGGCAACGGCGCCGGGGTTCTTGGCGTAGACGGTCTGGTAACGCGCCTCGTCACCGGCATCGGGCGTGTGACCGATATACGGCGGCAACGGCACCGCGCCGTGGCGCTCGAGCAGTGCCCACACGTCGTCGTCACCGGCGAAACGCAGCCGCCAGAGTTCGCCGCTGCGCCCGAGCACCTCGGCCTCGACGCCGTCGCCGAGCAGCAACAGGCTGCCGGCCTTGGGGGCATGGCTCGCGCGCAGCTGGACATCGGCCTCATGCAGGCCGGTGACCCGTTCGACCAGCACCTCAACCCGGCCGCCCGAGGCCTTGCGTCCGAGCAGGCGCGCCTTGATCACGCGGGTGTCGTTGATGACCAGCAGGTCGCCGGCGTCGAGCAGCTTGACGATGTCCGGAAATAGGCCGTCGCGCAGCGCGCCGGTGGCACCGTCGAGGTGCAGCAGGCGGCTGGCACTGCGCGTCCCGGCAGGCGCCTGCGCGATCAGTTCCGGCGGCAGGTCATAGTGGAAGTCGTCCAGACGCATCGCGCGGATTATATAAGGGGAATATCGGAAGCACCGCCGGTGGGCAACGGGAATCACTGCGGCAGGACGCGGTTGCCCGGCTTCCGGCGTTTAAGCGATAATCGCGGCCCGTGCCGGGATGGCGGAATTGGTAGACGCACGGGACTCAAAATCCCGCGCTGGCAACAGCGTGCCGGTTCGATTCCGGCTCCCGGCACCAGATT
>JALHND010000237.1 GCA_022843705.1 Burkholderiales bacterium
GTTTCGCCGCTGCGCCGGCGCGCCAGCAGCAGCCCCGACTCCTCGAAGGCCTCGCGGATCGCGGCCACCCAGTACGCCAGCCCGTCGCAGGCAAGACCCAGCGTTCCGCTTGCCGCGCCATCATCGAGGCATTTACATAACTCATTGTTTTTAAAGAAAAAATCTGTTTCATCCACACCGCCGCCGGGAAACACGTGCATGCCCGGCACGAATCCCGACCGGAGATTGCGACGCATCATCAGCACCTCGATGCCGCCCGGCGCATCGCGCACGATGGTCACCGTGGCCGAAGGCATCGGCACCACCGGCTCTGCGCCGCGCTTCCCGCTTTTCATCTGCTCACTGCTCACCATTCACCCTTCACCATTTGCCGTTCATTGCTCAACCAGCAGCTTGATCAGACTCGAAGTGTCCAGCCGTCCGCCGCCCACACGCTGCACACGCGCGTAAAACTGGTCGATCAGCGCGGTCGCCGGCAACTGCGCGCCATTGGCGCGCGCCGCCTCCATTGCGATGCGCAGGTCCTTGCGCATCAGGTCCACCGCGAATCCGAAATCAAATTTGCCGTCGACCATGGTCTTGCCGCGATTCTCCATCTGCCATGACGTGGCGGCGCCTTTAGAGATGACGTCGACTACGCGTTTGGCGTCGAGGCCAGCGTGCAAGGCAAAAGCCAGTCCTTCGGCCAGCCCCTGCACCACGCCGGCGACACAGATCTGGTTGACCATCTTGGTCTTCTGCCCTGAACCGGAGGGCCCCATCAGCGTCACCGCGCGCGCGTAATGCGCGATCACCGTCTCTGCCCGCGCATAGGCTGCGGCATCGCCGCCGACCATCACGGTGAGGATGCCCTGTTCCGCGCCGGACTGTCCTCCGGACACGGGGGCATCGAGAAAATGCAGGCCGCTCGCCGCAGCCGTCGCGTGCAGTTCCTCCGCCACCGCGGCCGAAGTAGTCGTGTGATCGACGAAGATCGCGCCCTCGCGCATCGCCGCAAAGGCGCCGCGGCTGCCGATCGTGATCTCGCGCAGGTCGTCATCGTTGCCGACGCAGCTGAACACGATATCCGCATCCCTGGCCGCAACCGCCGGCGATGCGGCAGCCGTGCCGGGATGACGCACGAGCCAGGCCTGAACCCGGGCCGGTGAACGGTTGTAGACACTGACGCTGTGGCCTGCGCGAGCGAGGTGGCCGGCCATGGGGCCGCCCATGACACCGAGGCCGATGAATGCAAGTTTCATGTTCGCGTGCTTCCGGCAGAAAACTGGGACTGCCGAATATATCGGCAAACCGTGCGGCAAGACATGATCAGTCCGTGATGTCTGCATTCTGTTGCAAATAATAATGAGAACAATTATCATTAAGATCCATTGAAATACCGTTTTGCCCCTGCCTTCAACATGTTCCCGCAACGCAACATCGCCTGGTCTGCACCGGCTCACGGCGGCATCAAGTCCCGGCTGCCGGGCATTGCCGTCACTGTCGGCATCCATGCCGCACTCGTCCTCGCCCTGCTGAGTTATGCGCCGGCACGGCAGACACTGGCGGAACTGGCGCCGATCATGGTCAGCCTGGTGCAAGCCAGGCCCGCCGAGCCGCCGAAGGAACTGCCCAAACCCAAACCGGTGGTCAGGCAGCCGGTGAAACGCGCCGAACCCAAACCGTTGCCGCTGCTGACCAGGACGGCGCCGGAAGTGCCGGCTCCGGCCGCAATCCAGCCTCCACCCCCGGCACCGCCTCCGCCGCCTGAACCGATCGCGGCCAAACCGGCACCGGTGATCCCGCCGCAGTTCAACGCGGATTACCTCAACAACCCGGCGCCCGCCTATCCGGCACTGTCGCGCCGCCTCGGCGAGGAAGGCCGAGTCGTGCTGCGGGTGTTCGTCGATGAACGCGGCCTGCCGGCACGCGTCGAGCTGCGCACTTCCAGCGGCCACGAACGCCTCGACGGCATCGCGCTGGAAACCGTGCGCCAGTGGAAATTCCTGCCCGCACGCCGCGGCGACCAGGCAGTCAGCGCCTGGGTGCTGGTCCCCATTTCTTTCAGCCTCAGGAGTTGATCCCTTGGAACCGCAACAGACACTGGGCCTCGCCCACTTCCTCGCCCAGACCGACGCCGTCGGCAAAACCCTGCTCGTTGTCATGCTGCTGATGAGCGTGGTCACCTGGTACCTGATCATCACCAAGTCGATCGTCGCGCTGACGACGCGCCGGCGCAGCCGGCGTTTCCTCGACCGTTTCTGGAACGCGCCCTCGCTGCAGGCCGTCGCCACCCAGCTCGAAAATGACCATCCGGATGAACCCTTCTCGCACCTGAGCTGGCATGCCATCGTCGCCGCGCGCCATCACCAGCGCCACGGCGCCAACAAGCTCGACGAAGCCGGCTCCGGCGCCGACTTCATCACCCGCGCGATGCGCCGCGTGATCGACGAGGAAACGGCGCGTTTCGAATCGGGACTGACCGTGCTGGCCTCGATCGGCAGCACCGCGCCCTTCATCGGGCTCTTCGGCACGGTGTGGGGTGTCTACCACGCGCTGGTCAACATCGGCATGAGCGGCCAGGGCACGCTGGACAAGGTTGCCGGCCCCGTCGGCGAGGCGCTGATCATGACCGCCCTAGGCCTCGCGGTGGCGATCCCCGCCGTGCTCGCCTACAACTTCGCCGTACGCGGCAACCGCCTCGTGCTGGCACAGCTCGACTCCTTCGCGCACGACCTCTACGCCTTCCTGACCACCGGCTCGCACGTCAACGATGTCGCCGCGGCGGCGCCGATGCGGCCCGCCGCAGTCGCCAAGGCAGGAGCCTGAGGCCATGGCTTTCGGCGGATTCAACAAGGGCGGCGACGGCGCGCCGATGGCGGAAATCAACATGGTGCCGCTGATCGACGTGATGCTGGTGCTGCTGGTGATTTTCATCATCACCGCGCCGCTGCTGACCCACGCGGTGAAGATCGACCTGCCGCGGGCCTCCAGCCAGCCCAACCACAGCAAGCCGGACAACATACAGCTCGGCATCCGCGCCGAAGGCGATGTCTACTGGAACGGCGAGAAGGTCGACCTCGAAACGCTGGAAGCCCGCATGACGGCCGCCGCCGCCATCGAACCGCAGCCGGAGGTACACATCCGCGCCGACCGCATCACCGAATACCGGCATGTCGCCCGCGTGATGGCGGCTGCAGGACGCATCGGACTGGCGAAAATCGGCTTCGTCACCGAACCGGGGGAAACGCGATGAGC
>JALHND010000238.1 GCA_022843705.1 Burkholderiales bacterium
GCCTCCTCAATGTGTTCCGGCAGATCTGCTGCACGTGCCGGAGTATCTGCGGACGCGCGGGTCGCGGCGTCAATCGCCGCCCGCCCTGATGTCCTTCCGGGTGAGACGTTGCCCGGCCGACGAAGTTCGCGGTCCGTCCATCACTGTCGCCGGAAGGCAACAGCACTGAACCCGGGCCCGCCGGCACTGCCCTACAATCACGACTCAACATCCGCAAACGAGGAACCCCATGCCCGCCTGGCTGATCCCCGCGCTGAAAGCCGTCCTCCCCCACGTCGGCACCATCGTGTCGGTCGCGGCGCCCGCCTTCACCAAGATGAGAAGCGGCGCCACGGACAACCCGGACGCCGTGCAGCAGCAGATTGCGGAGCTGCAGGCCGCGGCTTCGCAGAATGCGGCACACATCCGCGAACTCGCGGCGCAGTTGCAGACGACGGTGAAGGCACTGGAGCAGGCGGCGGCCGTCGCCGAAGCGCGGCAGCAGCGGCTGATGCTGCTGGGGATCGGCGCGTTCGCGCTGTCGGCGCTCGCATTGGCGGTGGTGCTGCTGCGGGTCTGAACCGGCCGTCGCCGCGGATTTCATAAATATTCAATAAAATCAAATACTTATGAAATGCCGCCGAGGGCGGCGGCAAACCGCGCTCAACCCTCGGTTTCGAGCTCCACCTTGCGTCCGCGGAAACGCAGGCGCCTGAGGATCACCGGCGCGCAGAGGAAGACCACCGTCAGCGCAAGGAACACGACCACGATCGGCCGCTCGAGCAGCGCCAGCAGATTGCCCTGCGACATGATCATCGACTGGCGCAGCGCCTCCTCCATGCGAGTACCCAGCACCAGGCCGAGGATCACCGGCGCCACCGGGTAGCGGTGTTTGCGCATGTAGTAACCGAGCACGCCGAAACCGCAGAGGAAAATCAGGTCCAGCGTCTGCTGGTTGGCGTTGTAGACGCCGACCACGCAGATCACCATGATCACCGGCAGCATCAGCCGCATCGGCACGTAGAGCAGGCGCACGAACAGCCCGACCATCGGCAGGTTCAGGATCAGCAGCATCACGTTGCCGACGTAGAGCGCGGCAATCAGGCCCCACACCACTTCCGGGTGCTGGCTGAACATCATCGGCCCCGGATGCACATTGAGCGCGGTCAGCGCCAGCAGCAGGATCGCGGTGGTGCCGGAACCCGGGATGCCCAGCGTCAGCATCGGCACCATCGCGCCGGCGCTGGCGGCGTTGTTGGCCGACTCCGGCGCGGCGACACCGCGGATCTCGCCGCGGCCAAAACGTTCCGGGTGTTTGCTGACCTGCGACTCGACCGAGTACGAGAGGAAGGACGCGATGCCGGCGCCGGCACCCGGCATCACGCCGACGATGAAACCGATCACGGTTCCGCGGCTGATGGCGCCAAGGCAGTCGCGGATTTCGCGGAAGGAGATGAACAGCCGGTGCTTGATCACCGATTTGACCTCGCCGCCGCGCAGCTCGTTGGTGTTGAGCAGCACTTCCGACACCGCAAAGAGGCCGATGGTGACGATCAGGAATTCGATGCCGTCGAGCATTTCGGGGATGCCGAAGGTGAAACGCGCGACGCCGGTGACATCGGTGCCCATGGTCGAGACCATCAGCCCCAGCGTCATCGCCATCAGCCCCTTGACCAGCGAGCCGCCCGACAGGCTGGCGACGGAGGACAGGCCGAACACCATCAGCACGAAGTATTCCGGAGGCCCGAAGTTGAGCGCCCATTCGGCGATGCGCGGCGCGAACAGCATCAGCGCGACCACGCCGAGGGTGCCGGCGATGAAGGAGCCGATCGCGGAAATGCACAGCGCCGGTCCCGCCCTGCCCTGCAGCGCCATCTGGTGGCCGTCGATGCAGGTCACCACCGATGACGATTCGCCCGGCACGTTGAGCAGGATCGAAGTGGTCGAGCCGCCGTACATCGCGCCGCAGTAGAGCGCGGCGAGCATGATGATCGCGCCCACCGGGTTCAGGTTGAGCACGATCGGCAGCAGCATCGCCAGCGCGCCCGCGGGGCCGATGCCCGGCAGCACGCCGATCACCGTGCCGAGGATGGCGCCGATGAAGGCGAACATCAGGTTCTGGGGCTGCAGCGCGGTCTCGAACCCGCCCATCAGCAGTGGCAGCACGTCTCCCATGGGTCAGCCCTGGAAAAATCGGGCCAGCGGCCCGAGCGGGAGGCGGATGTCCAGCAGGTACTGGAACAGCAGAAACACCACCGCCGTGACGGCGGCGCTGTAGCCGAAAATGCCGGCCCAGCTGGGATGTCCCA
The DNA here is from genome assembly GCA_022843705.1 of Burkholderiales bacterium. Lineage (GTDB taxonomy): Bacteria > Pseudomonadota > Gammaproteobacteria > Burkholderiales > SG8-41. The sequence continues at coordinate 2,289 of JALHND010000238.1, forward strand.
GATAACGGAAGGCGATCACCAGGAACAGCGGTGTCGCCAGCAGGAAACCCAGCGGCTCGAACACCAGCGCATAGGCCAGCAGCATCGCCGCCGGCACCAGCGCCGTGATGTCCGAACCTTCATCGCCGGATTTTTCCTTTTTGGCGGCGGGCGCGCCCTGCACGAACAGCAGGATGCCGAGCAGGATGCCCAGCACGGTCAGCAGCCGCGGGAAAAACGCCGGGCCGATGAGGTCACCCTGCAGCGAGGCGGTGAGCTGGCTGCCGCCCCAGCCGTAGACCAGCACCACGCCGAGGAACAGCAGCGCCGCGATGCGGTCGCCGCCCAGGGAAAATTTGATGTGCATGGCTGCTCCCGGGGTTGCGGATTATTTGGGCGTCTTGATCAGACCCATTTCCTTGTTCAGGCGCATGTAGGATTTCTCCTCCTCCTCGTAGAAGGCGACCAGCGCCGGACCGGTGGTCCAGCTGTCGACCAGCGCGTTGCGGGACACATAGTCCTTCCACTGCTGGGTCTCGCGCACCTTGCCCAGCGCCTGCACCCAGTACTGCGCGGCTTCGGCACTGATGCCCTGCGGCGCCATCACGCCGCGGATCTGTTTCGGGAAACGCGCAGTCACACCGACGTCCTGGAAACGCGGCACATCCGGCAGCAGGTCGAGTTTCTCGGTCGCGGCCAGCGCGCGCAGCTTGCCGGCCTTGACGTGCTGCGCCATCTCCGCGGGGTTCTCCATCATGAAGTGCACGTGTTTGCCGAGCAGTTGCGGGATCGCCTCGCCGGCACCGCGGAACGGGGTGTAGGAAAACTGCACGCCGCCGAAGTCCTCGAGGATCTTGCCCGACATCGAGGCGCTGCTGCC
>JALHND010000239.1 GCA_022843705.1 Burkholderiales bacterium
TCCCGCAAGAAAGAAAGGCAAAACCATGCGTATGCAATTCCCTGTTCTCGCCTGCGCCGCCGCGCTGATGGTGCAACCGGCCGTGGCTCAGAACTATCCCTCGAAGCCGATCCGCATCCTGATTGCGCAGGCGCCGGGCAGCGCGACCGACAACGTGAGCCGGATACTGAGCGGCAAACTCGGCGAGCAGCTGGGCCAGCCCTTCGTGATCGAGGCGCGGCCGGGTGCCGGCGGTGCGATCGGCACGGAAGCGGCGGCGCGTTCGCCGGCCGACGGCTACACGCTGTTCATGGCCAACAACTCCACGCACGGCTCGAATCCGGCGGTGTACAAAAAGCTGCCGTACGACGCGGTCAAGGATTTCGCGCCGATCATCCTGATCGCCTCGACGCCTTACGTGCTGACGGCGCACCCCTCGCTGCCGGTGAAAAGCGTGAAGGAACTGATTGCCTTCGCGAAGAAACGTCCCGGTGAGCTCAACTATGGTTCCGCCGGCAACGGCAGCACCCACCATCTGAGCGGCGAGCTGCTGAAGACCATGGCGGGCATCAACCTGGTGCATGTGCCGTACAAGGGCACCACGCCTGCGCTGACCGGGCTGCTGAGCGGCGAAGTGTCGGTCGTGTTCTTCACCGTGGTCGGGGTGCAGCCGCATGTGAAGTCGGGCAAGGCGCGGGCGCTGGCGGTGACCACGCCGGTCCGCTCGAACATGATGCCCGAGCTGCCGACGATGGCCGAAGCCGGCTTGAAGGGTTTCGAGGTCTCGTCGTGGTTCGGCCTGCTGGCACCGGCGGGCACGCCCGCGGCCATCGTCAGCCGCCTCAATGCCGAGTCGGTGAAGGCGATGGCGCTGCCCGAGGTGTCCGGCGCATTGCGCAAGCTGGGCTTTGATGCGGTGGGCGGCACGCCCGAGCAGTTCGCCGCCCACATCCGCAGCGAAGTCGAGCGTTTCACCAAGCTGGTGAAGGCCACCGGGATTACGGTGGATTAAGCGGCACGGCCCGCAGGGCTGACACACGGGGATCCACGGTCACCGCGGATCCCCGTTGATTTTTTAACCAGGAGAACGACCATGGCCAAAGGCCAGCAGCGCAGCAACAAGGAAAAGAAGAAACCCAAGCAGGACAAGAAGGCGGTGCCGGTGGCGGGCGGATTTCTGAAGCCCAAGGCGATCGAGCCGGCCAAAAAATAAGCGGCCGGTCTGCCGCAACTGTCTCCATAAGCAGACAGCCCGGCGCAGGGAATTCCTGCAAGTCATCCGACGTAGGGTGGGCAAAGCGCAGCGTGCCCACGCGGAACGTTTTGGGCCATAAATGGTGGGCACGCTGCGCTTTGCCCACCCTACCGCTGTTTTTTCATTGAGCAACCGGATCAGCGCAGGGAACTCCCGCAAGTCATCCGACTCAGATTGGGGTGCAAAGCGATATTCATCCTCTGCGCCGGGTCTTGAAGCCCGGATACCTGCCGGCCTTGCTGGCCTTGCTGCTGGGGGCCTGCGCGCTTGAGAAGCCGCTGGTGACGCAACCGGAACCGCTGGTGATGCGCCCGCCGCCACCGGACCTGGTTGTGCCGGTGGAGACGCCCGAGGAGCTTCAGGAAGCCATCGACCGCATGGCCGATGTGCCGGGTGACCGCATGTTGCCCGCACTGAGCGGCAGGGTCGAGCAGATCGACTGCAAGAGCGGCGTCGAGGATCTGCATGCGCGCATGGCGCTGGAGGCGCGCGGCGGACAGATCGCCAGCTTCGCCTATTACAGCAAGCGGCGGCCGCGCACCTGTTCCATGGACCTGCGGCGGGATGATCCTGCGATCAAATGGCGCCTGACGCCCGAGGGCGCGACGCGGGTGCAGACGCCGCAGGGATTGTTTCTGATTCGCAGTTCGTCGGATGCCTATGAGTTCGAGTTTCTGGAGGTTGAGCGCCAGAAATTCTGCGGCATGGAGGGTTATATCAACGGCAGGATGATCATCCAGCGCAGGGTTTCCACTCCGCAATGTTCGGTCGCAGGGCTGCTGGATCACGACGATCAGGAGATTGCCGAGGTCAGTGATCCGGCGCAGGTGTTGACGGTGCAGGGGTTGCGGCGCTGAGGATTCCGGTCCCGGACTCCGGCCTGCAGCCGTCCTCCGGGCTACGGCATATCGAAGTGATTTTGTAGCCCGGATGCGCCCCGAAGGAAGTCCTCTTGGGGGAGAGCGCAGCGTAATCCGGGACGACCGTCGCAATGGCCACCGCGTCCCCGGACTCCGGCCTGCGGCCTTCCTCCGGGCTACGGCATATCGAAATGATCATGTAGCCTGGGTGCGCCCCGAAGGAAGTCCTCTTGGGGGAAAGCGAAGCGGAATCCGGGGCAGCCGTTGCACGGGCCACTGCGGCCCCGGACCCCGGCCTGCGGCCGTCCTCCGGGCTACGGGGTGGTGAGGGGGCGCGGTATGATGCGCGTCCTTTTGCCTCGGACCGCACATGGATTTTGATGTCATCGTGGTGGGTGCCGGCGCTGCCGGCATGATGTGCGCGGCGGTGGCCGGCGCGCGCGGGCGGCGTGTGTTGATCATTGATCACGCCGAAAAGCTCGCTGAAAAAATACGCATCTCCGGCGGCGGCCGTTGCAATTTCACCAACCGCGAGGTCGGGCCGCGCAATTTCCTGTCGCGCAATCCGCATTTCTGCCGTTCCGCGCTGGCGCGTTACACGCCGCGGGATTTCATCGCGCTGATCGAGCGCCACAACATCCGTTATCACGAGCGCAACCTCGGCCAGCTGTTCTGCGATGACAGCGCGCAGCAGATCATCGCGATGCTCAAATCCGAGTGTGATGCCGCGGGTGTGCAATGGGCGATGCCGGTGACGGTGGAGCGGGTGGCGAAGCTGGACGGGGATGTGCCGGGTTTCGAGGTGGCGACCTCGCAGGGTACTTACCGCAGCCGCGCGCTGGTGGTGGCCACCGGCGGCTTGTCGATCCCGAAAATCGGCGCCACACCTTTCGGTTATCGCCTCGCCGAGCAGTT
>JALHND010000240.1 GCA_022843705.1 Burkholderiales bacterium
AAAAATACGGGAACAACGGCATGCTGCCGCCGTTGTTCCCGTCAGCTACGGCCGGGTCTGCGTACCGGCCGTGGGGTCAACCCTTGCGCGCGCGCCGCAGCCTAGCGTGGAGCGGCTGCAGGTAACGAAATGCGAGTTTGCCGTAGTAGGCCGCATAGTCCCGGGTGCCGTCCGGCAGACGCCGCCAGGCACGGTGCACCCAGTGGTATCCGGGAGGTGCGGGTTCTTCGTCCTCCGGGAGGATCAATTGCCCCTCGGGCAGCCGGTTCAGCTTCGCCAGTTTCGCCGCGGCGATCGACTTGCCGATTGCCACCACCAGCAGGGCGCCCATCGCCGGCGCAAAAGTATGCAGCCAGTGCGCCTGGCCGTTGACCCATTCGGCGATCGCCGGATCCGACACCAGCATCTCGCCGGCGACCCAGCCGAGAATGCCACCGCCCAGCGTGATGATCACCGGAAAACGGTTCATCAGTTTCAGGATGAATGTGCTGCCGTAGATGATCAGCGGAATGCTGATGCCGAGGCCGATCACCAGCAATACGACGTTGCCCTTGGCCGCAGCAGCAACGCCGAGCACGTTGTCGAGGCTCATGATCAGGTCGGCAATGATGATGGTCTTGATCGCCGACCACATGTGGGCATGACCGTCGATCTCCTCTTCCGCCTCGTCCGGCACCAGCATCTGGATGCCGATGTAAGCCAGCAGCACGGCGCCAATCAACTTCAGGAACGGCAGGTCGAGCAGCATCACTGCGAAGAAGGTCAGCGCGATGCGCAGGAAAATCGCGCCGAAGCTGCCGAAAAGGATCGCCTGCTTCTGCTGGCGCGGCGGCAGCGAACGGCTGGCCATCGCGATGACCACGGCATTGTCGCCGCTCAGCACGATGTTGATCATCATGATCTGGCCGAGCGTCACCCAGAAAAACGAACTGGCGAGCATTTCCATCCGCAACTCCTCCTCAAGACCCGCAGCAGGCCATCAGGAAGAGGATACGGACGCAGGCTTACGCCAGCCGCAAGCCCGGGTGAACGCAGCTTTACGCCAATATGAACGGAAGCTTACGAAGCCGGGCCGGGCGGCAACACCAGGCTGAAGGTGTTGCCGACACCGTCCGATGAGTCCTCGCGCAACAGGATCTCGCCGCCGTGCAGTTCGGCGATCTCGCGGGCGATGGCCAGGCCAAGGCCGCTGCCCTCCGCGCCGCTGCCGAGCAGGCGGTGGAAACGCTCGAAGACGCGGGCCTGCTCTTCCGGGGGAATGCGCGGTGCGTCATCGCTGACATCCACCCGCGGCGGCCCTGCCGAGACGCGGACGGTGATGCGCCCGCCGTCACGGCTGTAACGCACCGCGTTATCGAGCAGGTTGTCGAGCAACTCGCGCAGCCGTGGCGCATCGCCGGACACGGCCACCGGCCGCCCTGCATCCTCGAAGCCGAGGTCAATCCGCCGGCACAGCGCCCCGGGCACCCAGGCCGTGGCCACGTCCAGCGCCAGTGCATTCAGGTCGAGCGGTGCCAGTGTCACCGCGCTGACGGCATCCGGCTCGTTGCGCGCGAGCGACAGCAGTTGCGACACCAGCCGCTGCATCCGCTCCAGCCGCGGGTAAATGCCTTCAAGTGCTTCACGCATGCGTTGCGGGTCGCTCTCGCGCAGCGCCACCTCGAACTGCGTTTTCAGGGCCGCCACCGGTGTCTTCAGCTGGTGCGCGGCATCCGATACAAAACGGCTCTGCAGCGTCAGCACATGATCGAGCCGCGCCAGCAGCCCGTTGATCGAATCCAGCAGCGGAGCGACTTCACCCGGCACGCCATCAACGGCAACCGGACTGCGGTCGCGCACTGAACGCTGCGCGACCGCGTGCTGCAGCCGTGCGAGCGGCGCCAGGCCGCGAACCACGCCGATCCAGACCACGATGCCGGCGATCAGGATCAGCAGCAGCTGCGGCAGCACCACGCTCAGCAGGATTTCGCGGGTGAATTCATTGCGTTTGTTCAGCGTCTCGGCGACCCGCACCGTCGCGCCGTGTTCCTGCTCATCGATGTGCAGTTCGACGATGCGCACCGGCTCGCCCCGCACTTCCCCGTCGTAGAACACCTCGGCATTGCGGCGTGGCACGACACTGCCGGCGGCCGGCGCCAGCGCCTCGCCATCGATGCGCCGGCCGTCTGCGGCGACAACCTCGAAAAACAAGCGATCATCGGGATCGGCCAGCAGCACCCGTCGCGCCTCCGGCGGCATGTCGAACTGCAGCCCGCCCTCGCCGCCGCGCAGATGCAGGCCAACCTCGCGCGCGACGCCGACCAGCGTGCGGTCATGCGCACGCTGCGAAAAATCCAGCGCCACCCGGTAACTGATGAAGGTGTCGGCGGTCAGCAGCAGGAACAGTGGCGCCAGCAGCCCGGCCAGCAGTTGCCGGCGCAGCAGCGGCCGGCGAAGGGTTTCAGCCATTCGCCTTTTCGATCAGGTAACCCATGCCGCGCACGGTGGTGATCGACACCCCGGAATCCTCCAGCTTCTTGCGCAGGCGATGGACAAAAACCTCCACCGCGTTGCTCGAAGACACATCCTCCCAGCCGTAGAGGTGGTCGATGATCTGCTGCTTGGTGACCACCTTGCCTTCGCGCAGCAGCAGCAGTTCGATCACTGCGAGTTCACGCTGCGACAGCTCCATCGGTTTGCCATCGAGGTGGAGCCGTCGTCCGGCCATGTCCAGTCGCAGCCGGCCGTTGACAATTTCCGAGGTGACGCTGGAATTGGCGCGGCGGATCAGCGCGCGCACCCTCGCCTCGAGCTCGGACAGGCGGAAGGGTTTGGTCAGGTAATCATCGGCACCGAGATCAAGGCCCTTGACCACATCCTCCGGCGCATCGTTTGCGGTCAGCATCAGCACCGGCACTGCCGAACGCCGCGCACGCAGCCGGCGCAGCACCTC
>JALHND010000241.1 GCA_022843705.1 Burkholderiales bacterium
ATCTTGCCGCCGAACTCCGCCGACAGTTCGCCCAGCAGTTGCTCGTCGAGCAGCACGCCATTGCGCTCCATGGTGTACAGCACTTGCATCGCCGGCAGCTCGATGCCGGCATAGATGTGATTCAGTTTCTCATCTACGGCAAGCCGCGGATGCAGCGCGCGATGCAGCTGCAGCGTGACGTCGGCGTCCTCGGCCGCATAGTCGGCAGCGCGTTCCACCGCGACCTGCTCGAAACCGATGCGTTTTGCCCCTGTCCCCGTAACTTCATCATAAGTTATTGTTTTTATTGATAAAATTCTCTGCGCCATGGAATCCATGTCATGCCGCTGATGACTCTCCAGCACATAGGATTCAAGCAGCGTGTCATGGGCCACACCGGCGACCTGCACGCCGCAGTTCGCGAACACATGCATGTCGTACTTGAAGTGCTGGCCGAGTTTCGCGCGCTGCGGATTCTCCAGCCAGGGTTTCAGCGCCGCCAGTACATCCACGCGCGACAGCTGCTCCGGTGCGCCGGCATAAACATGGCCGACCGGTATGTACGCCGCCTGCCCCGGGTCCACCGCCAGCGAGATGCCGACCAGTTCCGCGGCCATCGGGTCAAGGCTGGTGGTTTCGGTATCGACCGCGGTGAGTTCCGCGGCCTCGATGCGTTGCAGCCATGTTTCCAGCGCCGCCTTTGTCAGTACGGTCTCGTACTGCCGCGGATACTGCGGCGCGGCGGGCGGCTCCGGCACTGCCGCGGCAGGCTGCGGTTCAATCCCGGCCGGCGGCTCCGCGCCGTCCAGTTCGCGGCGCCAGGTGCGGAACTCGAAACGGTCAAAAAGGGTCGCGAGCCTTGCCTTGTCCTGCGGCTGCGGTGCCAGATCCTGCAACTGCAGCGGCAAGGCGACATCGCACTTGATGGTGAGCAGGGCACGCGCCTGCGGCAGCCAGTCCAGCGAGTCGCGCAGGTTCTGTCCGACCGCGCCGCCGATATCGGGCGCGTTTCTGATGATCTCGTCCAGCGTGCCGTACTGGGTCAGCCATTTCACCGCGGTCTTCGGGCCGACCTTGGGCACGCCCGGCACGTTGTCCACGCTGTCACCGATCAGCGTCAGGTAATCGACCATGCGCTCCGGCGGCACACCGAATTTCTGCGCAACACCGGCGACGTCGAGTTTTTCGTTGGACATCGTGTTGACCAGCGTCACCTGAGGCGTAACCAGCTGGGTGATGTCCTTGTCGCCGGTGGAAATCACCACCCGCATACCCGTCTGCTCGGCCTCCCGTGCCAATGTGCCGATGACGTCGTCCGCCTCCACGCCCTCGACCTCGAGCAGCGGCCAGCCCATCGCCACGATCGCCTCCTTCAGCGGAGCAATCTGCACCGCCAGATCGTCGGGCATCGGCGGCCGGTTGGCCTTGTACTCCGGATACAGGTCGTCGCGGAAGGTCTTGCCTTTGGCGTCGAACACGCAGGCGCTGTATTCCGCCGGCACATCCTTGTGCAGCCGGCGCAGCATGTTGAGCACGCCGTAAATGGCATTGGTCGGCTCGCCACGGCTGCTGCGCAGGTCCCTGATCGCATGGAAGGCCCGGTAAAGGTAGGAGGAACCGTCGACAAGGAGCAGGGTTTTCATGCGCAGGCCATGCAGCGTGGGTGAAAGCGGCGGTTACGGAAATCGGGGTCCGCACTGCGCCGGGATTGGCGGGGATTATCGCAGAGTTGACGCGCTGTCTGCCGGCCGCCGGCCCGCAATTGCCTTTCAAAAGCACGCCAAAAACCGGATAATGATCGCTACCGGAGCCCCCACATGCGACACATCCTGCAACACCTCCTGATCGCCGCCGCGCTGGCCGCCGTACTGCCTGCAGCCGCGCAGGACAAATCGAAAGCACAACCGATACCCGAGCCGCCGCCCCCCCCGCGCGGTTTCGAACTCGACCCGACACTGGAACCGCAGGTCACCATCCGCAAGCGCGGCGAGGATACCGTCGAGGAATACCGCATCGGCGGCAAGCTCTACATGCTCAAGGTCACGCCGCCGAATGGCCGGCCCTACTACATGATCGACGAGCGCGGCGACGGCAAGTTCGCGCGCCAGGAAGCCCATGACAGCGGTGTGCGGCCGCCGATGTGGGTGATCCACCAGTTCTAGAAACACCGCCGGCGCATCGCGGGCGACGGGGGAAAATGCGGTAAGCGGTAAAGAGTAAGCAGTGAGCGGTGAACTGCAAACACCTCATGCCCACGATTTACCGCTTACTGTTCACCGTTTACTGCTCACCGTTCACCGCCCACTATTCACGATTCACCATCATGTCCGTTTTCACCACCGTCAGCGCCGTCGAACTGCGCCACTGGCTGCAGGATTACGACGTCGGCGAACTCGTCGACCTGCAGGGCATCAGCGCCGGCATCGAGAACACCAATTATTTCGTCACCACCAGCGGCGGACGCTACGTGCTGACGCTGTTCGAAAAACTGACCGCGCAGGAACTGCCCTTCTACCTGAACCTGATGGCCCACCTCGCCGAGCGCGGGGTGCCCAGCGCGCACCCTGTCGCCAGCCGCGGCGGCAGCTACCTCGGCAGCCTCAACGGCAAACCCGCAGCGCTGGTGGCACGCCTCGAGGGCGCCGATGTGGCTGCACCGACGGCCGGCCATTGCGCCGCCATCGGCGCCGTGCTGGCGCGGCTGCACCTCGCCGGACAGTCCTATCCCGCCACCATGGACAATCCCCGCGGCCCGAAATGGTGGAAGGGCGTGCTGCCCGAGATCCTGCCCTTCCTGCCGCAACACGAGGCGGCGCTGCTGCAGGAGGAAATCCGTTTCCAGTCGCTGTACCGTTTCTCCGACCTGCCGCGCGGCGCGATCCACGCCGACCTGTTCCGCGACAACGTGCTGTTCGCGGGGGAG
>JALHND010000242.1 GCA_022843705.1 Burkholderiales bacterium
CCGGAGGAGCCGAAATTCTCCGGCGTGGTGTTCAAGATCCAGGCCAATATGGATCCCGGCCACCGCGACCGCGTTGCCTTCATCCGCATCTGCTCCGGCCGTTTCGAGCGCACGATGCGGCTCAAGAACTGCCGCACCGAGAAGTTTTTCCGGCCCAGTTCGGTGGTGGCCTTCATGTCGCAGCGGCGCGAACAGGTCGAGGACGCGTACGCCGGCGACATCATCGGCATCCCCAACCACGGCGTGCTGCAGTTGGGCGACACGCTGACCGAGGGTGAGGACCTGCAGTTCACCGGCCTGCCGTTTTTTGCGCCGGAACTGTTCCAGACCGTCGAGGTGGCCGACCCGCTGCGCAGCAAGCAGCTGAAGACGGGGCTGGCGCAGCTGGGCGAGGAGGGCGCGATCCAGGTGTTCAAGCCGGTGGCGGGCAGCCTGCTGCTGCTCGGTGCCGTCGGCCAGCTGCAGTTCGAGGTCGTCGCGCACCGCCTGAAACATGAATACGGCTGCGAAGCGCGGCTGTCGCCGGCGCGTTACGTGGCGGCGCGCTGGGTCACCTGCGAGGATGACCGTGAACTGCAGCGCTTCATCGACGCCAACGCCCACCGCGTCGCGCATGACGCCGTCGGCGCGCCGGCCTTCCTCGCCGCCAATTCAATCGAGATCGATGTCGCGCAGGAACAGTGGCCGAAGATCAGGTTCCACGCGCTGCGCGAACACGCGGGACTGATTTTCCATTCCAATTCCGCGGTGGGGTAATCCTGCAGTCAGCAGCCCGGAGGACGGCCGCAGGCCGGAGTCCGGGGCCGTCCTGAACCATTGCATGGACCTGTCCCGGAATTCGCTGCGCTACTTCCGGGCTACGAAACCGCGGGATTACGCGGCTGTCAGAACAACCGGCACAGCAGCGGAATGCTGGCGAAATGGAAGCCGGCGACCCAGGTGGCGATGCCTGCCACGAGAGCGGCTGCGCTGTATCCGGTGCGAATCAACGCCGACGCGCCACGATTCAATAGCCAAGGCAGCGCGATCAGCAGCAGACACACCACGAGGCCCAGGGCTAGCCAGGTTTCGAGATCCTGTCCGCAGGGCAGGCGCTTGATCAGGAAGGCTGCGCCGAACATCGCGGCGCACAGCGCGGCGGCCGTAGTCCCGAGGCGCGCGCCGCCGTTCACAGCCGGCGTTCCATCACGAAACGCTCCAGTGCCACGCCCCCGCGCTCGACCCGCTCCGCGCGCAGCAGCGAGAATCCGGCCTGCCCGAAAAACGGCTTTGCGGTGCGGCTCGCTTCGGTGTGGAGGGTGCCGATGCCGCGTGCGCTGGCGTCGGCGATCAGCAGTTCCAGCAGCGCCGCGGCAACTCCCATGCGCCTGCAATCGGGGTGCACATAAAGCAGGTCGATGTGGCCCGGCGCATCCGTCGTGATGAAGCCGCCGAGTTTGCCGTTGATCTCGAAAATCCAGCCCTGGCTGTTTTCCATGCGCCGTTTCCAGGCGGCATGGTCGGCTTCATGCGGCGCCCAGGCCTCGAGTTCTTCGGGGCTGTAATCCGCGGCGGCGAGTTCATGCACCGCGCGGCGGAAGGTTTCGATGGTGGCATCGAGGTCCTGCGGCCGCCACTTGCGCAGGGGCATGAAAGACCTTTCTATTTGCCCGCGACTTCCGCCGCCCAGCGCGCGATTTCGGCGGCCGCGTCGCGCGGCGCATTGCGGTGGTCCGAAGACGGTTCGTAGAGGCGTTTCAGCGGCGTCGCCAGCGCGTCGTACATGTCCTGCTTGGCGCGCAGCAGCACCGGATAGTCCGAGGTCGGTGCGACGTGCAGCACCGGCAGGGTTTTCGGCAACGCCCGCGACGATTTTGTCTGGTTCATCGCGCCCTCGGGATCGAACCACGACAGGTAGGCCGCGGCCGTGGTGCGCACGGTCCAGAATCCCTTGTCGCCTTCGTATTCCTCGAATTCACCCGGTTCATTGCCCTTGCCGCCAGCCACCAGGCTGCGTGCCTTCGATACCGAGGGGCTGACCTTCTGCCGATAGAAATTCGTCGCGACATTGCCGCCGGGGGCGATCAGCACCAGACCGTCGAGCGGATGTTTCGATGCGTAATGCAGGCCGAACACCGCGCCCTGGCTGTGGCCGGCAAGGAACACCTTGGCAGCGCCGCGCTGGCGCAGGGTCCGGACGGCTTCGGTGATCTGCGTTTCCGCCGCAGCGACGTCGGCGTCGTATTTGCGTTTGCCGGACCAGGGCATCTCGGGGCTGATCACCAGCATGCCCTGCTGCTGCAGACTCGCGTCCAGCGGGGCGGTCAGGCCCTCGGGGCGGCCGCCCTTGCCGTGAAGGACGACAAAACCGATGGCGGACTGGGCTGCGGCCTGGCCGGCATGCAGCACCAGCAACAGCAGCAGCGCGATGGCGGGTTTCAGGCGGTTTGTGTTCATGGGCGCGGTCCTCGTGACGGAAGCCAGCGCCATTGTCTGCGCATCAACCGAGTTCGGCAAATATCCGGCGGATTTCGGTGACCCGCGACTTCAGGTCCGGCGTCGCGGTCTCGATGCGCAGCCGGTCCTGGCCGGCGAGTTTGTAGTTCTTTTTCTTCTGGATCAGCGTGATGATTTTTATCGGCTCGATCGGCGGATTGGGCACGAACTGCAGGTTGATCACCGCGTCGCTGGCGTCGATACGGGCGATGCCCAGCGGTTTGCCGAGCAGGCGCAGGCGGTGGCACTCAAGCAGCGTGCGCGTGGCATCCGGCAGCTCGCCGAAACGGTCGATCAGTTCCTCCTGCAGCAGCTGCAGCTGTTCATCGCTGTCGCAGTTGGCGAGCCGCTTGTAGAGCACCAGCCGCTCGTGCAC
>JALHND010000243.1 GCA_022843705.1 Burkholderiales bacterium
AGCCCTCATTTACCGCTTCGCCCGCGAATCCGACGACTTTGCCGACGAAGGCGATGCGCCGGATGAGGAACGCCTGGCGCAGCTTGCCGGATTCAGCCGCGAACTGCAGCGCATAGAACGCGGCGAAAAACCGCTCATTCCCTGGTTTTCCGAACTCGCCGCGGTGATCCGTGAGCACGACCTGCCATTGGCCGCCTTTCACGACCTGCTGTCGGCCTTTGCCCAGGACGTCACGGTCAAGCGTTATGCGAATTACGCAGACGTGCTCGACTACTGCCGCCGCTCCGCCGACCCGGTAGGCCGCCTGCTGCTGGTGCTCTACGGTGCGGCGACGCCGAAAAACCTCGAATACTCCAGCGCCATCTGCTCCAGCCTGCAGCTGATCAATTTCTGGCAGGACGTTGCCATCGACTGGCAAAAGGACCGTGTCTATTTTCCGCAGGACGAAATGCGGCAGTACGGCATCAGCGAAACGCAGATCGCAGCCGGCGACTGCGGCGGCCGCTGGACCGAGTTCATGGCCTTCCAGACCGCACGCACCCGCGCCCTGCTCGACTCCGGCCGGCCGCTGGGCCGCATCCTCAACGGACGCATCGGCCTCGAAATGCGCATGATCATTGCCGGCGGCGCGCGTATCCTCGACCGCATCGACGCCGTCGGTGGCGATGTCTTCCGCCGGCGGCCGGTACTGACCAAACCTGACTGGGCGCTGATGCTGGCACAGTCGATGTTCCGATGAATTTTCTTGCCGCGGCTTTCCCTCATCCCCGACCCTTCTCCCAAGGGGAGAAGGGGAATACTGGTGTTCAGCGGCGTGATCGCCGCTGAACAATAATCATGACCGACTCAGCCCACCAGTACTGCCAGGACAGGGCCGCCGCCAGCGGCTCGAGTTTCTATTACAGCTTCATGTTCCTGCCGCCCGAGCGGCGCCGGGCAATCACCGCGCTTTATGCCTATTGCCGCGAGGTCGACGACGTGGTCGACGAATGCACCGATCCCGGCGTCGCGCGGACCAAGCTGGCCTGGTGGCGCGAGGAACTGCGCCGCCTCCATGCCGGCAATCCGCAGCATCCGGTGACACGCGCGCTGGCCGATGCCATCGGCCCGTACGGCATCACCGAGGACCAGCTCGCCACCGTCATCGACGGCATGGCGATGGACCTCGAATACAACCGTTACCCCGATTTCGACACCCTCAAACTCTACTGCCACCGCGTCGCCGGCATCGTCGGCCTGATGTCGGCGCGGATTTTCGGCTTCAGCGATCCGCGCACGCTCGAATACGCCGAACAACTCGGCCTTGCCTTCCAGCTGACCAACATCATCCGCGACGTCGGCGAGGATGCGCGCCGCAACCGTGTCTACCTGCCGCTCGACGAACTCGCCGCCGCCGGCATCGAGGCCTCGCAGATCGTCCACGGCAGTGCCGCGCTGCAGGCGCAGGACGCCTTCGGCAAACTGATGGAGCGGCAGGTCAGACGCGCGCTGGACACCTACGACCATGCCTTCGCGCTGCTGCCGCCGCAGGACCGCAAACCACAGCTGCCGGGCATCATCATGGCGGCGATCTACCGCACGCTGCTGGAGGAAATCCGCGACGACGGCTGCCGCGTGCTGACCCACCGCACCTCGCTGACACCGCTGCGCAAGCTGTGGATCGCGTGGAAAACATGGGCCAAAAGGCAGTGATGAGCGAGGAGCAATGAACGATGAGCGCAAACCAAACCAGGGGGCGCTCATCGTTCATCACTCATCATTCATCGCTTGAATCACAACCGATAACGGAATAAATCAATGGATCTTGAACTCACCGGAAAAACCGCCCTCGTCACCGGCACCAGCCAGGGTATCGGGCGTTGCATCGCGAAAATGCTCGCGGCGGAGGGCGTGAAGGTCTGCATCGCCGCGCGACGCCGCCCGCTGCTGGAGGAACTCGCGGCGGAAATCACCGCCGCCGGCGGCGCGACGCCGGCCATTGTCGAAATCGACATCATGCAGGACGGCGCGCCGCAGAAACTGGCCGATGCCGCACGCGCGGCGCTGGGACGGATCGACATCCTCGTCAACAGCGCCGGCGGCAGCCGCCCGGCAATCCCCGTCGATGCACCGGAAGAGGAATGGGAGAGCGTGATGACACTCAACTTCGTGCGCGTGCGCCAGCTCACCCACGCCGTGCTGCCGGACATGATCCGCAACCAATGGGGCCGCGTGATCAACCTCTCCGGCAAGTCCGAGCCCGACTCGCTGCTCGCCGCAACGCCGGCCAAGGCCGCGATCCACGGCTGGTCCAAGGGCCTGTCGCGCGAAGTCGGCAGGCACGGCATCACTGTCAACTGCCTCGCACCCGGCCGCATCATGAGCGAACAGATCCGCCGCAAGTACTCGCCCGAGTTCCGCGCCCACGAGGAAAAACACGAGATACCGCTCGGCCGTTACGGCGAGCCTGAAGAAATCGCCGCGATGGCGGTGTTCCTTGCTTCGGCGCGCGGCAGCTACGTGACCGGCACCGTGATCCCGGTCGATGGTGGCATGCGCCGTTATGCCTTCTAAAAGTATTAATAAAATCAATTACTTATAGATAATCCCCGGCGCGCAACCCGCTCCGGCCGCAGCTTGGTCGGCCCGAACCTCATCCAATCCGCGCACCTGCGCGGATTTTTTTTGAACTGCGTCAACCCTGCAGCGCTCCATCCTCCGCAGATGCGCCGCGACGCACCGGCCGCCCACATCCGCCACAGCTTTGTGTTATTTAGAACTCAAAAGGAGGAACCGCGTTTTGCCGCACAACATCAGCCTGATCACCACCATCGCCGCCG
>JALHND010000244.1 GCA_022843705.1 Burkholderiales bacterium
TTCCTCGGTTACGGTTCGCTGGCCGCCGATGCCGGATATCCGGTTTACCTGACACTGCTGGCGACCTTTGCCATCTGGGCGCTGCCCGGACAGCTGGTGCTGATGGAAATGCAGGCGGGCGGTGCCGCGCTGGCGGCGACCGTGCTCGCGGTATCGCTGAGTGCCGCGCGGTTTTTTCCGATGACCCTGACCCTGATGCCGCTGATGCGCCGCGGCAACCGCGCGCGTTCACTGTGGCAGTTCCTGCTGGTCGCCCAGATGGTGTCGATGACCACCTGGGCGGTGGCAATCCGCCGTTTCGAGGACCACGATCTTGAAGACCTCGAGGCGCGCTGGCAGTACTTCATCGGCTTCTCCGTGGTGTGCATCGGCTCGGCTGCGGTCTGCGCCGTGATCGGCCAGCTGCTGATCGGCGCGCTGCCGCCGCTGGCGCGTTACGGCCTCGCGCTGCTGACGCCGCTCTATTTCTTCGTGACCCTGGTCGGCGAGGCGCGTTCGAAATCCGCGATTGCCGCACTGGTCTGTGGAGCCGGCACTGCCCTGGCGCTGCACGCCGTGGCGCCCGGCTGGAGCCTGCTCGGCGCCGGGTTCATCGGCGGCACCGCCGCCTTCCTGCTGCAGCGATCACATGCCGGCCGCCGCTGAGATCGGACTGGCAATTGCCGCCTGCGGCCTGGCCACGTACCTGTGGCGCGGCTTGGGCGTGCTGCTGTCGGGGCGGCTTGACCCGAAAAGCGCGATGTTCGAGTGGGTGTCCTGTGTCGCCTACGCCCTCGTTGCCGGGTTGATCGCGCGCATCATCGTCGCGCCCTCCGGGCTGCTGGCGGAAACCGCGCTGGCCGACCGCCTGCTGGCCTGCGCCGCGGCCCTGCTGGCCTATCATCTCGCCCGGCGCAACATGTTCGCCGGCATGGTCTGCGGCCTTGCCGTGTTCATCGGCGCCGGCTACATCCGCGGGCTCATCGCTTAAAATTGCGCCATGAGTGGTGAAATCCTGGTGGCCCGCGACGGCCCGGTGGCAACGGTCACGCTGTCCAATCCCCCGAAACTGAATGCGCTGACGGTGGCAATGTGGCGCGCGCTGGCCATCGCGTTTGTTGAATTGTCGGCCGATGACGGCCTGCGCTGCATCGTGCTGCGCGGCGCCGGCAGCGAGGCCTTTGCCGCCGGCGCCGACATCGCCGAGTTCGCGACCGAACGCAACACCGTTGAACAGGGCCGGGTTTATCACCGCGAGCTGGTCTACGGCGCGCTGCGCGCAGTCGGCGAATGCCGCCATCCGACCGTGGCGATGATCCACGGCGCCTGCGCCGGAGGTGGCCTGGAGCTGGCCTGCCAGTGTGATCTGCGGATTGCCGGAAGAAGCGCGCGTTTCGGCGTACCGATCAACCGCCTGGGTTTTGCGATTGCCTACGACGAGCTCGCCGCGCTGCTGCCGCTGATCGGCCGCGCCGCGGCGCTGGAAATCCTGGTCGAGGGCCGCATGTGGGGCGCGCAGGAGGCGTACGACAAGGGATTGCTGACGCGGCTGGTGGATGACGCTGCGCTGGCCGCGGAAACCGCCGCCACCACGGGCCGCATCTGCGACGGCGCGCCGCTGGTCGCGCGCTGGCACAAGCAGTTCATCCGCCGGTTGACGCCGCAGCCGGCGCCGCTGACGGCCGCGGAAATCGAAGCCAATTTCGACTATTTCAACACCGAGGATTACCGCATCGGCTACGATGCTTTCATCCACAAGCGCAAGCCGCGCTTCGTGGGCCGCTGATTTTCTACGACTTATTTCAACCGACTGGAATTCATCATGGCTGGACCGTTATCGCATATCAAGGTACTCGACCTCTCGCGCGTGCTCGCGGGTCCGTGGACCGCACAGAACCTCGCCGACCTGGGTGCCGAGGTGATCAAGGTGGAGCGCCCCGGCAAGGGTGATGACTCGCGCAGCTACGCGCCGCCGTTCCTGAAGGACGAGCAGGGCAATGAAACGAAAGAGGGGGCCTATTTCTGCGCCGCCAACCGCGGCAAAAAATCGATCACGGTGAACCTGAGCAAACCCGAGGGCCAGCAGCTGGTGCGCGAGCTGGCAAAAGGTGTCGACGTGCTGGTGGAGAACTACAAGGTCGGTGACCTCGCGCGTTACGGCCTCGGTTATGACGACCTCGCCAAACTCAATCCCGGCCTGATCTACTGCTCGGTCACCGGTTTCGGCCAGACCGGTCCCTACAAGGACCGGCCCGGCTACGATTTCATGGCCCAGGGCATGGGCGGACTGATGAGCATCACCGGCGAGGCTGACGGCCTGCCCGGCGGCGGACCGCAGCGTGTCGGCATCCCGATCATCGACATGACCACCGGCATGTACGCCACTATCGCGATCTGCGCGGCGCTGGCCCACCGCGCGGTGACCGGCAAGGGGCAATGGATCGACGTCGCGCTGCTCGACAGCTGTGTCGCCTTCCTCGCCAACCAGGCGATGAACTACTTCGCCACCGGCGAATCGCCCTCGCGCATCGGCAACGCGCACCCCAACATCGTGCCCTACCAGACCTTCAAGACCAGGGACGGCGCGATCATCCTCGC
>JALHND010000245.1 GCA_022843705.1 Burkholderiales bacterium
CGGAAAAAATTCCCTTCGGCCAGCTGTGTGATGGCGGCCGGATCCAGCGGGTCTTCGGTGGCTGCGGCATGGGCCTCGGTCCAGCAGCGGTCGAGCCTTGCGACACCGGGCAGGTAGGGCAGTTCGGCGGCGGGTTCGAAACGCTCGAGAAATCCGGCAAAGTCCGCGCCGTAGTCGAGCAGCATCGGCAGCCCGGGCAGGGTGTTGCGGGCGTAGACCGCGGCGGCTGCGCGCATCCACTCGTCGCCGACCAGGCGGTTCACCGCAGGGTAATTGGCCTGCAGCGCGTCGATGCAGGCCTTGAGCACGGTGTTGCGATAGACCGCGAAGGCCGGCTGCCCGGCCAGTGCGGCCATCGACGGCGGCATGGCTTCGTCGACGGCCAGCAGCGCGCGCGCAAAATCGTCCTGGAAACGACCCAGGGCGCCGGACGTGATCATCAGGCGGCCTCCGCCAGCATTGCCTGCAGCACGGCCGCCGCGCGGTCGCGTTCGGCCAGCAGCAGCTCGAAGGCCGGGAGATTGTCGTCGCGTTCGATCAGCGTCGGCCGCGCGCCGATGCGGCGGATCAAACGCTCATAAAGCGCCCACACTTCAGCTGCCACCGGTGCGTCATGCGAATCGACCAGCAGCGCGGCACCGAGATTGGGATCCTGCGAGTGGCCGGCAAGATGGATTTCCATGACGGCCTCACCCGGAAAGGCATCGACATAGTCCTCCGCTGAATAACCCATGTTGTGCGCGCTGACATGGACATTGTTGACGTCAAGCAGCAGCCCGCAGCCGCTGCGTTGTGCGAGTTCCTTCAGGAAATCGGTCTCGCTCCATTCGTGGCCGTCAAGTTTCAGGTAATGCGAGGGGTTTTCGACCGCAATGCGCCGCCCCAATGCATCCTGCGCACGCGCGATGTTGCCGGCGATGCGCGCCAGCGCTTCGGAGGTGCGCGGGAAAGGCAGCAGGTCGGGATGATAGGCGCCGCGCCAGGTCGACCACGCCAGGTGTTCGGACACCAGCACCGGCTCGATGCGCCGCGCCAGTTCCGCCAGGCGCCGCAGATGTGCCGCGTCGGGTTCGTCATCGGCGGCCAGGGACAGCGCGACGCCGTGCAGTGAAACCGGATGTCTGCCGCGGATGGTTTCCAGCCAGGCCAGCCGCGGACCGCCGGCGACCATGTAATTCTCGGGGTGCACCTCGAACCACAACCCCGCCGTGCCGCAAGCGAGCGCCGCATCGAAATGCTGCGGTTTCAGTCCCAGCCCGGCGTCGGGGAATGTGGTCATGGTTGCGAGGTGCGCGTTGTCAGCGGCCGCTCAGATGGGCTTCAGCGAGCCGTTGCCTTTCGGGGTCTTGATGCCGGTGCAGGTGCCTTTGGCGACATATTTCCAGGCATTGCCCTGGTAATCGACTTTGTTGGTGCCGGCACAGCTGGTGCCGGGGCCGGCGGCGCAGTCGTTCTTGCCGGCGAGCGAGATGCCGTAGCAGCGTTCCTTTTCGCCCTTGATCGAGGCGCCCTTGTCCTGGGCAATGGCGGCGCCGGAAACCAGCGCGGCGAGGGTGACGGCGGTGATGGCGAGGGATTTCGAATTCATGGTGCATGACTCCTTGAGTGGTGGTTGGGTTTGCAGCCGCCCGGAATCACGCAATTGCTGCGCATCCGCACGGTCTGTAGCCTAGTTCGTCGCGGAACAGCGACCGGTTACACTGCGGCGAAA
The DNA here is from genome assembly GCA_022843705.1 of Burkholderiales bacterium. Classification (GTDB taxonomy): domain Bacteria; phylum Pseudomonadota; class Gammaproteobacteria; order Burkholderiales; family SG8-41. The sequence goes on from JALHND010000245.1 coordinate 1,712, forward strand.
ATAAATTCCGCAACCCGTGTTCCGGGAATCAGGCAGAATCCGCCGGAAAATTTTTTGCATGCGCTGTAACCGGACCGCTCCGGCATGCGAATACAGACAGGAAGGCCACGATTGGGCGCAAGCGAACAAGGACTGCGGGATCTGCTGGTGGCCGGGCTGGATGGCGATGCCGCGGCCTACCGCGGATTCCTGAAGGAGCTGGGGGCGCACCTGCGCGGGTTCCTGCGGTCACGGCTGCAGCGTCTGCCGGACGAGGTCGAGGACCTGGTGCAGGAGGTCCTGCTGGCCGTGCACAACCAGCGCCACACCTATGATCCCGGCCAGCCGCTGACGGCCTGGATCCATGCCATTGCGCGTTACAAGCTGGTGGATTTGTTGCGGCGGCGGGCGGGGCGGGAGATGCTGAACGATCCGCTGGATGACGAGCTGGCGGTATTCGCGGTTTCCGACACCGACGCGGCCGATGCCCGGCGCGACCTCGGCAAGCTGCTGGAAAAGCTGCCCGACCGGCAACGATTGCCGATCGTGCACATGAGGCTGGAAGGACTGTCGGTGACCGAGACCGCGCGCGTCACCGGGATGTCGGAGGCGGCGGTGAAGGTGGGTGTGCATCGCGGACTGAAGGCGCTGGCGGCGCTGATACGGAGTGACCATGAAGACCGATGAACTGATCGACATGCTGGCGGGGGACGCAGCGGCCGTTGCGCCGCGGGTCTGGCGCCGGCGTTACCTGCTGGCACTGGCCGCGGGGCTGGCCGGCGCGACGCTGCTGATGCTGCCTCTCCTGGGCATCCGCCCCGACATCGCGTCGGCTGCATACCTGCCGATGTTCTGGGTGAAACTCGCCTTCCCGGC
>JALHND010000246.1 GCA_022843705.1 Burkholderiales bacterium
CCCTCCAGCCCCCGTCCCGTCAGCCCCGTTCTCCGGCCGAAGTTCGGCGTCTCTTCGTAGACATAAAAGCCCGGCTCGCCGGCAAAGCTGTCGTTCAACAGCTCCTGTTCGCCCATCAGGTAGGACGCGAAGGTCTCGCAGCGGGTCGTCGAATACAGCAGATTGGCACTGAAGCCCATCGTGCCGGCCTGGTTGATCCTGCGGCCGGTCTGGGCAGCTTCGAAACGGGCGCCGCGGCATCCCTTCACGATCAGTTTGGCCGGGCCGTGGAAAACCAGATAGCGCAGTTGCAGCGTCAGCCAGGCATGCCAGCTGGCGAGGCGCCAGTGCCGCGTGATCCTGAGGGGTGCCTCACGGCGATAAACCACCCCCACCAGGCTGCGCGGCTGGAACACGACGGCGCTGCCCTCCGGCAGCTCGAGCACGCCCACCTCGCTCAGCGCGTCCCGCCGGGGTGAAATGACTACCGTGGCGGTTTCCCCGCAGCGAATGCGGGTCAAGGCGACCATGCCCGAAGCCAGGCTGCTCAGCGGCAGGGACCAATCGAGCAGCCACCGGGTATCGGGCTTTGATTCGCGGGGAGAACTCTGCAGGTATTCCGGATGGATCAGCAGCTCCTCGTCCGGGACGAGGTTCAGCCGTTGTGACACTGCCGTGAATCGGGCCCGGTCCGGCGGACTGTCGATGCCTTCTGTCAGCGGCGCGCCCTGCCCCGATGCTTCCGGAAGAATGCAGATCGGCGGCCGGCGCGAAGCAAGAGGCGCAAAAACAAAATAGAACAAAGCCTTGATTGCCACTGGCGTCAGAATGACCGCCAGCAGAACCAGCAGCGCGATGGGCAATACCCTGCTGATGGGCTGTGAGAGTTGTGAGAGCCAGTGGTCCCGGACAAATTTCCGGCGCTCGTCGATCGCGGCATTCAGCGGCCTGACAATCTCATCGATCCGGTCTTCCTTGATGCTGAAAGTCTGCGGTGACGCCTTGATGCTTTTGACCCGCTCGGCCTGGCGCCTGTAGTTCTCATGGGCGGCCCGGTTGTCCTGTTCCAGTTTTTCATGGGTCGCCTGCAATGCCCTGAGCTGATCAAATGGCGCCGTGGCCGGCACATGAACCTTGAACGGATGGCTTGCCTTGAGGTGGGCCTGCGCAGCCTCGTTCTGCATCAGCAGCGCGTAGGCAATAACGTGTTTCTTCCGCAGTTCCTCGAGGTTTTCAGGCGCCCGGATTGCCGACAGCAGGTAGGCGATATGCTCGCGTTCCTGCCTCAGCAGTTCGATTTCCAGTCCCAGTTTCAGGCGCGCGGCAATGCCGCTGCCGATGGCGCCGCCCATGACCAGGGAAGGCAGTCCGCCGAGTTTCTGTTGTTCCCGCTCTTTTTCCTCAATGTCCTTCGACAGGGATTCGACCCGGGCACTGAGAATACCGGCCGGCGCATTCCTGAGCCGGTCGATGCGACCGGCCAGATCCGCCTTTCCCCTGCGCTGCCACTGTTCGACATCGCGCTGCTCGGCCTCGAGTCCGGAAAGCTCGGCGGTCCGGGAAGCCCATTCGGTGAATTTCGTCTGCAGGACACCCGCCGCGACGAGAATCCCGACGATGACGAGAAACAGCAGGAAATTCCGGACAACCCAGAACACCAGGGGCTGCAGTACGGTACGCAAATCGTGCCTCTTCTACGGTTGAATGCCGGATCCGGGTTCCATGGGATGCCTTGGCGACTTTAACGTACCGCTTTCAGACTGCCTTCATAATTGGGGGCAGACCATCATCGCCCCTGACCCAGGACATCCATGACCACAAGCCCATTCGATTTCACGGCACTGCTGCCCGCAGGCCTGCCTCCCGCCGCCGCGCGCTGGACCGGCCGCCCCAAATACGATTTCACCGGCGGCAACAACGATCCGGACGCACTGCCGCTCGACGGCCTGGTCGCGGCGGCCGATGGGGTACTGCGGCGCGAGGGGCGCACGCTGTCGACCTATGGCCTGAACAGCGGGCCCCAGGGTTACCGCGCGCTGCGCGATTTTCTGGCGGCGAAACTGAAGCGTGATGCCGGCATGAATTGCAGCGCCGACGACATCCTGATCACCTCGGGTTCGCTCCAGGGTCTGGATCTGGTCAATCACACGCTGCTTGAACGCGGCGACACGGTACTGATCGAGGAGGATTGTTACCAGGGCTCGATCAACCGCCTGCTCAGGCTGGGCGTGACCCCCGTGGGCATTCCGCTGGACCGCGAGGGCATGCGCACCGATGCGCTGGCGGAGGCGCTCGCCGCGCTGAAGGCGAAAGGTGTGCGCCCCAAATACATCTACACCATCCCGACGGTGCAGAACCCGAGCGCCACCATCCTGCCGCTGGCGCGGCGCACGGCACTCCTCAAACTTGCCGCGGATTACGGCGTGCCGGTGATCGAAGACGATTGTTATGCCGACTTGAGCTGGTCAGGCGAACGCCCGCCGGCGCTCCATGCGCTGAGCGACCGCGACAACGTCATTTACATCGGCTCCTTCTCCAAGACCATCGCCCCTGCCCTGCGCGTGGGTTATCTCGTCGCACCGTGG
>JALHND010000247.1 GCA_022843705.1 Burkholderiales bacterium
GCTGAACGCGGCACGCATGCGCAACCCGGATCGGTTTAATCTGGGTTCCGCGGCCCGCCACCCCGGCGCAGCGGGCGCCGCAGCAGAATCCGAATAAAAACCCGGATGCGCCGCCCCGGAGGAACACCATGAACATCGTCACCCGCTACGCCGCGCTGCTGCTGTGTTTTGCCGCGGCACCCGCAGCCGCAGCCAACTACGAAGACCGCTACCTCGATGCCGACGGCGTGAAAATCCGCTACATCGACACTGGCAAGGGCGAACCCATCGTGCTGCTGCACGGCGGCACCTCGCGGCTGGAGAGCTGGATCACCGCCGGCGTCGTCGACAACCTGGCGAAGAATTTCCGCGTCATCGCCTTCGACGCGCGCGGCCACGGCAAGAGCGATTCGCCGCGCGATCCCGCCGCCTACGGCCGCCAGCAGTCGCTCGACGTGGTGCGCATCCTCGACGCACTGAAACTCGAACGCGCCCACATCATCGGCTTCTCGCTCGGCAGCAGCACGGTCGCCAAGCTGCTGACCCTGCATCCCGAACGTTTCCTCACTGCGGTGCAGGTTGCCGGCGCCGGCCGCACGCCGAAGGAAGCCAACGATCCGCGCATCGAGGTCGAGGCCTCCGAAATCGCCCGCGACTGCATCAGCCGCAGCCGCCTGATGCGCCAGGCCCCCGCCGGCAAAAAACCGACCGAGGAGGAAATCCAGAAACGCATCGCCGCCTGCAAGGCCGACCCGACCTTCGACCCGCTCGCCACCGCGGCCTCGCTGCGCGGCTACCGCGACCAGGCGGTGACGCCGGAACAGATGGCTGCGGTGAAAGTGCCGACGCTGGGCATCGTCGGCACGCTGGACCACACGCTGAAGGCGATGCAGGCGCTGAAGGATATCCGTCCCGGCATGAAACTGGTGCTGCTCGACGGCGTATCCCACACCGGCGAGACCGGCATCCAGCGCCAGCCGGCGCTGGTCAGCGAAATCCGCGCCTTCATCGCGGCACAGCGCAAGCCCTGAGCCGCGCTGTCCATATGTTCGGACCCCGTCCCTGCGACCGGGACGGGGAGTGATAAGCTGATTCCGGGTCACGCGCCGCCAGAGCGCGGGCCCGCACACAAGGAGGAGCAAACATGCATGCCGTCACCCGTGGCCTGACCGGCCTCATACTTGCCGCGCTGTCCGCCGCGGCCCTCGCCCAATCCGCCCAGCAGTACCCGACCAAACCGATCCGCATGATCGTGCCCTGGAATCCCGGCGGCACCTCCGACACCAGCGCCCGCATCATCGCCCAGAAAATGACCGAGAACTGGGGCCAGCAGGTGGTGGTCGACACCCGCGCCGGCGCCAGCGGCATCATCGGCACCGAGGTCGCAATGCGCGCGCCCTCCGACGGCTACACGCTGCTCCACGCCAACATGAGCCAGTTCGCGACCAATCCCTTCCTCTACAAGGTCAGCTACGACACACTGCGCGACTTCGCGCCGATCAGCATGCTGGCCGCGGCACCGCAACTGCTGGTGGTGCACCCGGGCGTTGCCGCCAAATCGGTGCAGGAGCTGGTGCAGCTTGCGCGCGCGAAACCGGGCAGCCTCAACTTCGGTTCCGGCGGCGCCGGCACCATCGCCTATCCCGCGGGCGAACTGTTCAAGACGCTGGCCGGCGTCAACATGACGCATGTGCCGTACAAGGGCACCATCCTCGCGCTGAACGACCTGATCGGCGGCCGCCTCGAAGTCGTGTTCTCCGACATGCCGATCGCGCTACCCCAGTCCCGCGCCGGCAAGGTGCGCGCGCTAGGCGTCACCAGCGCGCAGCGCTCGACCCTGCTGCCCGACATGCCGACCGTCGCCGAACAGGGGATTGCCGGCTACGCGATCGAAAACTCCTGGGGCATGTTCGCGCGGACCGGCACGCCGCGGCCGCTGATCATGCGCCTCAATGCCGAGATGGTGCGCATCCACGCGCTGCCCGACGTGCGCGAGCGTTACGCCAACTTGGGCCTCGAGGCGGTCACCAGCACACCGGAAGGATTCAGGAAGATCATCGAAACCGACACCGCAAAAGTCGGCAAGATCATCAAGGCCACCGGCGCCAAGGTGGACTGAGGGCAACGGACACACCGGTCCTTTGTGCGCATACCTGTAGCCCGGATGGAGGCCGCAGGCCGGAATCCGGGAACACAGTGGCTCATCGCAACGGCTGACCCGGATTCCGCTGCGCTCCATCCGGGCTACGGCTTCGATACCGCAGTTCAGCCGCCGTAAAAACGGTTGACCTGATCGGCGGCGTATTCAACCTGCTCCGCCGTCAGGTGCTGCGCATGCGGCAATGCCAGCACACGCTCGCACTGCCGCTCTGCCACCGGAAAATCGCCCTTTTTGTAGCCGAGCTTCGCCGAGGCCTCGTGCAGATGCAGCGGCGTGCCGTAGTAGATGCGCGTCTGCACGCCGCGCTCCGCCAAATAGGCATGCAGCCGGTCGCGGTCGTCGGCCTGCACCAGGAACATCATGTAGGGATG